>CAMJPH010000010.1 GCA_946407715.1 uncultured Bacteroidales bacterium | reverse complement strand
ACTACCTCATGGGACTCCCCAACGGCGCGAAGTTGGGACTCACGCCCGTTTCCGATCCGAAAAACCACTACGTCAAGATGACAGCCAACACGCAGGTCACCAAGAACGGCACGCTGAAGGGCACTGTCACCATCACCGCCGACCGGCAGAGCGACCGCACCGTGCGCGGCGTCTTCTACGGCTTCCGCACGGAATGGCAGCGCAGCGTGGAGGAGATGTTCTACCAAGAGTACCCCAACGCGAAGCTCAAGAGCGTGAAATACACCAGCGAAGACGACTACCTCAAGCAGCCGGTAAAGATTACGTACACGTTCGAAATTCTTGATTACGCGGTCGTTACCGACAACGAGGTCGTCGCCACACCATTCCTCGCCAACGGCTTCTACACCTTCGCCATGCGCCACCTCTACTACGACACGCGGCTCGAAAAGCGCGACTACCCCTTCACCGACCGCTGCTCCCGCTACGTCGCCATCAGCGAAACAATGAAGGTGCCGTCGGGCTACACCCGCGTGAGCGCGCCCGAAGCACGACAATTCGTCACACCAAGCATCTCGTTCAAAGGCGGTTACACCATCGGCTACAACATGGTGACGTTCAACGAAACCATCTCCCTCGGCAAGCGCGTCTATGACGCCTCCGAATGGCCCGCGTTCCGCAAAGCGGTGCAGTGCCAGCAAGGGTACATGGGGAATCCCGTGGTGTTCGTCAAGTAGTTAGCAGTTTGTAGTTAGCAGTTAGCAGTTAAACGAAAATGTCTCAGTCGAAGCACCATTCCCCCCTTTAGGGGGGATGCCCGAAGGGCAGGGGGGTAAGACAAGACGCGCGAAGCGCTAATAACCCCACACAAGCGCAGCGCAGTGTGTGGGTTGACATAGGAGACTGCTCCTGACTGCGGAAGCAGCAATAACGACAAAAATAAACAAAAAATGAAAAGATACATACTCGTAATCATCGCAATATGCGCCATGTCAACTGTCATGGCCAAGGCCCCCGAAAAGGACGCCGTCTATAAACTCATTTCCGAGAGTTACACGTTGAACACGGACGGTTCGACCGAGTTCCGCAAGCGCACGGAGCTGCAGATTTTCACGCGGATGACGTTCGACCATTTCGGGGAGACGTTCATCACCTACAATCCTGATTTCCAGGAGCTCATCATCAACGAGGCCTACACCATTCGCAAGGACGGCAGCAAGGTGGAGACCCCCGAAAACGCCTTCAACCCGATGCTTCCGGAGGGTTGCACCAAATGCGAGCGGCTCAACGGCATCCGCACGATGGTGGTGACGCACACGGCGCTGGAGTACGACGCCGTCATCGTCCTTGACTACACCATCCGCTCCAAGAACTTCTTCTTCCAGGAACTGTTAGAAAAGGTTGATTTGCAGGAGGAGGTGCCGGTGGAAAAATACGTGGTCAACGTGACCTCGCCGGACTACAAGCCCGCGAAATTTGTGTTGAACGGAAAACTTTCCTACACGGAAACCGAGAGCACCGACAAAGGGATGAAAACCACCGTAATGACCTTCACCAATCTGCCAGAATATCCTACGGATGAGTACATTTTCCCTGGTGATTATAAGGCCGTCACGTTTTACACCATGGATGAACCGCATTATATCATCGGCAAAATCGCCCGGCAAAATGCTATGCAAAAATTTAGCAATCAGAAGATTACAGACTTCTTCATGGGTCGATTCACGAAAGAGATGACCGATATGGACAAGGTTTTGTCAGTCAGGGATTACATCCACGACAATATCCAGACCAATCATCTGGATGCCAGCGTGTTGAACTATATGTTTGCCTCGCCGCAACAGGTGTGGGAGAGCAACTGCGCGTTGCCGATCGAAAAGAACATCCTGTTGGCGGGTGTGTTGCAAAGTTTGGGTTATGACGCACAATTGGTCTTCATCACTGAAACATTAGCCAAGAATCCGGCCACTATGATATATGTAAAAGTGGGAGAAAGATACTATTACATTTCGGCAAATGAAATCGAGGATTTGAGCCTCCATGTGCTTCACCCCAAGTATTCATTCATCGATTTGAACGGTCAACAATGGGCTCAAGAGAAGATTGATATCAACGTGGATGTGGCTGCCGACATCACCATCGAAAGTGAAAACTGGAACAACCCGCAGGTAGCAGTGAAACGAAAGAATGTAGAGTCCCCTCTGACGGAAACTTTGCGTCCACAGGAAATCGAAGTTGCGAAAGTGTCTGTCTCCCAACTTGCCAGCAAATACTACGAGCTGACTATTGATGACGGCAACTACGGCACACAAGTCCGCTCTGTGAACATCCATAACGACCGGCAATACGATGTGTGCACGGATGGGGCTGTTGAAAAATACACCTATTCTGTCAAATTACCCGCCAACGTTCGCATCCTGACGAAACCCGTGCATAAAGAAATCTCCGTTGAGAAGGCCAAACTACTGATTGACATACAGATAGACGGTCAGACGGTGACCATCACCCGCCAGCTCAGCCTGCCTTTCGATTGGGTTACAGCCAAGAGCGCAAAAGCGTTCAAGGCGTTGATGGGAGAATGGGAAAACCCTGTGAAAATCGTGTTTTCCACTTTGTAGAGATTACTCACACTCCGTGCGTGTTGCTTCTCCAGCAGCTTGAAAGCTTTCTTGTCAATGTTTCTCGCCAACTGCCAACTGTTGACTTCGCCGCCACCGTCTCTTCGACATCGTCCATGCGGTAGTCGGATAACTTAATCGTATAGTGCCGATCGAAGCGGGCACGAAGCGTGTCGGCGCCCCGTCGTAGAATTCGAACTCCGCGTGCAGGTTGGTCATCGTGTAACCCCTGCTCACGCGCTCGCGCAACGGCCGTTCCTTCAGCTCGTTGTATTCCTGATCCTGCCGCTGCTGCTGGATGTCAATGGCGTCGGAAAGTTGGTCGAGAAAGGTCATTTTGTAATGGTTATGGGTTATGGGGCATTGCGAGAATCTTGTCTTCGGTCAGACCGCTTGCCTTCGCCAAGACAGCTACATCAAGGCCATCCGCGAGCAGTTTTCGGATGAGTTCGAGACGACCCTGTTCAAGACCTTTCTGCATCCCCTATTCTATGCCTTGTTCTATGCCCATCTGAATACCGATCTGTATTCCCTCCTCTTTTGCCTCCGCACGCTCGCATTCCACCATCTCATGCACACTGGGGTACTCCATCAGACTTTTGACATAATCCTGTTTTTCCATATCGGTGAAATTTGTGATTTGACATTCCTCATAGAAACGCATCTGTATGGGTGTCAAAGCGTTGACCTCATCTTTCTGTAGGTACGCCACGTTGGTGAACATGTAGAATATGCGGTTGCGCTCGTCGCCCATGTCAAGCGTCTCCAATTGCGCGGCAAATTTACTCAATTCAACGAAATCGTAAACAATGTTTTTTGTATAAATGTCATTGTCGTCATCTTTGTGGTAAATTCTTGAGAAGAAACGCTTTTTTTCCTTGAATTCCGGCATGTCTTTACAACAACCGCGCCCCGCACGTAGAGGCGCAAAATTGCGCATCTCTACAGACAACCGTTCCGTCTGCAAATATACAATGCAAACACACCGTTTGTCAAGAGTTTTGAGAAATATTTATTTCCCTGTCTGTCAGATTGATGTGAAAATTATCTTAACTAATCAAGATAAATAGTTAATTTTCAAAACAAGATTTCGCAGAAATCGAAGTCCTTTTTGCAACGAATGAACATTTCAACAGCCGTAAGACGTGTGACATTGGCGGAATCCCAATCATACGTCATACGTTTCAAGTCTTACGTCTGAGATTTTTTTCGTGCATATTTCAAAAAAAGTATATTTGCAGCGTCAAACGTCGGAGCCCGTTACGGGCGAGGGCGGGCGACAGACATATTGAAAAGACGTTGAGTTAAACGTTATGCTGCGGTCAACTTGAATCTCGCAAATTCCAGAACCCTTCCGCATGATAACGCGATGATGAACGTTCATGGGTATGATTTACATAGTATTCCTATAGTATTTCATTACAGCGTGGGCTTCGACATTGCTTATCCTCGGAAGGAGGCAATGCGAGAGCCTAAGTTGACGGGATAAGCAAGACTGTTTGTACCCGCGCTCTTTTCGTTGTATCAAACGAAAAAAGAATACTATGGCACTAATCAAATTGTCCCGAATGCGGCCGGGGGGTCAGCCCCAATGCGTTGGAATGCCCCAATTGTGGGGCACCAGTAAAGGATTTGCTTGCCAGCGGATTCTCGGCCACATCTGTTGACCCACCTCAACCGACCAATCTACCGCAAGAGCATCACTCAAATGTTGAAGTCACATCCGAACTCCATGACACGGGCAATGTGAAGCCGACCGCTCCCGTGCAAAAGAAGAGTAAAGTGGTTCTTTGGGGACTCATTGCTGTCATCGTGATTGCGATATCGGCGATTGCTTGCTTTCTATTGTATGATGATAGCGGTTCGCCAACAAAACGTTACAACAAAACCAGCATTGATTATAAGCAGGAAATAGAAACCACTTCAAATGACAATACCCAGAATTCAAATGACAGATTGAATTCATCACCAACCTATTCGGATGATGCCTCTACAGACAACAGCATTCTGTATTCGGATGCTTTTCCAGACAATGATAGAATTAGGAAACTGTTAGGAGACTATAGTCATGCGGTTGTGAATAATGATTTTTCCACCCTCCAAGAATTGTATGCCCCCACGGTTGAGCGATATCATTCTGCTTACGGGAAAAGCCGGGATTATGTGGTGGATGATCATCGCAATTATGATGACTTTTTCAAAGTTTACGGAAAACACAGTTCTCTTCGTTGGGAAACTTTCAGAACAGAACGACTTAGCGATGGCAGAGTTGAAGCTGTAATCGTTGAGGATTATTCTTTAGACAGGATGGATGAATCCAAATATTCCATATTTGTTCTTGAAAAACACTTTATAATAAATGATGATTACCAAATAGTTGGTGTTTGGGACAATCAGCTTAGCAAACAAAAAAAGCAAGTCAATACTTATTAATGATTAAATGTAAAGAATATGGCTTTAATCCCATGTCCGCATTGCGGAAAAGAAGTTTCATCACACGCGAAGCGTTGCCCGGGTTGCGGTAACGAGTTGACACCAATTCCAGTGACAGAATTCGCCAATGTGGTCTGTCGGGAATGCGGAACACATTATAAGAAGAGTTCGGAAGCATGTCCCAATTGTGGTGAACCGAACAATCAGGTTGCCGTCTCAGTATCGCCCGAGAAAGAAGAGATTGTTGTGGATTATGATACGATTTTCCAAATCAAAGAGGACGATGGGAAAAAGAGGATTGTCTCGCATTATTATATGAGTGGGAATTATGAACTTGATAGTCTTTGTGAAAGGATTGGCACTGCGAAACCAGGAGTATATGCATCCAGTCTCAATACTAATGAAGAAAATCAATTTCTTTTTTGTTATGATGAGAGTGATTTGTTGTGTGCGTTAAAAGAAAAAGGATGGGAAGATGAGTATCGGAATTTGTTTTCTCCCAACAGAGAGGTTCTCATCTTTGTTGATGGGAATGAGACCATCAAACTTCAGGCGAAGGATTCAAGAGAAGGCCTTTCCGCATTTCCTTTTGAACACGATCAATTCCTCAAATGTTGCAAAGCAAACAAGTTGGAGGTTAAAATTATAAAACAGAACGGAAGTTCTGTTGCAATCTGCGGCACCAAAGAAGATGAGGAACTGCTAATAGCCTCATTTCAAGCGTTGTATAGTTTTGTCGTTGACAACACCTTGTTCCATGATGCTGTAGTTAGGACACAGCGATGGTGTAACAAACAGGAGGCTGAATATTTGGCTCTCAAGCAACAGCATGAGCAACGAGCAGCTGAAATAGAGAGGGAAGAATCAAAAAAAGTTGACAAAAGTATTATAATAGGTGTTGGAATAACGGTTATTGGCGTTATTCTGACTATTGTTTCTTTCGGTGATTTTGAAACCTTATACTTTCTTACAATCATCGGCATGACGGTAGCACTAACAGGTGTGTTTTTTTTGATCTATGGCGGATTCAGAAAAAAAGGTTACGGTAAAGAAGATGCTTTTTATAAAGTTGTAAAATTATTTAACCGATTCTTTGAAGCGTTTGAAAGAGCTAATAAATAAATATGGAAGATAGGAATCTTATTATTAACCCAATTAAATAATAAAAAAATGAAAAGAATCACATCAATTATTGTTGGAACAGTCTGTTTGGTTATGGCTGTTGTATTAATTTCCTGCCACACAAAGCAGGCGGATCAAACCCAGTATCGCGACAAAATCATTGGCAAATGGAAATGCACATACGAGCGACAAGTCAGTAGATCTGGCGTGGAATCGGAAAATAACGATGTGGGTTATGTACGAGAATTCAAATCAGATGGAACTTTCAGAGACGTGTTTCCGTCGGGAAACAGTCATGAAGCCACGTGGTCTTTGGAAAAAGACGGTATCACCCTCTATTATCCTGCAGCAACACCCCCATGGATATTTAGAGGAATAATAACCGAAATAACCGATACTTCACTTGAGCTAAAATTGCAAATGACGCAAGAAGGAAAAGAAGGATACCTCAATATTACCGAACGATACGAACGGATGTAGGATTATTGTCCTATCCTATGGAGGTCTGAAATGCAGTCATTGCTTCGGTAGGATTTAAAAAAACAAAAAATCAGCAGAATAACAAACTTTATGGAAAGAACGTATTTTCGTCCAGAGTGGACTTGCGGAAGATACAATGCAGAAAAACATGTGGCGTTGATGTATAATCTTATCGCTGGTTACAGCTATTTTTTTGATAGCTACTCTGCCGATGTGGTTGGTCGAGTTCTCAAGGTAAAACGCAATGCGAATGTATCGATTGAAGAAGTGTCTCGTGCAACTGGAATCGCCGAAGAGAGTGTCGAGCCTTTTTTCCAATATTTTGTGGAACTGGGATTGCTCGTCAGCAAGCTTCCAACAAAAGATGATATTCTCCGCTATCGTACGCAACTGGCTGATTTCAAGCGAAAACAACAATCGGTGGAGAAAACCACCCAAGAAAAATTGCCGATGGAAACATCCAACGCTGAACAAGCCTACTACGAAGCTGTTGAAGCAGACGGTGTAGTCACATCGGTGATGTTTGAGCTGACCTACAACTGTAGCGAAAAGTGCATCCACTGCTATAACCCCGGTGCAACTCGCAATGACGATGAAATATCGCATAGAGGCGACAGAGAGGAATTGCAACTGCATAACTACAAACGTATCATTGATGAACTTGACGATGCTGGACTTGTGAAAGTCTGTCTCTCTGGTGGTGACCCTTTCTCCAAGCCGATAGCTTGGGATATTATTGACTACTTGTACCAGAAGGAGATAGCCTTTGATGTCTTTACGAATGGGCAACGCATTGTAAACGATGTGGAACGACTTGCTGATTACTATCCACGGTTAGTGGGAGTGAGTATCTACAGCGGTGTTGCTGAGGATCATGATGCCATTACTCGCATACCCGGTTCGTGGGAACGTTCCATGAATGTGGTGAATCGTCTTTCCGAACTGGCCGTGCCGATGAATATCAAGTGTTGTGTGATGCAGCCAAACTTGCACAGTTATTATACGGTGGCTGATTTGGCATTCAAATTGGGTGCGCAGCCACAGTTCGAAATCAATATTTCCGATTCGAACGAAGGCGACATCTGTGCCCGCCAGCTCCGTCTGACAGAGGAACAACTGTACGTGGTGCTGCGCGATGACAACATTCCGCTATATGTGGGTCCAGAAGCGCCCAACTATGGCGGTTATCCCCGCAATTTGAAAAATGTTGCTTGTGGAGCAGGAATGACTAGTTTTTGCATTACACCCGACGGGAACCTGCAACCTTGTTGTGCTTTCCCATTGTCGTTTGGTAATCTGAAGAACGACAGTTTATCCAATGTTTTATCTCACAACGATTCCTTACAAAAATGGCAAACCCACTCGTTGCAGCAGTTCACAGACTGTGGTCGCCATGACTATTGCGATTACTGCAATCTTTGTCCTGGACATGGTCAGATGGAGCATGGAGACTGGCGCAAACCAGCCGAAAACTGTTGCTATATGGCCAAAATACGTTACAATTTGGCACACAAGATGATGGAAGGTTTCGATCCTCTCAACGGACAAGAATTTGTACAAGCGTTACGGGCACTGCCGAAGGCCAAGGTGATGCTGCGACGCCAATATGCTACAATGGGATAAATGGTGTCTCCCGCAGTACACCTATAACCGCTAAAATTTTACCGAAATGAAAGTAGAATTGAAAGTGAAAAAACAGAGCCGCGTGATTGCTATGGGCAAATGTCCAGAATGGTCTGAGACCACATGCGGTATCAACTATCGTATGAGCTAGTCATTATGAATGTGGGTGACGAAGTGTTCTCGTCACCCATGATTTTTTAATTTAAATAAGTACGTAAAATGAAAAAGTTTAATGTTATACCCCTCGATATAGAACTGTATGGTATAGGAAGATGGAATGAGGTAACAAAACAATATGAGTTAACAGGAAAAACTTATCCCTTAAAAGAATTGGCAGAAAAAGCTATGCAAAATATGGAAGATTTATACAATGAAGAAAATAACGAACAGTAGAATATCTTATTCCGTCGTAAAACAAAGGGGAAACCAGATGCGTTTCCCCTTTCTTAAGGATATTGATGGAATTGAGAGTGTCAACATTGTTACGCCCTTGCACGGCCGCAGTTTCGTTGTAGGGCGGCACGATGACGGTCGTTACATTGTAAGCAAGGGGAACGGGTTGTGCTATTCGCAGTACTCGTTCCTTTACACGCCCGAAATGCCCACGGACGTGTAGGGGTTGCTGCTCAAAGAGGATGCGTTGCGAGATTTCCATTGTGGTCAGGATGTGCAGGCCTTGGGCGTCAAAACCAACTGGATGGAGTGTGTGCTGGAGTTAGATTATTCTATTCACATAAAAGAAACAGGTGTGGATTTGAAGCCCTGCCTGCTTCAATACAGTGTGGAGTGTCCTTATCGCATCAGTGATGCCGCCTTTATGGAAAAGGAACAGATTGAGGCTGAAGTGGCCAAGTGGCAACAATACAATCGATCAGGTTGGCGGCAGAACCATCTTGTCGCTGCCGAAATGCTGATACGCAATCTCCGAATCATGCACGACCATGAGGTGCTACATAACGCCATTCATGAGCAGAATTATACATGGGCACTGGAACTGCTCGACTTTGAATTGTGTCGCACGCCGCAGCACCCATACGAAAAGGCTGACTATGAGCGTCACGTGCCCTCGCTTTACGATCGTGAAGTTATCCAAACCTACGTCATCATCAACTACATTGCAGGAGTTTTAAGAGAAGCAGTTGATTTTAAACAGATTGACGGTTTATTTTTTGATTATGGTTTTAATCTTGAAAAAATGAAAATATGAGCAACCATTCACCTCATCCCAAATACAAAACTTCATCAACCACCTTTTCGAGAAAAGGGCCACGGTGTATTAAAATCACCCATGTTGATTATTGGCCCATTGAGCCGTTGTCTCTTTGCGAAGAGGATGAAGAGGGCGTTTCTTTAGCCATTCCAACAAGAGGCCGCCATATTCGGATCAGCAGTATGACCAGCCAAGAGAACGGTACAGAAACAGTACTGGATGCTGGAGACCAGCAGATAATGCTGAACGGACGCTTCTTGAAGGTCTTTTATCCGACTGAGGTTGAGGAATGACAAAAAAAGACGTGGAAAAAACAATCCCCTAGCATACAGATAATCTCTTAGTTCACAATTCATTAATCACCATTCACAAAAATATGAATTACATTATCATCACCATCATCATTGTTATCGCCGTCGTCCTGCTAATCATGTTCTTCGCTTACAATAATAGGGAGGTGGCACTTCGAAAGGAGGCGGAGGCGCAGAACAAGAACATCACCAGCATCCACGATGCGGTGTGGAAAATCATCAAAGAAAAAGCTGGCGTTGCCGAAAAGTACCGGGAGACTTTTGAAAAGGTCTATCCTGAAATGATCAGCGGACGCTATGCCAACGATGCTGCATCGGGCATGAAATGGATACAGGAGTCCAATCCCGATTTCAACACCAGCTTGTACATGGATTTGATGCAATCTATTGAAGCCCAGCGCATCTATTTCCTGCGATCGCAGCAGCGTATGCTTGACATCATCCGCGAAAGGGAGACCCTGCTGAACAACATGCCCGCCAAATTCTTCATCACCAACAAACAAACGATAGAATACACTGTTGTCGCCTCCGATAAGACAAATGACGTGATGCAGACCCGCGTGGACAATGATGTTCTGTCGTTATAACACACGGGACAATGTACTATCTCTCTTATGCCATACCGATAGTAGGACTGGTTGTTGCGTTCTTCTTCAACCTTGACCCTGATAATTGGTGGGTCTATCTGCTGGTTACTGCATTCGCCGAGGGCATCATAGCTGTTATGTTCTATTTCTTTTCCAGAGCGGAGGAATATCTGAGCGGTTATGTTGTTCAAGTGGTTCATCTGAATGCATGGAAGGAGAAAGTGGTTGAGAAAGAGACAAAATACGACGAGAAAGGCAACTCTTATACGAAGGAAAAGGTTAGGTATGTGGAGCATCCCGATGAGTGGCTGTGGTATTTGAACACGGGCAGGGAGCAAAATATTCCAAAGTATCTGTTTCGCGAAATGTGTCAACGCTGGCAAACCACATTGCACTGTTTTGAAACTTATCATCATAATTGTGTCTCTGGAGGAGGTGGGCAACGATGCAACTGGAATGGAAACGAGTTAGATACCCGAACCATTACCTACACACACAAGTATAAGAACCCTGTACGCTATTCCAAGTCTTTGTACAAAAGCAATTTTATTGATAATGTGCAAGTGCGGAAACTTGGGCTTTTCGAGTACCCTAGTATAAGCTTCTATGACGATCAAAAGGTTATCCTCTATGATGCGGTTCTTTCCGAACCACGAGATTATGAGCGTGCCAATTCCGAACTGCAACGGCTTAACGCATTTATGGGTTCGAAGCACGAGATACATGTATTCATCCTTTTGTTTCAGGCTGAAAAGGGGATAGAAGTTGCCCAAAAGCAACGTGATTACTGGAAAGGATTGAATAAGAATGAGTTTGTGGTCTGTTTGGGAGTCAGCGGTCAGAAAGTGAAGTGGTGTGAAGCTCTCAGCTGGATGGATTTGCCCACATTGGGGCTAAAAACGCGAGACTATTTCATTGCACATAAAGATTTGGATCTTGTTGCTTTTGTGAGGTGGATGCGCACCCATTTAGATAGCTGGAAACGGAAGGAATTCAAAGATTTCAAGTATTTGGGCACTAACATGTCAGAAGAGAATGGAACCCTTTATTGGATTATCTCCCTTGTTTTGGGCGTTTTAGTGTTTGCGGTGTGCCTTTGTTTTCGATGAAGGACGATAATGAGGCGCTGAAAAACGATAAATGGTGCAAGGTGGTAGCGTGCCTATGGCACGCCGTTTCCCTGCGTCGTGGCCTATCCCCACACCTTATGCTTTCCAAACTGGCAGCTCCTTCCAATCATCAGGAAAGCCCATCTCTTTGGTTGTTAGAAGTTTGTGCTGATTCTTAAGCAATTCTTCCAATTTCATTTTGAACGAATTTCCGGGACTGATAATGTCCACGATATAGTTGCTTGCAGAAAGTAGGACATAAAATTCAACCCCCTTTGTTCAATCCGGTTAATCTGTTCGTCAATGGTCAGCGGTCTTTTGGTGTATTTCATAATTCAAGGTTCTCTATAAGCCTCTGGTGTGCTGAACTGACGGGAAGCGTGGGTGGTCGTATCGTTGGCAAACGATACATTATTTTCGAATCGCCAGCAGGATAACTTGAATTTTTCTATCAGCGTATTCTCAAAACCTTATACTACGGCTTTTGCCTTGCGTGGGATTACATGCTTTTCGTGCGTGTTACCTCTTCAAGGTTACTCAGGGAATGTCTTTTACAATGTAGAATTAGAATGTACAATGAACAATGCACATGTGAGAAATTGTCTGTTTTATCAATCTGTTTCAGCTTTGTTCCCAAGACAACAGATGATAGTTTCTTATTAACCGTCTTGTTGACAAAACATTACACATTGTTCGTCTTTGTTGTACATTGTACATTGTTAATTGTACATTGAAACCTTCGCCGCCACCATCTCCTCAACTTCATCCTTGCGGTAGTCGGAGAGCTTAATCGTGTAATACCGGTCGTATTCCGGATGTAGCACGCAGAGGATCATGGAGGAGACCTTCATGCCGTATTCGGTTTCGAGGATGTATTTGTAGAAGCTCTGTTGGAGCTCGTAGTGGTAGTAGCTGGAATTGTCGAGGTGGGAGAGGATGGAGAGGCCGCGGCCGGTGCCGTATTTCTTCGGGTAGCCGTCGATGATGAGGTTCTTGCTGCGCTTCCAATCGACCATCACGAAGGCTCCGTCGGGCTTGCGGAAGAGCGCATCCACGGTGCCGGCGATGCCGTACTGCGGGAGCGTGACGATCTTCTCAGCGTCGTAAAATTCGAGCCCGCGCCTGAGAATCTGCTCCTCGTGGAATTTGCGGAAGAGCTGGAACTCCTTGAAGTTCTCCTCGTGCGGTTTCCCTTTCAGGAAATATTCGATTTGCTGGTGCATGAAGGTGCCGCGCTCGGAAGGTTCGAGCATCTTCCGGACAACCTCTTCGCGGGTTTTGCCCGATTCGGTCATAAAGTGCTCGATGTAGGCCTCCTCGTCAAAGAAAGGGAAGAATTTCTCGATGAGGGTGGTCACGGAGGTGTAGTCTGCCGTGCCGGTCTGGTTGCGGGCGTCGGCATACGTGTGCGAAGCCTCGTTGAAGACGATGTCGGGGTGGACGGATCTGCAGGACTGGGAACCGTTCTCGGCCACCTTCTCGCGCAGTTCGGGAAGGAACTCGGGCTGCCCGAACGACTGGATCTCTAGGAGCTTCTCTCGAGACAGTTCCTTCTCCATTTCCACCGCCTCTTTCTGTGTCCACCGCTGTTCCGGCTGCACGATTCCGTCAAGTACCTCGTTTTCCCCTTTCAATGTGGCAACAATCCTCTGGAGCAGCTCCACGCAAGCATCAGCCTGCTCGTGTACCTGCCGTTCGGTGAACCGCACCACCGTCCATCCGCAGTCGTTGAAGTATCGGTCGCGCACCGCATCCTTGCCTTCCGTATAATGCATCGGGAAACGGTACCAACCGTGGTAAGGCGCGTCAATCTCCACATCGATGAGGATATTGTTGACCTCGTCCACTAGCGCTATAGCAGGTTCGTAGGGGATGGCGCGACAAGGAACCTCCAAATGGCAGTCTCGATGCAAAATGGTACTCAAACCGCTGTTTTTCAATATATTGAAAAAATAATCATCGGAAAAACCATGAACATTAGAACGGCCGGACTGCGACGGCGTAACATCCGCATTATTCGTTGACCATGAAATGATTGGATAATTTGTTTTCATCGTATTTATCGTATCATTACATATTTCGCAAAATTCATTTTAATTTGCAGACCCATTCTCCTTGTACTTTTCCAGCACAATCCCGAAACTCTCAATCCCCTCTACCACATCGGTTCTCATGCCGTGGGTGACGGTGAAGATGTACTCGCCGTTGTAGGGGAACCGGACTTTCGGTTGGAACAGGAACTTGTTGTCTTTCAGCCTTCCCTGGCCGCGCCCGGTCCAGTTGCCGAACTTGTCGCAGAGGATGAACCCTAACGTGTCTTGCTCGGTGTGGCCGTCAGGGTACTTCGTCCTCATGAAGACGTAGAAATTCTGCGTCTCGAAGTCGGTGGTGTTGCGGATCAGGAAGTACATGTTGTAGTACTGCATAGAGTCTTCGATGTTCATCTTGAAATACAACGGTTTGTCAACCGCCCATTTCTCGTGCGGCACCGTTTTGACCTCACTGTAGTAGGTTTTCGTGTTGCAGCCGCAAAAGAGCAGTGCGACGCAGGCGATGATGAAGGAAATGCGTTTCATGGGGTTAAGAGTCTGCAATGTGTTTGAGTTCTTCGGCACTGACGTTTCCGCCTTCCTCCATCTTCTTCTGGTTGACGACGGCGAAACCTTCTAAGTTTTCAGGCATCTTGCCCTGCTCGTTCATCTTGATGATCTGTTTCACCCGGTCAAGCGGAATGGAGAAGAGGTTGTTAGGATCGTCCTGATAAGCGTACCATACCAGCTTCTTGAAGATGTCAATTTTGTTGTATATGCCCTTGCCTTTCTGGGTTTTCAGCACCACGTGGGGGGAAGGGAACTCTTTGAGTTCGCGTTGGTAGGTCTCTTGCTCGAAATTGAGGCAGCATTTGAGTTTGCCGCACATTCCGGCGAGCTTCTGCGGGTTGAGGGAGAGCTGCTGGGTGCGGGCGGTGTTGGTGGAAACGGACTGGAAGTTGGTAAGCCACTGCGAGCAGCAGAGTTCGCGGCCGCAGGAGCCGATGCCACCCAAACGGGCTGCCTCTTGGCGCACACCAATCTGCCGCATCTCGATACGGATGTGGAACTGCTCGGCCAGGATCTTGATCAGCTCGCGGAAATCCACACGCTCCTCGGCGGAATAGTAGAAGATGGCTTTCGTGCCGTCTCCTTGGTACTCCACATCGTTGACTTTCATCTTCAAATCCAGGTCCCAAGCCGTGTAGCGCGAAGAGAGCATGGTGGTGTACTCCTTATCGACGGTGGCGATCCACTCTTCGATGTCAGCGTAGCGGGCGTGCCGGTAGAGTTTTTTCGTGACATCCTCCGGTTTCACATGCTTGGCCTGCATCTGCCGTTGTACCTGTAAACCGAGCATGGAGATGATGCCGATGTCATGGCCGGTGTTGGCCTCCACGGCCACGATGTCGCCCACCTTGAAATTGATGTTGGGTGGTAGCAGGAAGAAATCCTTATGGCTGTTTTTGAAACGCACCTCGGCGATGGGGAACTCCAGATGTTCGAGCCCGATTTCGAGGTTGTCCATCCAGTTCATGGAGGGCAGCTTACAGGAACTGTACTGGTATTGCGAGCAGTGTGCGTGTTCCGGATTGGGAAGGTCTTTCAAACCGCGGGTGTGGAAGATGTTTGCGGCGATTTTGCCGGCCTCGTGTGATACACCTGTGCGAATGTCAATGTCAAGATATTGTTCCCAGTCTTCGCCCTGAGAGGGGACGTTGCTTTCAAGATCCTGCTTGTCGATGGCAGCGGTCTTCCGCCGCAGACTCTTGGTGGCCTCCTCCAACTCCTCGGCGGTCATCGTGTCGAAATACTCGCGGTCCTCTTCATTCTCATCGTCGGAGTGGTCAAGGGTCGGGTCTTTCAGCAGCCGCTCGCCTTTGGCTTTGTTCTTCTCACGTCGGCGGTTGTTGTCTTTGCGGTTATGATTGTTGTCCGTATCTTGCCCCTTTCCTGTGTTTTGTCCTTTTTCCGACTCTTGTCCCTTTCCCGTGATTTGTCCTTTTTCCGCCTCTTGCCCTTTTCCAAAATTTTGTCCTTTTTCCGCGCTTTTTCCCTTCTCTTTCGGTGTCGCGTTTTGTGTAGGTTCCAGGCGAGCCGACTTCTTCGCCGTCTTATCTTCAACGTTCTTGTTATCAGTTGTATTTACGTTCACTTGGGTCTCTTTCTGAGGTTCGTCACCGTCGTTCCTGCGGTGGTTTCTGCGTCTATTATTGTCGTTTCTCATTTCAAAAGTAATTAAGCGGCAAAGATACAAAATAATTGAATGTATAGACGCACAGGTGTCTCCAAGACCACAGCCTTATAAATGCGAAACAGTGCAGAAACCCCAAAGATTTCCGCACTGTTTCGCATTTTCCGCGAATTCCCGCAAAAAAATTCACCTAATTCGCCTAATTCGCCTAATTCGCTAAATTCGCCGACTACTTCGCCGTGTAGAAAGGCATCTTCACCGTCACGGCCTTCAGCAGACGGTTTCTCACCTTGATGAAGATCTCCGTGCCGGACTTCGCGAACTCTTTCTTGATCAGCGCCGTGCCGATACCCTTGTTCACGGACGGGCCGAATGTGCCGGAACGCACTTCGCCGATCACGTTGCCCTCGGCATCGCACACCTCGTAGCCGTTTCTCGGAATACCGCGGTCAATCAGCTCGAAACCGGCGATTCTGCGGGTCACACCGTTGGCCTTCAGGTCTTCCATGTACTTGCGGTCAATGAAATCCTTGCCATCCACGAACTTCGTGATCCAGCCCAGACCGGCCTCGATCGGAGAAATCGTGTCGTCAATCTCGTGACCGTACAGGCAGAATCCCATCTCCAAGCGCAACGTGTCGCGAGCGCCCAAACCGATCGGTTTGATGTCGAACTCAGCACCTGCCTCGAACACGGCATCCCAAATCTTCATGGCCACCTCGTTCGGGAAATAGATCTCGCATCCGCCACTGCCCGTATAACCAGTCGTGGAGAAGAGGATGTTGTCTATGCCGGCGAAGGTGATGATTTGGTTGGTATAGTACTCCATATCCACCACGTTCGCGCTGGTCAGCTTCTGCATGGCCTTGAGAGCCAGAGGACCCTGAACTGCCAATTGGGAGATACCATCGGAGATGTTCTCGATCTCGGCACCGAAAGCCTTGTTCTGCTCGACCACCCATGCCCAGTCCTTGTCAATGTTGGCAGCGTTCACCACCAACAGGTAATCCTCGTCATGGAGGTTATAGACCAGCAGGTCATCGACGATACCGCCTTTGCCGTTCGGGAAGCAGGAATATTGCACCTTGCCCGGGAACAACGCGGCCACATCGTTCGTGGTGATGTGCTGCAGCAAAGCCAAAGCCTTGGGTCCCTTTACGGTAAACTCACCCATGTGGGACACGTCGAACACACCCACCTTGCTTCTCACCTGAAGGTGCTCGTTGGTGATGCTGTCATACTGAATCGGCATGTAAAAGCCGGCAAATTCTTCCATTTTGGCGCCCAACGCCTCATGTTTCGCTCTGTAAACGGTTTCTTTCATATTGGTTTGGATTTTTATTGTATTTTTAAACTGAAATTTCCGACCGCAAAAATACATTTTTTTTGTGATTGGTGATTGGTGAATTGTGATTAGAAAACTATACATAACGGACAGCAACTTTAGGAATTACTACCCACCATCTTCAATAACCTATAACCAATAATCTATAATCTTTATTATTTGGGCGTTCCGGCGCGGCAGGAAACGACGCCAACATGCGACGCGAACAACCATTATCGGACGAGCGTTGGGAAACGTAACCCCCTCCCTCCGCGCCGTCGGGCTTTCTGCTCCAATGTTTTTTGCCACCCGTCTCGTGTGTACGGATGATTATCCGTACACTCACCATTGTCCGCCAATGCTATGCCATCGAAACAGGCAAAAAACATTTCCACTTCAATCCCTAACGCACGCACGTCCGCAACACATTCACTTTCTGGAACAAACACCTTCGCCTCGTCTGACTCCCGCAAACGTCTGCCCGCAGGCCTAACGGCCTGCGGCGAACACCCTAATGAACCCGCTACCTCTACCAACCCCCTCAGCCCTAACGGGCTGCATCTCAAACGGCACGACACCCTATTCATAGGCCTTCTTCGCTTCATCGTAAATCGCAAATCGCAAATCGCAAAAAAGTCACACATCACACCTTCAACCGCACATAGTGTATCGTCTTCCCCTCCGCCAACCACATCTTCTCGTAGAACGTCTGCACCTCGGTAAGCAACGGATCCGCACCACCAGCATACACATCAGGAATATTCTCCAAGAGCCCCCAACGCTGCTCTTTGGCCGTTTCAAGGAGGTATTCATACAAGAAATCGCTGTCGGACTTTAAGTGCAAAATACCGCCGTTTGCGGGCCAAATTTGGCGGTAATAGTCGTTGACGAAATGCGGGCCGACCAACCTCTTGCGCTCTTTCTTGATTTGCGGGTCCGGAAACGTTACCCATATCTCATCTACCTCGCCGGACGCAAAATATTGGCTTATGTGGTCGATGGTGATGCGAAGGAATGCCACATTTGCCAACTCCTGCTCAATCGCATCCTTGCAACCGCGCCACAACCGCGCCCCCTTCCGGTCGATGCCGATGTAGTTTCGCTCGGGAAACCGCTTCGCCATCGCAATCGTGTATTCCCCCTTTCCGCAACCCAACTCCAACACAATCGGCAGGTCATTGTGGAAATAATCCTCCCGCCAACGCCCCCGCAACGGGAACGCCTCCCCTATCCTGTCGTATTCCGTATGTTGGAACAAATTCCCAAATGTCGCGTTCTCCGCGAATCTTGCCAATTTATGTTTTGCCATATTCTTTCAATTAACAATGTAAAATGTACAATGAACATTTAAAATTTAAAATTTCTTTTTCTACCGAGTTCTTGCCCTTACCGGGGCTGCTCAAGGAAATTTCTAATTTCTAATTACTAATTTCTAATTACTAACTGATAGTACGCTCCCCGCGCCGCCATCAGCTCCTCATGAGTGCCCTGCTCCGCAATGCGGCCTCCATCCAAGACGCAGATGCAGTCGGCGTTTCGAACCGTGGAAAGCCGGTGCGCAATCATCACCACTGTGCGTTGCTTGGCAAGTTCCTCCACCGACTGTTGGATCAGCCGCTCCGATTCCGTGTCCATCGCCGAGGTGGCCTCGTCCAACACCAATATCGGTGCTTTACGCAACACCGCCCTGGCAATGCTCACCCGTTGCCGCTGACCGCCGGAAAGGGCCGTTCCGCGGTCTCCAACGACATGGTTGAACCCATCGGGCAGCGACATCACGAAATCGTAAATATTGGCCGTTTTCGCCGCTTCTACAACCTCTTCCATGGTCGCCTCACATCCCAACATGATGTTGTTGTAAATTGTGTCGTTAAAAAGCATCACATCCTGCGACACAATCGCGAAAAGACTCCTATAGTCTGACACCCGGAATTTATTAACCGGAACACCGTCAAGCAGAATCTCACCTTCAGTGGGATCGTAGAATCGCATCAGCAAGTCCGCCAAAGTGCTCTTCCCCGCACCCGACTGTCCGACAAAAGCCACCGTCTGCCCCTTTTTCACCTCAAGATTTAAGTGGCTGATGACTTCCGTATCGGAATAAGCGAACGACACATCGCGAAACACGATATTATCCCTGAGATCAGATACAGGCAACGCATCGGGCATATCTCTCACAGCATCCACAACAGAAAGAAACTCCTGAACACGATCCAACGCAGCCTCGCCACGCTTATAGTCAGAAAAAGCGGAGGAAATGTTAGATATCGGAGTGATTATCTGGGTGAAAAGGGCAATGTAAGTAATAAACAACTCCGGAGAGAGCGATGCGCGCTCCGACAGCACCAAAGATCCGCCTATCACCAAGACAATCATGACCGAAACAACTCCGAGGAACTCACTCAAAGGATTGGCCAAATAACTCTGCCTATAAACTTTCTTTTGGTTCTGATGGAATTGCTGATTCAGTTGTGAAAACCGCCGATAGGCACGCTCCTGTGCATTGAAACTATATATCACTCGCAAACCTGACAATGTCTCTTCCACATGAGAAAGGAGTACCCCTAACCGCTGACGATATGTCTTCGAGGAACGTTTCAATAGGTAGGCTAAAAAACCAACAATCAGAAACGAAACCGGCATCAATAAAACAGCCCAAAACGTTAGCTGATAATCTATATAGAACAGAAATCCGATATAGCATATCAAAGCAATAGGATCAGTAAGGAATTTTTTAATGGAAACCAAGATCGTATATTCCACCTCTTGCGTGTCATTTACTGCCCGCGTGACCGCATCCCCTTTGTTCTGCCGTGTGAAATAGCCCAACGGTAGCGACACCATCTTATCGTACAAACGGTTTCGAATCGTAAATAGAAAATCACTGTGTACATGTGCCATCACCCACTGCGAGGAATAGGCTAAGAGGTTTCGAAGAAAATAAAGAACAACCGCGCAAACGATAATCAAAGCAATAGACTGCTGTAGATTACCGAATGAGACAACGCTATCAACGAGGGAAATAATATAGGAAGATAATGGACTCAAATTCTCAAGGTTACCATAGAAGAGGAGTTTCACAAACGGTTCAATCATCAGAAACGTGAAAATCGTGAGCAAAACATACCCCACATTCAACAGGAACACACCCGCCAAACGCCCGGCGTACCGCCGTATGAACCGTATGACAAATCCTTTTCGCATTTCGGACTTGGACTATGACTTTGACTTAAACTTAGACTTAGACTTAGACCTAAACTTAGATTATTACCTATTTTCTAACAACTTTACACTAAAACCTATTACCTTGACCCTCAACCCAAAAAAAAGGGAGTTGCACGCGATGTGCGCACAACTCCCTTGAATTATTCAATTATCAGATTAATGTGCTAAGACCGTAACAATCACTTTCTTAGTGACAATAGCATCAGCCGTGCGAACGGTCATAACGTATGAACCAACGCTGAGACTGTTGACATTGAACTCGAAATAGTAATTGTCATTGTCAATGTAAACATTGCCTTCATAAACCTGCTTACCGCCGAGTGTCGTCAAAGTAACAGTAGCATTACCGTTCATATTGTGGACACGAGCCTTCAGCGTGGTGGTAGCTGCAGGAGCAGGGTTCGGCCAAACTTCCATATCAGGAGCAACCTCTGTCTCGTCAACAGTCAACTCAGGTGCAAGACTCGGAGCCGAGGTGACAGGAGAGCATTCCGCAGGAGCACCATCAACGCTAATTGAAATAGAGTCAATAGCAAGAAGTGTAAGCGTAGGATTACCCACAAGAGAAGCATGACCACCAATCTGGACATCGCGATTGTCAGAACCAGGAACCCATGGGACATAATTAACACTATCCGAATCCGTGAAACGACGGTAATAAATATTGTACAACACTTCGGTCGTGGTAGAATACAATTTGAAAACAATCTTATATTCACCAGATTGGACAAAGGATGTGATATCCTGATTGATAGGACGATTAACAAGATAATGCATCCAGAAATCATCGAAATAGTTCGTAGCTTGAGTGTAATTTAAGTTACCATACGGGAAGTGGGTACCATACTGGTTATACGAAGCAGTCGCAGGAATTGTAGTGAGCTGTTTAGGAGCACCGCTTTGGTAATAATTTGTGAAAGGAGGAAGTGCAGTACCATCCAAAGCATTCCAAGAGAATGTGTTTCTGGTTGTCCATTTATATCTATTAACTGAACCAGATCCTGTTTCAAACACACAGATATAATCGTTGATAGTCTCATCGTTATCAAGCAATTGATATACGCGTTCATTAGCAGGAACAGTAGTGTCGGCACAATGATAGATATAATACTCAACAAACACCAGCTTGTCATCATCATTACAGGTTGTATCAACCATCCAAATGTAAGACAAACCTTGGCCAGTCTCGCTTCTGAATTTATGAGTCTCAACACCATCCATTGTCTTGAAGATAAATTCAGGAGCATCGGAGACTTTCACCATTGCAGTGCCTGCTGTTGCGCTGGAGCAACTAATACCATCAGTCTCACTAACAGCGGTGACACTAATCGTATGCATACCTGCAGTTAAACCCTCATTAATAGTATAAATATTATTACCTATTTGTGTAACAGGGGTTTCATCGTCCAATTGGAAAGTATATGAAACATAAGTGTCAGGAGTAGCAACAAATTTAACAGTATCATACTCACAAACATCCGTACCTGTAACTGCAACAACAGGAGAAGGAATAACTGTCACCACTGATGTATCGGCAACAGGTCCGCAAGTTGATTGAGCGGTAGCAATAAGAGATGCACCATTATACTCATAACCATACTCAGTAGTAGCATCAAATGCTTCGCCGTTGATCGTCCAAGTGGGTTCTTCAACAGTAACACCTGTGACTAAATCAGTGACATTGTAATTCGCGTTGGCGAGATCAATCGTGGAACCTGCACAAATCTTGATGTCATCAATATTGACCTTAGGAGCAGTGAGGAGCGTGAGCTGCATAGGTGAAGAGGTAACGGTTTGCTCACATGAAGTGATCCACTTCTTGTAAATCCAAATAACCTCATCCACAACAGTCTCAGTAGTAATGGCTGCATCAGTTTCGCTCGGCGTACCAGTTGTGGTCTTGAACCAACCCATATCGGTAGCAGTCATATTAGAAACCGTGATAGTAGGAGCGTTTTCAATGAACAGACTGCATTCAGATCCAGTACAAGCCGGCACCACAGAACCAGGCGTAATTACATACGTTGGGATAGCCAATGCCACACGCTCTGTATCAGCGCCACAGTCATTCTCAGCAATCACGAGCAGTTCGCCATCATTGTAAGAAGCAAGCAGATCGCTAAACAGGGTGGTTGAAGAAGCTGCAAAATCAACAACACCTTCTTTAACAGCCACATAAGAAATACTACCAGGAGCTGAATTCCAAACAACACTGTGAGTAACAACCTCAGAAATTTGTTTGTCAGGACAAATCGTTCCGGCTGTTATAGTTAAATCAGGAAGACTATCAACAGAAATCGGATAAGGTCCAACAGTATCAGAGCCGCAAGCATTCGTGGCATAATACTTAATCATAATAGGAGTTTCAGAGGCGAGAGCCAGTTCCTTAATTTGAGGAACAGTGACAGGAGTGTAGGTGTATTCGGCAGCAACACCAGAAGCGGAAGTAGATGCCTCACATAACAACCAACCATGGGCAGTAATCGGGGAACCGTTAGACAAAACATTGTTAACAGAAATAGATGCAGCATCAGGATCAATCTCAGGCTCATAATAGAGAATCACAGAACCATCCAAATTAGTAATCGAATAACCAAAGTTTGCAGAGAATTGTGCATCAAAATCAGCATAACATACATTCAGATCATTTCCAACAATCGTGATAGTAGGTTTGTTGTTAACAGTCATTTCAGCAGTGTCTGTACGAGAGTAACCGCAATTGCTCAATAACTCATAGTACAACAGAGCACCATTATAACTGTAGTCAACAACAGCAGTACTGGACATTTCTGCAAAGTCAGTCTCACCAACTTTCTTAACGTAAGGAGTAGCGATAACAGACGAAATGACATCGTCAGGATTCAACAATTCCCAGCTTGCATCCAAAGTTTCGCCGGCACAAATTGCATTCACATTAACTTTACCCTTAGGAAGCGTGTCAACAACGAGTTTTGCCAATACTGTATCAGCACCGCACTCATTTCTCACAATGAATCCTAAATACTTACCATTGTAAGACATCGGAATAGACGGGATCAAATAGGAAACACCAGTTAAGTCTTTACCAAGGTACGTAACCATTTCGGTAGCCGTAGAGTCAACCAAGATCATATCAAGGTGACAAGAATCGGCAACATGGTGGTGGCATTCATAGTTAGGCAACGTAATGGGAAGACGACCATTTGCACACATAGTATCTATCGTTAAATCATCAATGAACTCAGGAATAGAATCCACATAGAACGAAATAGGATAAACTTCACCACACTGCTCTTTACCAGAGTTAAATTCAACTGTTAAGATCACTTGATCAGCACTGTGAGCAAACACATAGCTCGGATCAGTGATTTCAACATCGCCTAAATAATATTTGATACTCTCTTCAACAGCACCCGTGATGGTGACATGAGACTTAATATCGCCAAACGTTACACCATAGCAGTAGGAATCTTCCACATCATTAACCATTTCAGGAATACCAAGGAACAAGTATTCGTATGTAACAATGCTGTCACAACCTTCAGCCAATGTACGCGGGAATGTCATTGAATAAGTAATCGTATAAGGATAGGTAATCGTACCGGCAGCCAAAGCAGCCTCTAAAGCAGTTAACTCTGCAGCCTCAAGATTGGCTGTCATATCTTCGGTGATAACAACTTCACACAGCGTATCTCTGATCGTGTCATAAACCAGCGGATGGTTAACCAAGTTGAATCTGCCCTGAGCATGACAACCATGGATGTCAAACACATCGAGACAGAAAGTAACAAATTTATCCACATCGTAAGTCACATTCCACTTCAAAGGATTGTCGGCATATTTTGCAATAGAGTCAGGTACATTGACAAAGAAGTCAAATTCAGGTTCGTCATCCGGACGAACTGTAGTATGGTTCATTGTCCACCAAGCATTCACCCAACCATTTTGAACAACACCAATCGTAAGGGACTTGTTCTCACAGTTGTCGTATCTGTTGCCCGTAATAGGAGTACCGTCAACAGTGTAAGTGATAGTTCCAGGAGCATACACGCAAACATTCACGGAATCTACTGCAGTACAACCCGTTGCAATGCTTGTAACCGTTACGAAGTATAAACAACATCCTGCCTCATCGGTAGCAACATCAATAGTGCTTCCGTACAAAGTGTCAGCATGACACTCTTTGAACCACTTATAATTGAAACCTCTGTTCTCACAGCCGTCGGGCAGAGTAGCGGTAGCCGTCAAGGTAGCACCCTCCTCGTTAAGGCAGAAGTCACGGGAATCAATATGAGGAACAGGAACACATTCATTTATTGTTTCAATAATAACATCTACGAAGCCCTCACATCCTGAAATGGTATCACGTGCAACAATGTGGTAGCTGCCTGCACCGAGAGAAGTCCACATGGTGTCTGATCCGAAAGCACCACCATTGAAGCTGAACTCATAACCAGCAGGGTTGAACATCTCACTGGTAGCATGAACTGAAATAGAACCATCATACAGAGCTTGATCACAAGCATGATTGTGATTAACTGTAGGAACAACAACAATATCACTCGGGGTCTTCTCGACGGTGACAGGAGCATCAATCGTAGTCACACAACCCGTGGTAGTATCAATAACAGTGACATAGTAATCACCCTCTTGGAGACCAGTAAACAGGCTGTCGGTCTGATAAGTCAAACCACCGTCAATGCTGAAGCGGTAACCAGGATCCGGAATAGCAAGGTAAGGATAGAGTTCATAGTCGAACGCATATCTCTTATAGGTGACATGCCATTGGATGCTACCGGTGAACGGAGCAATACAGTTCTTGTTAGGAGTGGGATCGCCGGTGATAATGAGCGTATCGCGGCCAAGTTCAACGGTAATTGTGTCGTAAACCTTACATCCAGTACGGTGATCCAAAACGGTGACATAGTAGCAAGTATCTACCAAATGATACATGGTCTTGGAGAGATTATGGTAGTCCACATGCAATGAATCGCCTTGCTTCAAAGAGTCCTTAGGTGCATAGAAATAAGCGTATGCGAAGTTTCCGCTGGCGGCATCGTCATACGGAGGAAGGACGGTGATCGTGCCGTTACCCGGACGGTCAAACGTACCCTCACACATCGTGTTGGGAGTCTGAACGAGTTGAAGAGGAGGAAGTTCTGCTTGTCCAACGGTAACAAAACCGCTGTCCACACACATAAACTTATCACTCACGATATACTTATATGTACCGGCATTCAGATTATTGAATGTAGTATTAAGAGAAGCATTCACAACCGTGTCAACACCTTCCAAGATGACAGTATAATGGTAAGCAGAAATATAATAGTTGATCTTAATCTTAACTGTACCATTATAAGCCATAATAGAGCTGTCACAACTTGAATTCACAGTGGAAGTAGCTGTAGCAGTGACGATATGCGTGTCATTCGAGATGGAGAAATCCTCAGTGGTAGTACATCCATTCGCATCAGTTGCAACAACGAAGTAATTACCAGCAGCAAGAGCATTGATATTTGCAACAACGGTGGAGTCTTCATTATAATATACATACGTATAATTAGAACCTGCAGCAGTAATCGTCACATGACCGTTAACAGTACCAGCCGCATTATCACAATATTGGTTAGCATGAGGTTCGACAGTGAAAGAAGGATTGCTTGTGGAATCCGTAATCACAGGATACTCATAATGCGTACAACCAGTGGTATTATCAGTACCGAAAACCGTATAGGTATCAGCTTTCAAACCAGTAAGTACACCATTCATATCATCATATAAGGTTTCACCAGCGGTATTGGTAACCACATAATGAATACCCGGCTGTGAGAAAGTGAGTGTACCATTGAAATTCTCGCCACCGCAAAGCGTATTCGGCGTAGCGGCAACCGTGAATTCAAGACCATTGGTGGAAGAGCCAATCGTAACAACCATGAAAGTGTCACAATCGGTATTGAGATCATACTTGTAAACATTGTAATCACCAGGAGTCAGGTTAGTGTAAGGCTCCAAAATCTCTTCATTAGGAGCAGATGCCTTGAACAAATAATAGACGAAACCAGGTTGTTTGTCAATTTCAATCCATCCGTTATTGTTAGTACAATAGGTAGGATTATGCGGGGTGACTTCGTCAACGAAGACAGGATTCTTGGCAGAATCGGGAACAAAGACGTTGAATCTTGTCACACATCCGTGAATCGTAGTAATCTTCACAAGATATTCAAGATTACCTTCCAATTCATCAAAAATGATAGAGGTGGTATCAACTTCTGAATCCAGAGCGGGAATTTGCGTTCTGATAGCGTCAACCAGATTATCATCGCTAAACAGTTCGTATGTGTAACCACGGGGAACATTAATCAGACGGACAAGGCCGTTATAAACAGGCAAACAACGATCGTTCGGGAACACTTCATAGTTAGGAACAGGAAGAGAATCATAAACAGCAACTTGGACGCTGCTTGTAGCCGTACAGTTGGTCACCGGATCTGTCACCTTAACATTGAACGTATAGTGAGATTCCATCTGACCTGCTTCCGTAACCTCTGTACGAGAGAATGACTGTGCGTTGGAAATCACTGCAGTGCTGGTACCTTTCGTCCATTGGTAAGTCGGCACACCAACAGCCTTTTCTGTGGTAGCGGTGAAATTGAACGTCACAGGAGAACAGCCTTCCAACGGTTGAACGGATGCTAAAACACTAATTCTACTGCTATCAGGAATGTTTTTAAACTTATCCAAAATCTTCACAGTATCTTCACTACAAGGAGTCAAGATATAAACATAGACAGGGGTCTCCTCTGTAATAACAGTACCAACAGCAGGTTCCTGCCAAATGGTATAGCGGCTGAATCCCCAACCACAAATGTTGTCAATCGTGGCAGGTGTCACATAGTGCGTGAAATCAGTCACTTTCATCTCACAGCCAGGTCCAACGTATGCTGTATCGGCATGCGGGCCGCCTATATATTGAGGAGCCTGATCCTCAACAGGAACAAGGATGGAGGCCTCGGCTGTACAACCGTAAATGGTGTCAGTCACGAAGACCTGCGCATCGTATATATAAGTACAAGAATCAGGAATCACATAAAGACGAGTTGTATCACCGCGAGCAGAGACATCCAAACTCTGGGTGGAAGTCCACACGTATGAGAGATTCGGAACGAAAGTGGAATCCACAGCACTCACAGCCACCAAGTGGACAGTACCAATGGTAGGACAATACGGAGGTTGCAAACCATATTCCGTCACAGGGATAATCTTCATCACCGGAGCGGACTTGACATAGAGTTCCACAGAATCAGAAGATACCGTACAACCGTATGCATCGCTGACCGTCATGTTGACGTGATAAGTCTTATCGCCAGTACCAGGAACCACGAACGTGTTCACATTGGTAGGATCATCGAAATTGATGTCAGCATCTGCGCTGCCCCATGCAAATGAGAGCGGATGTGCCAACTCATAGTGAGTATAACTAACTTTTGTAGAGTCGAAAGACAGATAAGAAGTGTCGCCCAAACAGATTCTGTCGGGATCAATCGTGATGCCGGGTTCGAGAACAAGAGAGTCGGGTTCGAAGTAGAATGCCAAGGTATCAGAAGTGTTACCGCAGTCATCCCAAACCACAACTTCGACGGTCAGTTGTTTATTGCCGTCCACCCATACAGTTTCTTCAAATTCTCTGAAGATGTCAAGGCTATCGTATGCTAACACATGACCGAAACGGGTTGAATTCTCCCAATAGAAATCAGCATGGCTATAAAGGTAATCATAATCGAAATTTACGCAATCGTCTTGAACCTTACCGAGGAAAGCCATAACGAACTCAGCCTTGGAAAGAGAGTTGAACGTACAATTTTCACCGCGCTTCGGTTCCAAACGCTGATAGAGAGGTCTGCCGGGCAGTCCTGCAAAATAAGGAGCGGTAGAGTCGTGAGCGATGAACGTCTGAGTGAATGTAGCGGTATTGTTACAATAGTCATAGAACGTGTAGGTTCTCACCAAAATATTCTCACAAGTGTCAGTCTCTGAAGCATAGGTGGTATCCTTGTGAGTGAAGTGATCAATACCACAGTTGTCTGTGACAAGAGCCGGATGACCAAATCCAGGGAGGAGGAACACATTCAAATCTGTAATCGCCTCAGGAAGATTTTCACCTTCAAAATTACACTGGTCCAAAACCTTGGTTTGGCTAGCGGGGGTGACAACAGGAGAAATAGTATCGTTAGCTACAAAAGTAGCGGTGTCTTTCACAACACAATTATTGGCATCCGTAACCGTATAATAGACATGATATGTGTTACCACACTCAAAATCTGTTATCTTGGTGAAAGGTTTGCCATATTTCGTCAGTTGATTGTAAGGTGCGGCAGACAGCGTGCTGTTATAGTTAGCAGTAAAATCAGAAATCTGTTGCACCGTGTAAGGAGCCTCCGTCTGACCAGAAATAACCTGCATGGTGAAAGCCACTGTGTCTGATTTCGGACAAATAACAGGTTCATAGCTGAGGTGGATTTGCGGGGTCTGGTGGAACGTGATAGTCACATTGCTGGAAGCCACTGAATAGCAGTTGGTAGCAGCATTGTAAGCCTTAACGACGAATGTGACTGTATGGTCCATATTGGTGGCAGGTCTGATGGCTGCCAAGTTGACCGTATAAGCATCTCCCGTATAAACCGAATCACCATCAAGGAACCATACGCTCGTGGTGGAGCAGTCGTCATCGCCACGATTAGCTGTAAGGGTCTGGGTGAGCTCGTTGCCCTCATTACAGAAATCATAATGGTTGGGCGTAACCGTCGGAGCAGGAATTTGCTTGATAGTCAAAGTAATCGGGGCGGCCGGGCCTGTACACTCTATTGTTCTGTAGATGTTGGTCTGACGAACATAATAATGATAGGTACCGACATTGGAACCCGGAATTGGAGTGGTCTCAGACCACGGACCAGAGGCAGAAGTAGCCCATTCAAGTTTAACTGAAACAACACCCTTGTTAGCGGTGTCAGCGATAGTCACTAATGAGTTTAGGGAATTTTGGTTGAAGTCATCACATCTGCAAATAGTAGTGTCGTGAGCTTGCACTTGCGGGTTCTCACGAATGAAGAAATGGAAACGGTTCACACTGTCGGTATGGAAATGGTAGCAATCCGTGCTTGCATCTCCCCTGAATTCGCCAAAAGCGACATTGGTATCAGGCATCGTGACGGTGAACGTATAAGGCGGACGACCGTATGTGAAAGGATCCAGTGCGTTTTCATCAGCACACACTTCCTTGAAATCTTCGCCAAAGATAGGATAACCGATAGTATCCTCTACCAAGACGTTGCCGCAGCAAGACTGGTGACCACCGACATAATCAGTTTGGGAAAGTGTGCCATCGGCATTCACTTTCCAATATTCGTTAGTCCAATCAGTACCGCCGAGGCGTTGACGCACGCGCATTACTAATTTATAGTTACCAGCTTGTTTCCATTTGAGGACGACATAGTTTCTGGTCTGTTCAAAGAAGTCAAGATAGAAGAAATCATGATTTTGACTGTAAATGCTGACCTGACCAGCAGCCGGGATAATTTGTCCGACATGTGACAGAATGCTGTAAGGAGTACCATGGGTAGGTATCGTAGCACCAGGATAGTTGTTCGGATCACGGCAAGGTCCGTTCAATCCAAGGATAGTATCAAGAAGAGTGTATGAATCCGACACTGGAGTACAGTAACCGAATCCATCATTCACTCTACCGCCTAACCAACGGATAGACTGGCACTCACCATACTGGTTGAGCTGGTTGTAGAAAGTGTAAATGTCAAAATCCACATAATCGGAGAGATTGTCATTTACTACCTCACCATCGCGCAAAAGCACCCAGTCGAGGGAGACCTTGGTTTTGGGATCCAAACCACACGTGTTGCAGAAGTGCAACTCGTACAGTTCGGTATTACCAACTGTGGCATTACCTTGATATACGCTGGTCGCGGAATTGAACACTCCTTGACCCAACGTATGAATCAACGGTAATTTGCCCGTGGGCGGCATATTCACAACGCCGTAAATGGTATCGGGTTGAAGGTTCTCAATCCAAAAACCACTCTTACAGCCATCGCTCTGCGCCCTAACGCCGAAGCTCAAAAGCCCCAGCAGCATGCTTAGAAAGCAAATTGATAATAGTTTTTTCATACTGTTTTTGTTTAATTTGTAATTTATATTATTTATTTTATCTTATTTCAAATGCTTCTTTTGCCTATATTTCAACACTATACATTACATTACACTATACATAATTTTTAACCTGCAAAAATACATTTTTTTTTCATTGTTTACTCATCTATCTTATTTTTTTCTTTTTTTTTCAAATATTATTTCATGTTGTTGATTATTAGCAAATTAAAAAAACCAACAATTACATTTTTTTATCAACACCTCGTTTATGCCCTATTTTACTGGGAAAATGGCACTTTATTGTTCATAAATCCCACCTATATAACCATACTTTTTGCATTATTATACGAGCCCCGGATAGGGATGGTTACATTTCCCTCTATTCGATTCCTGTTTCTCAAAACAGACATACTATGGTTTTTGAGATGTGGACTGATGATGCCGGACCGGACATCGCGTCGAGAATTAAAAAATCAGAGACGATTCGACTACGGACTGATATAACACATTCTGTCGAAGATATTGAAATTTGCCAACGAAAACACACTTAATTCACACTCCGACAATTAATTACGAATTATCTTGAACTCAGTTCGACGGTTGGCAGCCCTACCCTCTTCCGTAGCATTGTCAGCCACAGGCATCCTCATGCCATAACCCTTGAACGCAAGCCTGTCAGAGGGGATGCCATTTTGAATCAGATAGTCATATACTGCTTTCGCACGGTTTTCAGACAAACGGTCGTTATACTCCGCCGAGCCTTGGTCATCAGTATGACCGCCAATCTCTATACGAATCGTGTTATGCTGCAAGTACGAAACCAACTTGTCCAACTCAACAAAAGATTCCGGTTTTAACTCGGCCTTATCGAAATCAAAGAATACATTCTTCAACGTTACCACAGTTCCCACATCAGTAGGCTGAAGGGAAATGTCTTTCAGAAAAGGCGATAATTCCGTATAGGTTTTCTCAATCTGGAAATTCTCAGAATAGAAAGGATAGTCGGGATGTGAAACATTGAGCAAAACATTACCGCCGGTATGCACACAAGCCAAATAGCTTCCCGTTTGAGCATCGGAAGACGTGGAGGTTAGCAACTGTTTGGTGTTCAAGTCTATCATCTCGATACGAGCGGCCAACGGTTCCCCCGAAAACGCGTCACGTACATGTCCTTTAATATAAGTGACGGGGTTTGGTCGTAACTGATCATCCAACTCAAAGCTATAGAGGTCGAGTCCACCATACCCGCCTTCTTTGTCGGAGGAGATGTATGCCACCGTTCCTAATGCATTGATGAAAATATTGATTTCATCGGCAGGCGTGTTTATCGGGTAACCCATGTTGGCAGGGTCGCTCCAAGAGCCATCAGCTTGTAACGAACTGTAATAGAGATCATAGCCACCCATTCCCACGCGACCGTTAGAGGCGAAATAGAGCGTTCGACCATCACTGTGGATAAAAGGAGCCGCATCATCACCTGTTGTGTTGACAGAGGGGCCAAGGTTTTCAGGAACAGAAAATTCACCTTCAGCAGTCATGGTAGTCTTCCAAATATCCATTCCGCCGAAACCGCCAGGACGGGAAGACGCGAAATAGATGGTCATGCCGTCTGCAGCCATGGTAGGCTGGCTCTCCCAAGCGGAAGTGTTCACCGGCGCACCGAAGTTGCGAGGCCGCGACCAACGATCACCGATACGCTTCGCCCAATAGAGGTCACAACTACCCATCCCGAAATCTGCATCGCACATCGTGTAAAGAAGGTACTTTCCATCCGGGGAAACACACTGTGCCCCTTCATTGTAACCAGTTTTCACGGGTGCGCCGAGTTCTTCACGGGGAAGCCACTCTCCCACCGACTTCCGGCTATAGTAAAGATCCTCTTCATTTAAACAGAATGCACACACGGTACCTTTGTCCCGGGGACGTTTCACTGTAAAAACAACCTGTTCGTCATCAGCCGTGATGGCCGCCAAATACTCATCCCAATCGGAATTAATATTAGAACCCATGTTCACCAGCTCGTAACTCCGAGGATTCTTCAGCGCTTCGATGGCAAACTTGCAGTTAGCGATTGTTTTCTGTGCATCAGGAAGAATTTCCGGATACTGAATGCCTTTTTGCAAAAAAAATTGGAGCGTATTCAAAGCATACTCGTAATTACCGCACTTCGCTCCCTCATTACCTGCAATGTAGTAGAGCATCGGATCCGGATCACCGATCAGATCAATGGCTCGCTGATAATTCCTCATCGCCGAATCTGACAGAAGAGTGAAATTAAAAATATCACCCTTCATAATATATATGTCCGGATAATTGGGATCTTTGGACTGCGCCTGATTAAGATAATCCATTGCTTTAACAAAATCCTGCGCCTGGATTGCCTTCCCAGCCTTCTCACATAAAGGTGCTGCCTTTGAGGATTTCTGCGCTGCAATTGACAATGGCAACAAACTCGTTAAAACATACAATAATACAATATATACAATATATAATTTATTACACATTGCTAATTCATAATTGTTCATTCTTAATTCGCTTGGCCTTCTCCCAATACACGTCCATTTCTTCCAAACTCATATCTGGAAGAGAAAGACCATCTTTCTTAACCATATTTTCGAGGAGTTGAAAACGAGTAATAAACTTGCGGTTAGTCTTTTCGAGAGCGTCTTCCGGATGAATATGCAGAAAACGGGCGTAATTGATGAGGGCGAAAATCACATCCCCAAACTCCTCTTCGACACATGCGGAAACATCACCCCTGTCAGCCTTCGCCACTTCTACCTGCAGTTCAGAGAGTTCCTCTTGTACCTTGTCCCAGACTTGATCACGATTATCCCAGTCAAACCCGACACCACTCGCCTTATCCTGAATGCGGTAAGCCTTGGTGACCGCTGGCATACCTGAAGGAATGCCTCCCAACACGGAACGATTCCCCTCGGTTTTCAACTTGATCTTCTCCCAATTCTCGTGTACTTCAGTTGCGGAATCGGCCTTGACTTCGCCATAGATATGCGGATGACGCCGTATAAGCTTATCACACAATTGGTTAAGAACATCTTTCACTTCAAAAAGGTTCTGTTCGGAAGCCACCTTTGAATAAAAGACAATGTGGAGCATCAAATCGCCCAACTCCTTACACATATCTTTGTAATCTTTGTTCATAATGGCATCCGCCAGCTCAAATGTCTCTTCGACAGTCAAGTTGCGTAACGTTTCGAACGTTTGCACGCGATCCCATGGGCATTTCTCGCGCAACTCATCCATGATTTCAAGCAGACGTCGGAAACCGGCGAGGGCTTCTGCATATTTGTCGGGTTGGTTCATGTTGACTTAGACTTAGACTTAGAACTTAAACTTGGTCTATGTTTAGTTATAGTTAGTACGCTCTTGCAAACAACACACGTTGATGTGACGGTTTGCCAGTGAGAATGCATTTACCTTCCTCTTGTGGATTGTTGAACGGGATACAGCGGATGGTCGCTTTGCAAAGATCCTTGATTTTTTCCTCCGTTTCAGGCGTACCGTCCCAATGGGCATACACGAAACCGGGCTTGTTGTCGAGCAAATCGACAAATTCTTCCCAAGTGTCGGCTTTGTATGTATGTTCTTTCCTGAATTTCAGTGCTTTATCGAACAAATTTTGTTGGATTTCATCCAAAAGTTTCTGAATATGCTCCACTAACGTGTCGAAAGAGACGTTATATTTCTCCATCGTGTCGCGACGGGCGACTTCAGCCTCGTTGTTCTCCATGTCTTTCGGTCCGATAGCCACACGCACAGGCACGCCCTTAAGTTCGTATTCATTAAATTTCCAACCGGAACGTTTGGTGTCGTCATTGTCAAACTTGACTGCGATGCCAAGAGCTTTCAGCTTTTGCACTAATGTATCTGCCTTAGCTGCAATCTGTTCGCGTTGCTCGTCAGTCTTGTAAATCGGGACAATGACCACTTGGATGGGAGCTAAAACTGGCGGCAACACCAAGCCATTGTCATCGGAGTGGGTCATGATAAGGGCACCGATGAGACGAGTGGAGACACCCCAAGAAGTAGCCCAAACATATTCAAGCTCATTCTTTTGGTTAAGGAATTTAACATCGAAAGCCTTGGCGAAATTCTGACCGAGGAAGTGGGACGTACCTGCCTGCAATGCCTTGCCATCCTGCATCAAAGCTTCGATACAATAGGTGTCGAGGGCGCCGCCGAAGCGTTCATTCGGGGATTTCACGCCCATAATGACAGGGATGGCCATGTGTTTCTCCGCAAAATCCGCATAAACATGGATCATTTTGTCGGTTTCTTCGAGAGCTTCCTCGCAAGTGGCATGGGCAGTATGCCCCTCTTGCCACAAGAACTCGGCAGTACGGAGGAAAAGGCGGGTGCGCATCTCCCAGCGAACCACATTCGCCCACTGGTTGCAAAGAATCGGCAGGTCTCGATACGATTGAATCCAATTCTTGTACGTATCCCAGATAATGGTTTCAGAGGTGGGGCGCACTATGAGTTCTTCCTCCAGTTTCGCATCCGGATCAACGACCACTCCCCCACCGTTGGGATCGTTTTTCAGACGATAGTGTGTAACCACGGCACACTCCTTGGCGAAACCCTCCACATGGCTGGCCTCACGACTGAAGAACGATTTGGGGATAAAAATCGGGAAATAGGCATTAGAGTGACCTGTATCTTTAAACATCTGGTCCAACTGACGCTGCATTTTCTCCCAAATAGCATACCCGTATGGTTTTATCACCATGCATCCGCGAACAGAAGAGTTCTCTGCCAAATCCGCTTTCTTCACAATGTCATTATACCACTGCGAATAATTCTCATCTCTTGTACAAAAATTTTTTGCCATAAATTCTGATATATATTAACTTTTTAGTACTTTTGCCGTCTATTAAAAATTGAAGTGCAAAAATAAAAAAATAAGAGATAAGGAGGACACTATGAAGAAACAATTTTTAATCCTTGCGAGCGCAATAACCTGCTTGTTAGCAGCTTGTTCCACCGCTAATTTCGCCTATTACGATGACATTTATTCGTCATCGGGTGAAAAAAGTGCCCCAACTGTGAAATCCACCCCCGCACAAACGGCCAACAACAACGCCACTGTGGAGGCGGACTCCATCATTTATGAAACCGATGAAAACGGCAATTTACTACGCACACTGACCTATTATCCAGGCAGCACAGAACCAGTAATCACCACCTATATGGAAGTCGCAGATGAACAAGACACCGAAACCACGAGCTACGGTTCCAGCGGAGGCAGCTATTCGTATGATCCCGACGATTATTACGACTATTGCTACAGTTCCCGCATCCGCCGGTTTTACAACAACTACTATACAGGGTGGAGTTACTACGACCCCTATTTCACCAACATGTACTGGTACGATTATTATCCATCTAACTGGGGTATAAGCATTTACATGGGCTATAACTGGTGGTGGCCAAGCTACTACTACCGTCCTTACTACTACTCTCCTTATTGGTATGACTATGGTTTCCATTATGGTTGGGGTTGGTATAGTCCTTATTATCCCAGCTGGGCGTACTACGATCCATGGCATCATCACCATTGCGGATATGAACCCATTGACTATTACCACAACCATCATGACCAGAACCATAGTTACTACTACGGGCATCGTAACAATATCGGACCGTCGGTGGGCAACGGCGATGATCGGGGCGAGCTCCCTGACGGACATCATGGTGCAATATCTGGGAATGGCTACGGCAACGGAGAAACCAACAACCACTATTCCGTGACATCAACACCGACATCTTTCAACCAACGCTACGAAAACCTTGCCAGCGGCACAACCGGAACTGGAAGTTCTTTCAACAATAGCGGCAGCAACAGCTCAACTCCAGCAACCCCAGTAACCCCAAGCACCCCGACAGTCACGGGCGCACGAACAGAAGCTGTTGGTGTGAACAAGCCTTCCGATATTACTGCTCAACCTATCAACTCCAATACTTCTACACCTACCACCAACAATGTAAGCACCTCGAGAACCCCTGCTTCCTCTTCAGATTTCACGGTTGCAAAACCGACCACGCCGAACAATTCGAGCTCAACGAAACCAACCACTACCGTCACTTCATCACGAACTGTAACACCTGCCACAACCTCGAAACCGGCCGCCACAACAACAAAGCCAAGCGGTACTGTTACCCGCACCGTTGTGACCCCCTCCAAAACGAACACCCGTCCGACCACCACAACCAGACCTGCCACTACGACCAGACCTGCTTCATCAACATACTCAAATCCAAGAAATTACAATACACCCTCTTCATCAAACTCTAATACTCCCAGCAACCGTCCCAACTACAACAATCCTTCAAGCAGCAGCCGCCCTAACTACTCAGATCCATCTAACAACAGCAGACCCTCGTATAATTCCACTCCGAGCAATCGTCCGTCCTCTTCAACGAGTCGGCCTTCTACGTCTTCAAGTCGTCCCTCCTACTCAAATTCATCAAGCCGCTCTTCCTACAGTTCACCCTCAAGCAGCAGATCCTCATACAGTAGTTCATCCAGCTCATCTCGCAGCAGCTCATCCAGTTCCTCCCACAGCGGTGGCGGACATTCTGTCGGAAGAAGATAGACTTAAGATGTAAGACACAATTTTAAAATCGAAAATCGAAAGAAATGAAAAAAATAACAACATTCATCATCGTGATAATGGGCATTTTCAGTTTTGCCACTGCACAAGGGGATTATGAAGCATTCACTTTCTCGCAGGCAGACTATTTAGGGACGGCGCGATTCATGGGTGCCGGCGGTGCATTTGGCGCAACGGGCGGAGATTTTTCAGCTTTAAGCACAAATCCCGCTGCCATCGGACTATTTAAACGTTACGAAGTGAGTTTCACCCCGATGTCACTGAATTTTGGTTTCACTGACAACTACTATTATGGCAATAAGAGTTCCGCACAAAAATTCAAATATACAGTTCCGCAAGCTGGCATTGTAATGTCGCGCAGCATCCATCGCGACAACGAATGGAAATCGTGGCAGTTCGGGTTCGGTTACAACCGGATTATGGACTACAACAACACTTTCCGCGCCAATACCATCACTCATAACACCTTGATGGACATGGTAATAAATCATGTTAATGGAATCGACACCAATAATCTCACCGGTGATGGTTATCTGGCATGGAATAGTTGGTTGATTGATGCAATCCATGGCACTAACAATCAATATTACAGTTTCTTCAGCGACAAAGATATTGCCCAACGAGCTGTAGTGACACGCAGCGGTGCCATTGACGAAATGGTGTTCAGTTTCGGTGGCAACTACGGTGACAAATTATATTTCGGTGCTACGGTAGGATTCCCATTCCTCGACTTCAAAGAGACCACCACTTACTTTGAGGCTCCTGCTGAAGGAGGCGACCTCTACGGAATCAATGATTATACGCTTTATTCCGAACAAAGGAATTCGGGGACTGGTGTGAACCTCAAAGTTGGCATCCTCTATCAACCCGCTGATTTTGTGCGTATCGGTGCGGCTTTTCACACACCCACCTACTATTGGAAAATTAAAGACAACTTCTATAGATCTATGACAACCCATTACTCCAATGGTAAGAACAACGAAGATTCTTATAGCAACTATAACAGTTTTACACTCACCACTCCGCTGAAGTTCAATGTAGATGCTGCTTTTCTCATTGCCAAGCGAGCGTTCATTTCCGCCGAATACGAATTTCAGGATTACGGCATGGCCTCTTTGTATGATGACAACTACGACTATGTTTATGAAAACGATGCCATCCGATCGAAATTCGGTATCGCACACTATATCAGAGTGGGCGGCGAAGTCAACATCACGCAAGGGTTCGCCCTGCGCGCCGGCTACAGGCTGAAAACCACCCCGTACAAGATGACGGATTCCCCGTATAACAACACCACGCATTTCATTTCCGCCGGATTAGGTTTCAGGGGAAAGATTGTGTTCGGCGACCTCGCCTACGTTCTGCGCATGAGCAAAGACTCCTACTGGCTTTATGATGCATACGGCGAACCTTGCAACTATGCCTCCAAAGTCCACAGTGTAGTGGCTACTATTGGATGCAAGTTTTAGACGTGAGACGTATGATACGTATGTAGAGACGCAAAATTTTGCGTCTCTACCCAATCCGAAACCAGAAACCTGAAAATTGAAACGATTCATCATCATCATAACTTTTACAGTCGCCCTGGGTTGCGCCAACGCCCAGGAGCGACTTTTTTCTGACATGCCCTGCGAAAACATCACCACCGACATTCAGGGGAATGTCTTCTTCACACATGGCTCCAATCTGAACATGCTTCCCGCCAACGGGACGAAGCCGCTAAACTACAGTGCGCCCACCTATGGCAACATCGTGCAGGTGGATGCGGGCATCGCCTCCAAAATCCTCGTTTTTTATCGCGAAAGCGGCACTATCACACTGTTGAACAACGAATTATCCCCTATCGGAAATCCACTGAACCTGTACGACAAATCACTTATGACCATTTCACTGGCATCGATGGGCAATCCCAACAAAATTGTATTGTACGATGAGGCCAACCAAGATTTGCTTATCACAGACCTCAGCCTGAACATCCTCAACCGTACGCACATCACCTTTCCTGACGAGTTTCATCCAGCCGACATGCAAGTGTTACCCGAACACCGCATCGCTCTTCTTGACACTACTAACGGAATCTGCCTGTTCGACTTTTTCGGCACCTTCGAGAAAAAAATCCCAATTCCTGATGTTAAAGCCATGCAACTGATGAAAGACAAAATTATTTATCTGAAAGGCAACAAATTGTATAGCTACAGTCTTCCATCCGCATCCTCATCTATGAGTATCGAAGAAATTGACATTCAATTGCCGGATAATATCATACGGTTTTTTATCTTCCAAAATGTCCTATACTATATTAACGCCAATAATTATCTCTATAGCGTGTGGTTAAATCCGACCGGAAATCATTAAACAAAAATATGTCAAGAGAGAAAGAGATTTACAAAGTCACTTTAGTGGGTTCTGTAGGCAACATTGTCCTGATGACTTTCAAATTCATTGCCGGAACAGTCGGGCACAGTGCGGCGATGATCGCTGACGCCACACACTCGATGTCCGACTTCATCACCGACATGATGGTGCTTGCCTTCGTGAACATCAGCGCCAAACCACAGGACAAGTCGCACGACTATGGGCACGGAAAGTTTGAAACGTTGGCCACTTTTTTCGTTGGACTTGCTTTGGTAGCTGCCGCCACGGGCATTATCGTTTCAGGTGCCGTGAAACTGGCCGACTGGATTAACGGAAAAGATTTGGAAGCTCCCGGTATGCTCGCTTTGTGGGCAGCACTGATTTCCATCATAGTAAAGGAGGGTATTTACCAATACACCATTCGAAAAGGAAAGCAACTTGATTCCCAAGCGGTTATTGCCAATGCCTGGCATCATCGCAGCGATGCGCTCTCTTCCGTTGGGGCGGCTGTCGGTATCGGCGGAGCCATCCTACTCGGCAACCGCTGGACAGTATTGGATCCGATAGCTTCCATCGTGGTGGGCGCGATGTTGGTGAAAGTGGCCATTGAGTTGCTCAAGAACAGTGTCAACGAACTCACCGAATGTTCCCTGCCGGAAGAGACGGAGCACGAGATCGAGGAAATTCTCACTTCGTTTCCTGACGTGCAAGACCCGCACAATCTCCGCACGCGCCGCATCGGCAACCGCATCGCCATCGAGGCGCATATCCGTATGGACGGTGAGTTACCTTTGAACACGGTACACGCCCGGGCTACCGACATTGAGCAGAAATTAAAGGAACGATTCGGCGCGGAAACACACGTCACGCTTCACACCGAACCGATTAAAGAGACAATGTAAAGATGGAACAGGAAAGCGTGATTGGAAATGGGTTAAAAATTAATCTTCAACTTGAATTTTCCACCCAAATAGCTTCCAAATTTCGGGCTTCTACATGTCAACATGCTTTGATAATCATGGGTGGCTATTGACATAAAATAATTATCGTTCTTTTGGTAGAGGGCATCGAAAATCAATTTAGAATAGGTACAAGCAATTATAATCACCAAATCAAATCGTACGTATTTTCCAAATCAAATTGTACCTGCTTTT
>CAMJPH010000009.1 GCA_946407715.1 uncultured Bacteroidales bacterium | reverse complement strand
AATGCCCACAACAATTTGATTTTGAACGATTGATGTTTTATAAGTATCTGATACAGATAATATTATAAACTCAGGTTCTGCCCCTGAGGGGACACGGAAGGCGGTCAATTTGGCCGCCTTTTATGTTATTGCTCCCGGACAGGACCGGCGTAAATCTTCAGAAACAGGTTCTGAAGCTCGTCGGCCTCACCGCGGAGGCCTTTAAGTCCGTTTTCCATATAGCTTATAAACGTCTCCTTTTCATCAGATGTGTAGCGGTTCGAATATCGCTGCGTGTTGTTTAATATATCATAAGCTATGTAGTTGTTGTTCCATATTTTGTAATGATTGTGAATGCGCTGGTCGATGATGGCGGCAAGACTGGAAAATTTCATGTTTTTTTCTTGTTTGTCGCATTCGTAGAGCTCCTCTTTGGTGATGGTGGGGGTTACCGCAAGATGTACATGGCCTTTGAATTGGGTGATGCCTTGCAATATGCTTCGCAGGTCCTCACCCGGTTCCTTGATGTATTGTTGGTATTTGGAAATGTATAACTCCTGCGTCTTCATGAAGTCGCAGGGTTCATACTCGTATGAAATGACCGCTGGTGTTATGTTAAGCTCACTGAGATTCTCCACAAACGGTTTTGGACTGCTGATAGAAAACATCTTCAGTACTGCGCTTTCTGTCTGGTCATTCCCGTCCTTGGTGCGTCCGTTGCGTTGGGCAATCCACACTGATTCCCTTTTTTCCAGCAAAGCGTAGCGCATGTAAGAGGACACTTCCATGGAATTGCGGTAGAAATCATGCACGGTGCCGCCCCGTACAATCCGGAACATCTTGTTCATTTTGCCTATGTCAATGACGAGGTCGCCTTGCATCAGGTTGTTTCCAAAGGTGATTTCCGATGTTTGGATATGATTTGCATTCAAGACAATTTGCAGGAGTGCAGCATCCAGCAGAATATCCCGGTGATTGGCGATGAACATGTAGCGATGGTGGTCGTCCAATCGGTCAAATCCTTCCCAGGTGAACGTTGTACAACTTTTATGCACAATGCGCCAGATGGCTTTCAGCATCACATTGGTTTGGAATTCATCAATGGTTTTGATTTTGGAAAAATTCTCTTTGAATGTATTAATGTCCGCTTCGGGAAACAGATATTTCACAATGGAAGGGAAAAAAGGGTTCGCGCTAACTCGCGCAATGGCAGCGGGAATCTCATGGTCGTAATAGGGGCGGGTTTCTTCGAACATGGCTGTGTGGTTTAGTGTTTGCGGTTGTCGATGAAAGTGACGGGTTTGCGGCTCATTGCGGGGAAGTTCACTTTGCGGACCTCTTCGACGGGGGCGATGATGATTTGCGGTGCGACACGGATTTTGGCGCGGAAACGGTCTTTCAAATCCTTAATCACATCGAAATCTGGCTCTTGCCGCAATCCTATAGTGATGGTGACATCATCGGTTTCGGTGGTCTCGTTGGTGCCGATTGTGATGTAGTAGTTCTCCACGTAATTCGCGTTGGTCAGCACCTCGGTCATGGCGGGCGGGTAGAGGGTGGTGCCCTTGTACTTGATCATGTGGTTCTTGCGGCCTACAATGGGACTGATGCGGAATGTCTGTCTTCCGCATAGGCAAGGTTCCGGATGTATGCAAGCCATATCACCGGTGCGGAAGCGGAGCAGGGGCATTCCTTCCACGCCCAAGGTGGTGATGACCACCTCGCCCACTTCGCCCTCTGGCACGGGCTTGTCATCCTCGCCGATTATCTCCACAATCAAAAGCTCCGGATGGTGGTGGCCGCCACAGCCGTATTCGCATTCCGAAAAGGTGGCTGACATCTCCGTGGAGGAATAAGTGGCGAACAGGTCCACATCCCATTTTTCCTTGATCTTCCGGCCTAATGAGTTCAGCTCGAAGTTTTGGTCGCGAAGACCCTCGCCAATACCGATAATCCGTCGGATGGATGACTTCCGGTACTCAATGCCGTTCTCTTCCGCGTATTCGATAAGGCGGAGGATAAATGAGGGGATGCACATTACCGTGTCGGGTTTGATGCGCTCAATGGTGTCCCATTGCAGTTCGGGGATGCCATTGCCCACGCGAATGACACCGGCACCCATCTTCCTGAGACCGAGGAAATAGGCCAGTCCTGCCATGAAGCGTTTGTCGATGGTGGTCATCAGCTGTAGCACGCTGCTGGAAGTCAGTCCTGCACAGGTGAACGATACGGCTTCGTTGTACGCAAGACGTTCCAAATCACGGTCTGTGCAGGCGAAGGTCACAGGGTCGCCTAAGGTGCCCGATGTTGTGATGAAATCGATGATTCTTTCCTTTGGGACGCACAGAAAATCCCAATTGTGCAGCTGTAAGTCCTTCTTGTCTGTAAACGGGATGTGTTGCAAGTCCTCAAGTTTTTCGAATTTGTCAATATCAATGTTGAAATCATTGAAAAGTTTCTGGTAATAAGGAGAATTGGCCTTGAGATAAGCTAATTGTTCCTTCATTTTTTTTTCTTGAAAAGCTTTGATGACTGCTTTGGGTTGGAATTCTATTTCAGGGATGAAGTTCATGTTGAAAAGGTAAATTGGATTAAAATATTTTGATCTCTTTCAGCCATTTTATGAAATCGTACTTCCATTTTCCGGCTTCAGGGGCGAGTTTCTCGTCCATGCCATAGCCGTGGCCGCCGGTCTCATAGAGTAGGAACTTATGTGGAATGCGGGCCTTGCTGAGACTGCGGTCCAGCAGCACGCTGTTTTCGTATTTCACCACCGGGTCGTCCTTGGCCGTTACGAGGAACACGGGCGGCATGTCTGGCGGAATGCTCAGTTCCATGGAGAATTTGGTCTGTTGTTCTGGTGTGTAGTGCTTGGTCAGCAGGTTTTTGCGTGAGCGTTTATGTGCGACGCCATCTTTCATGGAGACCACCGGATAGACGGGCGCCACGAAGTCAGGCTTCAGGGAGGTTTGGTCATTGATACCCAATTTGGAGAGATAGTTGTCTTTGGAAAAAGCGCCGGTCATGGTGACAAGATGTCCGCCAGCCGAGAAGCCCATTGCGCCCACTTTGTTGGGGTCAATTCCGTACTCCTTTGCATGTTGGCGCACGTAATGGATGGCGTACTGCGCATCCTCAATCATGGCGGGATGATGATAGCCCCGGTTGCCGGTGCGGTATTTTACCACGAAAGCATTGATTCCCTGTTTGTTAAGCCACTCAGCCACACCGAAGCCTTCGGTGGCGATGCCCATAGTGTGACTGTAACTTCCCCCGGGGAAGATTACAACAGCCGTGCCAGTGTTGTTGCTCTTGTCAGCGGGATAGATATACAGTTTCGTGGGCTGTGACTTCATGCCCGGCACATCTTTCCATAACTTGACCGGCTTTGGCTGTGCACTGACCGCTAAAACCAGAAGCAGACAGAATAGGAAGTGTAGTATTCTTCGCATTATTCCACAGCATTATTCCACAATGTTTTGGATCTCTTCTTTGCTGAGCTGGCGGTATGAGAGGTTTGTCGGCATGTTATCCACAATGTCGTACGACACTTCAAACATCTCTTCGTCGTAAAAAGAGAGTTTGGAATTGGTGTTCGGATTGCATTCGATGTAGATGATGGATTGCATGTCGAGTTTTTTCTGCTCGCAAATCTGTTTGATCAGCGATCCGCCCGCATACGTGATGGAGGTGCCGGGATTCTCCTGATACAATTCTGTTGTGATGATATAGGTTTTACCGTTTTTATGGATGATCTTCAGACCACATGCGCTGGGCATATCCCATTGTCCTGCAAATGGGAAAATCTCATCGTAATATTTCTCGGGTACTTTCATGTATGTTTCTTGTATTTTATACGTAATATGATTGAAACAGCCAACAGCTAAAATTCGTTGAAATGGCTCTTGGAACGGTCCACGTCTTTGCCGAAGCTCTTGTTGGCGAGTTTGCGGTCGCGGGGACGGTAGGTGCCGTCTTCCATCTCGCGGAGCATGACCTTGGTGAAGAGCTTGAACATTTTCTCCTCTTGGGTCTCATCGTGGTAGAAGGCACTCCAGGCGTATTCGTAAAGTTCCTGCAGGTGCTCAGGGGTCATGTGCTTGGGTTGGTAAACCACTTGGCCGGCGTTGTAATGGTCCCAGTCGTGGTCGAAGATACGGCCCTGCCGCATGAGGTCGTCGTAGGCTTTGGTGTGCGGGAACGGTGCCAGGATGGTGAACTCGGCCAAATCGAGGTCTATCTTCAGCAGGAAGTCGATGAGGCGCAGGATGTCGTCTTCAGTTTGGTTGTCCAATCCGAACAGGATGGTGCCCTCCACGCCGATGCCGTAGTCGTGGTAGCGTTTCACGCGCTCCTTGATGTAGTCGGAGGTGTCATATACGGCCTGATAGACGTACCATGCGCCGGCTTGTGCGGCGAGATCCAGCACTTCCGGGTCGTCTTCGATGGTATGGCTGATCCATTTTTTCTTCAGGGGAATCATCTCGCGGAAGAGGTCCATTTCCCATTGCTTGTTCTGTGCCAAGGAGTTGTCCACGATGAAGAGACGGTTGTTGTCGATGCTTTCCAAGTCGGCGATGGTCTTGTCGATGGGGCGGGGGCGGAAGCAGCGCCCTCCCAAGTATGACACGGCGCAGGGGTAGCAGCTGAAGCGGCAGCCTCGTGAAGCGTGGAAAAGATCCACCATCTGCACTCCCTTGTGGTTGTAAAGCTCTCGTTTGTACAGGTCGCGGCGCGCCGGCCCCACCAAATTGATGTCGGGCTGGTGCCCCATGTAGTTATATACTTTCTTGAGGCAACCGTTCTGTAAGTCTTGGAAGACCTGCTCTTGGCGGCCTTCCGACTCGCCTAAGAAAATACTGTCGGCGTGCTGTAGGGTCTCCTCGGCGTGCAGCATGGTGGAGATGCCGCCGAACATCACAGGGATGCCTTTGGCACGATATGCGTCGGCGATGGCCCAGCCCCGTTTCACCTGTGTGGTCAGCATCATGGAGATGGCCACCACATCACACGCCTCATCCATGTCCAGCTCTTCCACGTTCTCATCCGTGAAAGATACGTCAACGTATTCGGGCAGGGTGGCGGCAAAGACTACAGGGCCGTGTGGCGGCAGGTTAAAGGTTGTTTGCCCAGGTAACTTTTTCCATTTTGGATAGATGAGTTTCAGTTTCATATTTTCAGCTTTTTGCTTTTAGCTATTGGCTATTAGCTGTCGATAAATTTATGATTATGTTTTAGGTGAAAATTTAAAAGTGCAAAGATAGAAAAAAACATCATTCGTTTTCAATCTCTTCGATGATTTTATTCAGTCCCAGAAATTCGGCGCAGGTGAGGGCGGCACCGATGGTCACCCCCAGAATGCCGTGCGAGTTGATGTTCTGCCCTGTCAAGAAGAGGTTGGGGATTTTCGTACGCTGCGAGACGAGTGTTTGCGTGGGGAAGCTCTTGTCGCGGATAATGCCATACATGGAGCCGTCTTTGGTGGCTGTGTAGTCTCGGTAGGTGAGAGGCGAGGAAGTCTCATACCCCTCGATGGCAGATCGTATGCCAGGGAAAGATTGCTCCAACACGTCGAGATAGTGCTCGGCGGTGGCTCGTTTGAAGGCTGTGTAGTCGTCGCCCCTATGTCCGATGCGAGTGTCTGCCCATTGGCTCACCTCGTCAAAGTGCATGTAGCCTATCATCTCGGCGCTTTGCGCCCACTGTTGGTGGTTCTCGGCACATTGGTGCATAAAAAGATAGCTTTTCAACGGGTCGCCTTTTCGTCGGTTGTTGGCCGTCCATACATCTTCGTTCTCGTAGAAATAGTAATTGTAGTTGAGGTAGGGTGTCGCCCGTTCCTTGAATTTGATATACACGGTGAAATTGGATATGGTGTTCTCCAGGTTGAGGATGCGGGTCCGATAGACATTTCTGATGAGATGAGAGTGAATCATGTTGATGGTGGCCTGAGGATGAATATTGGAGATGAAATAATCAGCCTCCACCTGCTCTCCGTTTTTCAGTGTCACACTTGTGGCTTTCTCATCGTTGCATACAATCTCGCAAATTTCGCTGTTGGTGCGGATTTCCCCGCCAAAATCGCGGATGTGCCGGGCAAGGGCGGCGGCAATGGTGTCGCTGCCCCCGATGATGCGCCACGCACTCTGTATGTAGAAATTGTTGATAAGTGCGTGAATGTATGTCGGGGTTTTGTCCTTGACACCGGCATACAAGGGCAGGTTGCCGGCCAGAACGTTCTGAAGTGTGGTGTTGTCCGTGATAGAGGCGATAAAGTCATTGATGCTGGTCTTGATATAGTCCGCCTCAATGAACACGTTGTCTTCCACTTTACGCAGGTTGTATAGTGGCGATGCGCTGGCGATTTCCCTCAACTGCTGAACGTACCGTCGGATGTCTTTGCTGTTGTTTGGGAAGCTCTCGCATAGTGTCTCGGTGAACTGCTCATAGCCGGACGCGTAGCGATAGGTTTGCCCATTGATGGAAAAAACGTCATATCCGTTTTTGTCTAACTGGCTAATGGGGACCGCTTCGGCTAATTTCAAATAGGAGAAAAGCCGATGAAGAATCTGGCCTTCCAGCATGCTGCCGATATAGTGCATCCCTGTGTCGAATTTCACGCCGAAACGCTTGAACGTCTGCAGACAACCACCGATTTGGGCGTTTTTTTCTAACAGAAGAACCTTGTAGCCGTTTTTGCTGAGGATGTAGCCGCAGACTAACCCTCCCAAACCAGTGCCAAGTATGGCGATATCGAATTTGTTGTTGGACATGATGCTGGATTATTTCGTTGGAGACTGAAGGATGGTTTGTTCGTCAATGATGAAGTCATACTGTGATTCGTCAGGGTGTTCGGAAGTGTAGTGCAGGTTTTCAGGAACCGAAATGCAATGGGACGCCAGTGTAGTGCAGTTGTAGTCCGCATCGTATGCGGTAACCTCGATGTGTTTGCAAAACAGGGCGGTCATCAAGGATAATTCGCCATTGCCGCAATGCTTGTACAAAAGCTTTCCTGCTTTTGGAAGCTCTTTGAGATGATTACATAACGTATTGATATGATGAAATTTGTTGCGACATTGACGCTCGACCTCCCGGCCTTTGTATATGTAGTTGTGATAAACGATATCTTTCAGATAATCGCAATCTTCACATTGTTCTTTTAAGGCGGCATATTCTTCAATGAAATAATGACGGAAGAGCCTGCTGGTTTCTAATGTGCTTTTCCCGTTCCTGAAATCACAATTGTCAGGCTGTATGCGTTTTTGGATGGAAATCGTGACGATTCCTCGATGGATGCATGTGTCGTGTTTGGGAAACATGTCACCGATGCCGTGCGTGACAATGGGCAGAATGTCCAGTCCCAGTTTGTCGGCCAGAAGGAATGCCCCTTGGTGGAATCGGAGAATGTTTTGGTCGAAAGAACGTGTACCTTCAGGGAACACTAATACCGAATACCCTTTGTCAACCATCTGCTGAATCTTGGGGAAATTGGAGTCCATACCATAGGAGGCAGGAAGGAAGTCGGCGTTTCTGACGATGCGCTTGTACAAAGGTGTGTTCCAAGCCCAGTCGTTGGTTAGCGCTATGATTTTGGGATGGAGCATGAGCAAATACATCAGGTCGAAATGGGATTGGTGGTTGCTGATGATGACCGCTGGTTTTTCAAAGGTTTCGCTAAAGGGGTTGGTAATCGTAAATGATGATTTCGGTATGGTACGTGCGGTGGAATAGAGCAACTTCTGGAGCAACGTGTGATATTTCAGTTTGTTGGCGTCATTGCGCTTGCCGATTTTCAACCAGATGAGACCTCCGATAGACATAACCAGCACGCCGCCGAAAAAGTACGGGAATCCGATTGCGCTTCTGGACAGACTGCCAAGCGTGACGGGTTGGCGGCGGGGTTTGCCTTTTCTGGTGGTGAGCCATTTGAAGACAACCGGAGGCACAATGTACGCCATCAGTACCACTGAGAACATGCCGATGATGGTGACCTCGGCCAGCGAACGCATGGCAGGATGCTTGGCGAAAATCAACATGCCGATGCTGATGAACATAATGGTGGCCGACAGGATGATGGAGTTCTTGAACTGTGCCAGCATCTTCCTCCCGTAGGCACGTTCGTGGAGCAATCCTTCTGTGACGAAAATGGAATAGTCGTCACCCATGCCGAATATGAAGGTGGCTAAAATGATGTTGACGATATTGAAGCGGATGCCGGTTATTCCCATAATGCCTAAAATCCAAATCCACGCGATGAAGAGCGGCAGGAAGGCCATGAGGCTTATTTCCACTCTTCCGAACGAGAAGAGCAGAAAAGCGAAGACGATAAAACCGCAAATGTAGAGTACGTAATTGAAATCGTTGGAAAGGGCATTCACTAACAGCGAGGCAATGGAGGTGTCGGTGAATGCGAAAGCGCCGGTGGGTGCTGTCCTGTTTAGAAAATTAACGATATTCTCGCTGTTTTCTTTCTTGACTTTCAGTATGTTATAGACTATTACTTTATCTTCCGCTTGAAATACGTAGTTAGAGGCTAACGGCTCCCGAATGGGTTGGAAGAAGCTGTTGTCTTGGATGGTATATGTTCGCAGGATGTTTTCCTTGCAAGGGACGAAAGCCTCTGGATTAAAGCCGTTTAGCCGTGCGGCTTGGTCCAGATTAGCGCAAAAGACTTCACGTTTCCCTTCCCAGAAAGTGTTCCATTGCTCAAGCCGTTGCCGCTGGGTCTCTTGGGATGGGAAGAAACGTCCGATGCCGCTGTAGCGAACAATGGCAGAGGGATATACGCTGTCGCTTCGGGTCAATGCGCATAGGAGTAGCTCTTGTCGGGACAGGGCCTCGTCAAGAGTTCCTCCCTCCGCTATGGCGTAAATCGTGTGAACGGAGGTGTCACTCTCGGCCCGCAGCTTGTCGAAAGCCGCCTGCTGCTCCTTGGTCATGTAGTTGATGTGGTGCATGTCCGTGTCGAAAGTTGTGCGCGAGCTGAAGACGTAGAATACCACTGTCAGCGCCACGATGACCCAGAAAAGCCCGGGAATGTTTTCAAAGCGGAACTCGGCCACCCGACGGAAGGCGAGTTCCCTGTTCGTGCCTTGGAAATGCTTTCCTGTAAGGTGCGGGAGGAAGATTAGTACGAACAGGATCGTGCCGGCTAAAAGCAGGGCGGAAAACAGCCCAAGATCCTTCATGGCGTCGGAACTGATGAAGAGGAGACTGAGGAAGGCACCCACTGTGGTGATGTTCCCAATCAACAACGGATTGACAATGTCCCTGAGTATCTGCTTTTTATCATCTGTCCGTTTGAAATGTGACAGAAAATGGATAGGATAGTTGATGGCTATGCCCAAAATGATGGAGGCCACCCCGATGGCGATGACGGAGACGGGGTTTTTAATCAACGACAGAAGTCCCAGTGCAAACAGAGCTCCAAAAGAGATAGATACCAAAATCATCAGAATGCTGCGGAAATTCCGGTAGTAGTAGTACAAAAGGGCGATGATGAGTAAAAGCGACAGACCAATAGCTATGAAACTGTCCTTTTTGATCTGTCTGGAATTGGTTAGCGACACTTGCGAGGCACCGAAACAGGAAATGTGTACCTTGCCATCTTGCTGGCGTGCCACCTCTTGTATGGTTTTGTCAATGAGTTCGACCAATTGCCCGTTGCATCGGGTTTCGCTTAACGGGTAATTGGAGGTTATAATGACCTGTGATTCCGTTCCGGCTTTGTTGAAGATATGGTCGTTGTCGGTTTGGTAGCTGTCGTCTAACTTGAAATCAGACAAGGCTTTCAGCACATCGGAGGAGAAGAAAAGCGGGTCGTATTGCACCATAGGGCGCATCATGGGGATGGGGGAGGCGAGGAGTTGGCGGTCGGCGGCGAGTTGCGAGGAGATGTGCTCCGGTGTGATAAGGGTGTCCATACGGCGGTAGTCCGCATCGGTGAGGAAATAAGGGAGATTGTCCAATACAAACGCCATTACAGATGTAATCTCTTGGTCATCAATTTGATAGCGCAATTGTTTGATGAGACCGGTGGTGTCAACTTCCAATAATTTGTCGGCCACCTCGTCAGCGACCGAGGAGAGCAGTTCCATATCGGTCTCCGTCGTGGTGTCCGCCATGGCGATGCTGACAATCAGCTTGTTGTCGCCGCCGAGATGCTGATATGCCTCATTGATGCTCTTGTAATCACGGTTGTTGGGCAGAAAACTGCCGATGTCTTCCACCAAGTGCAGTTTGGAAGCGCTGAAAATGGACAATCCGGTTATCACGAACAGGATTACCCAAAGCATTACAGGTTTTGCTTCAAAGAATCTGTATGTTTTGATGAAGAACTGCTTCATTGCACGTTGGCGGTGTTAGGTTGCAAATGCACAAAAATTTTTCTGAGGAACATGGAGGGGTAGCCGTACAATATGGCGGCAAAGCAGAAGAAGGTGTTGAGAATGCTGATGCGGGTGAAATCCTTGCCCGGACGAAAGTGTGACACGCGTTCTTCTTGTGGTGGGTAATAGACTTTGATTGGGATGGGAATGATGGGGATGTTATGCCAGGCTGACCGCACAAGCATCTCCAGTTCAGCCTCGTAGCGCGAGGTGATCAATCGCATCTTGCCCATTTTTCGCAAGGGATAAAGCCGGTAGCCTGTTTGCGTGTCGGGCAACTTTTTGCCAGTCTGTACGGTGAACCAGAAGTTGGAAAACTTGTTGGCGAAGGTGTTCTTTTGCGGCATGTTGTCGTGTTTCAGCCCTCGACTGCCGATGAGCAGGGCATCCGGATGTTCCGCGATGGCTTGGGCGAACGCGGGAATGTCGTTGGCGTAGTGCTGTCCGTCGGAATCTAACGTGATGGCATAGCGGAACCCGAGTTTCAGGGCTTCGCGGAAACCTGTGACTAACGCCGTGCCCTTGCCTTTGTTCGGGTGGTAGGCCAGTACGCGGACAGGCGGATCACACTGGCGGACAATTTCTTCTGTGCTATCGGTAGGCCCGTCGCATACCACCAATATGTCATCGCAATATTCAGATACAGAATGGATTACCGGTTCGACGGTGCCGGCATTGTTGTAGGTGGGGATGATTACACAAATGCCCAAGTCCTTTAATTTGTTCCTGATTTCTTCCATTATTACATGCCCAGATGCAAACTCATTTTTGAAAAAGTCACGGCTCCGTCATCCACCAACACTTTTACTGCAACAGATTCCTCTTCTGTCTTTTCCCATGTCAGCCGGTAATGGATTTCCGGATGTTCGTTCGGGCGAATAATTTGAAGAAATTTCACATTCTTGGCTTTCATCAGATGGTGAGTCTTCCGCATGGTATGGGAGAACAAATCCACAGCCATTTGGATAACGCATACGCCCGGAGTTATGGCGTCATTCGGAAAATGTCCAGTGTAGATGGGGTGACCGCCATTCAACCGGATTTTGAAATCGGCTTGGTTGTCTGTTTTGTTTTCAGAAACAATGGAAAACAAATTTTCTTGGAACATGATAGTGGGCTATTTGAACAGGGAATCCGAAAGGGTGGTGTTGGTTTTTTTGTCCGCAAACGTAATCGTTGTGGCATCGCCGTTCACTTCCTTCAACACCACTTTGTCGGCTAAAAACGTACTGCTGTTCAAGGTGATGGAGATGTTTTTGTAATAGGCTCTGATTTTTTTGTTGACAGGCGTAAGTACCACGACATAATGGCCGCTTTTGTTTTTGTAATAGCGTGTGCTGAAATCGGGATTCTCTTTCAGAAAGCTGCCGTTGATGGTGTTGATAATCATATTTCCCATCTCTCCGAGCATTTTGTTCGGATTGCTTGAAGTCCCTTTTTCGGTTTTCAGCAGCACTTTGCCGTTGCTGAAAATAACGGTCATGGCTTTAGGTGAGGTATATTCCCAGCGCAACTGTTTGGGAGCCTTGTAATTCAGTTTTCCTTTTTGGACTATCTTTTCGGTGAAGAGCGTGGATGTCTTTTCCTGCGTGAAATTTGCGCTCAAGGAGGAGAGCTGCTTGTGCGCTTTCTCGATGGAGGTCACCAAGGCGGTTTTCTTGTCGCCGGTGATTTCCGTGCTGCCCGTCTCTTGCGCGAATAAGGGTGCGCCGAGGAAGAAAACGATGAGTGTGAATAGGATTTTTTTTGTGTAGTTCATATTACAATTTATTTTACAATGAGAAACACGCCAATCATCACAATTACCACGCCAATCCAGCGGGTGAGGGGGACTGCTTCATGGAAGAAAAAGTAGGCAACCAACAGTCCGATGATGTAGCTGATGGATAGCAACGGGTAAGCCACGCTGAACGGGTAGTGTTTAAGCACATACATCCACACGATCATGGCGGTCAGCGCGCAGATGCCGGAGGCTGCGAACTGCCAGGTGGTGAACACGGTTTTGAAGTATTGCCAAGACCAGGAGAACTTGCCGAAGAGCTCCACGGAGATTTTCAGGAGACTTTGGGCAGCCACTAACAGCACCGACTGTATGATGATAAGAATAATTAGCAGTAACATGAAGAAAGGAGAACTAATGAATGGTCTTTGTTTTGAAAATGGTTGTGGACTAAAATGAATTTTGGTGTTGTTGTCTTCGTGTCAGATTGGAAAAGCAGGTGTGCGGGGATTGTTTGCTTGTGCAGACATGTCGCGCCAACCAAAACACCGAATGCGGATGCGCAAAAGGACTCGCCAAAGATGTGTTTGTACCAGACAACAGGGGTCTGGGGACATAAGGATTTGCTGAATTCCAGATAGACCCGGTCGTTGTCGCGGTCGCCACTCAGCCCCAAAACAACAGCGGAAAGGTCTCCGACGGCAATACCTGTTTTTTTCAGCAGGTGCCCGGCGGTGGCACAAAGATCGTCAATCGAAGGTTCGTAAAGCATGTCCATTCCGGCAATTTTGCAGAGAGTGTTTTCGTCTGACTCGTCAGTAAGCAGCATGTTTAATGAGCAGCTTCCGGAAAGTGATCCTGGAGTGCCGGAATTGCGAAGTGCGTCAGGGCTGATATCCCCGTTTTTCCAATATCCGATTTTCCCTAACATCTTGAAATAATCGGTGGTCATCTCGTCGTGTCCGCCCACTAATGCACTGTGGATGGCGCCGGTCCGCATCTGAAGGCAAGCATCGAGCAGACTGCTGTCGAAAGATGTGCCTCGGTGCGAGTAGGTGCAGTTGTAACCATGGCATTTGAGGTGCAGAGCCGCTTGCGATCCGATGGTGTTGTGTGTGGACTGCATGAAATACGTAGGTTGCAGGAATTCCTCTTGATTGTCAATCATGGCGGAGAGGAATTTTTCGGTGTTGGCGATGCATCCCAATCCGGTGCCGGTGATGATGGCGTCGGGAACGGGCTGCTGACCTAAAGCTTCTATGGCTGTGGCCAGTGAACGTTTCAGGAGCCTTCCCATCCGCCGTGCCGCCATAGGTGAGAAATAGTTGTTGTAGTTGGGTTCCATACTCTCGTTGTATGCTTGAGCGGGAAGGATGGGATCCGAAAACCAATCGTCAGAGATCGGTCGCTGGATGGATATTTGGGCTGCGGATTGGATGTAGCACGAGTGTGCCCCGGCGGGCGGTGCAGGAACCGGAATGTCCGTGTCCAAGGCTGAGAAGATGCAAGAAGAGTCGTTGCCCCCAAAGCCGAATGAGTTTGTGAGAATGTGTTTGAGTACCACGTTTTCGATAACATGGTCCACGGGTCTGAAATTGTGGTCTTCAATAGGGGAGTGGTAGCCGAGGTTTGCGGGAATGAAATTGTGGGTGAGTGCAAGGATGGAGATGACGCTCTCCACTCCGCCGGCGGCGCTGGTTGTGTGGCCGGTGTAGGATTTTGTGGAAGAAACGGGAGGCATCTGGTCACCGAATATGCGCATCATGGCAATGCCCTCGCATTCGTCGTTGTTGCCGGTGCCGGTGCCGTGCGCATTGATGTAGTCTATGTCTTCAGGTTGCAGCCCGCTGTTGTCAAGAGCTTGCCGCATAGCCAGAAACGCACCTTCGCCGTTGGGTGAAGTGGCGGTTTGGTGGAAAGCGTCGCAGTCGTTGCCATAGCCCGAAAGCCGGCAGATGGCACGTGCGTTGCGTTGTCTGGCGTGCTCTTCGGTCTCTAAGACGAGATAGGCTGCACCTTCTCCCAGGTTCAGTCCGTGTCGGTTGGCGTCGAACGGCCGACACGGCTCCTTGTCTAAAATCATCAGCGTGTTGAATCCGTTGATGTGGAATTTGGAGAGACACTCGGTGCCGCCTACCACGGCAATGTCCACGCGACCTTCCTTAATGAGGTTCGCACCCAAAATGATGGCGTTGGCCGCCGATGAACAAGCGGTGGATATGGTTGTGGTAAGGTCGATTCTGCAGGGAAACTCTTTGGCCATGACATCCGTACATGCTCCGCAGTCGTGCATGGCAATGTAATCGTTGCGCGTGTCGTTGTTGAGAAAGTCGTAGTAGTATTGTTCGCTTTTCTCCATGCCGCCCACCGTATTGCCGGAAATGAAGGCGATGCGCCTGTCATACGCTGCGTCAATGCCAGCCTCTTCCAATGCCTCCCTCAAAGCCACACGCCCTAACAGCGAGGTGCGGGTGATGATGCCTGCGTCATGGTATTGGATGAGCTCTTTCAATTGCTCGTCACTGTATTCCACTTCTCCGGATGGCAGGTCGTTGTGCTTGGTTTGGATGTGACGAATGGGTCCGATAACCCGTTGGCCGGCTTTCAGCTTCTTCAAAGTTTCCGCTTTTCCGGCACCTAACGAGGTGATGATTCCCATTCCAGTGATTACTATTCGGTTGTCTGGTTTTTCCATGTCAAAAAAGTTCTCGCTTGTATGACCCATTTTGTCGCTGAACAGCAGAAAATCTTTTTGGAAAAGGGCTGAATCGTTGATGGCAGATGTATTCGTGGAAAATTATTTTGTCCGATGCTCGTTGATGTATTTGGCCATCACTTTGACAGATTTGAAGATCTCCTTGCCTTCTTCAGCGTTGGCCAATTTGATGCCGTAGTTCTTCTCCATCAGCACAATCAGTTCGAGAGCGTCGATGGAATCCAGTCCGAGGCCTTCCCCGAACAAGGGTGCGTTTTCGTCAATGTCGGCAGGGGTCATCCCTTCCAGATTCAAAACTTCAATAATTTCTTTTTTCAGTTCTAAAATCAAATCTTCCATTTCAAAATATTTTATAGTTATTGTCTTGTTTTTAATTCTTAACTCTTGATGAAGATCCCCATGTCCACTGAGCATTTTCCCGCATCATAATCCACCCACCCACAGATTATATGGGTGAGTTCCGGGTTTGCTTCAAAGGTTTGACAGACAATTTGTCGTGCGGTTTCCATTGAAAAAGTCGGGAACACGTAGAATGAACTTTCCCCGCCGATTTTGTGGCGAATGGCAATTTCACCGGTGACGATGTTTGCCAAGGTATAGACGAACACAGCTGGGCTTGGGTAGTAGTTGTCCGCATCTTGGATAGTGGTTTGGTAGTGGCGGTCGTCATCTATTGAGGACGCGCTGTTCATCAGCACCACAGCCCAGTCGGGTTTGACAGCTTCGCGGTCAAAGTCAACATCATGTAGCAGGATTTCTGCCGCCAAAGTGCCGGTTTTGCACAGGTTGTCCATTTTGAAGAATTTGGGGTACTGCATCCCGATGGCATGGTAAATGTCGGCCAGCCAGGTGTCGTGTTGTGCTGTGCGGGTGACCAGCGTCTTCCCATTTGTCACAACGTTGTCGTTGGTGATTTGGCATGTGGCAACGCACCGGGGATTCGTGCGTGCTATAGTTTGTTGTAGAGACGTGCAATTTTGCGTCTCTATGGTCATATTGTCGTTTCGGTAATTTTCGAAGAGCAACGCTGCGTTGCTGCCGCCGAAACCGGAAATCAGTTTCATGAAAGAATTGCCATGCACTTTCTGGTTTTGCAAGGGTATGTTGACCTTGTTGACCGTGCCCGGGTTGTTAGTGCCTAATGTGCCGATAACTGTGTGGTTTTTGACGGCTTGGTGTGCCATGATGGTTTCCAGCACGCCGGCGGCACCCAGTGTGTGGCCGAAATAGCCTTTCAGGCTGTTGACAGGTGTGCCTTGTAGATTGGCGCGGGTGATGGCTACTGATTCCATGTCGTCGTTATAAGGGGTGGCAGTGCCGTGTGCGTTGATGAAGGCAATCTGCGCAGGGTCAAAACCTTTCAGAACCTTGTTTATGGCGCGCAGCAGTCCCTCGCCGGTACGCGACGGGCCTGAAATATGGTTTGCGTCATTGTTGATGGCGCCGGCGCGTAGTATCAGCGTGTTGTCGGGCAGGGTGGCATTGTCGTCGCCAAGAGTATATACGATGGCGGCGGCAGCTTCTCCCAAGTTAAGCCCTTTGCGGTTTGCGTCAAAAGGCATACAACGTTCCTTGGAAAGGGCTTTGAACGATTGGAAACCGGAGATGACGAATTTGGAAAGCGTTTCCGCTCCGATGACCACAGCATATTTGTAGCCGCCGAAACGGAGTTGGTTGGCGGCGGCTATCTGTGCGGCACATCCGGAAATGCAGGCGTTGCTGACAACAATCGGGGTGTTAGGGTTGTCGAAGAACTCCGCGATAATTTGGGCGGAACGCCAGAGGTAGAGCCGCTCGGGTTCGTAAGGGTTTTGCTCTAACAGATCAACATTTCCTTTGGTGGTGGAAAGGATGAAGATGACATTGTCGCGGTCGGCGGCAATGTTTGCCTCTTCAATGGCTTGACTGGCAGCAATAATGGCGGCCTTCTCCATCTTGGTGTAACCTTCAATGCCGAAATCCACTAAGGAACTGAACGCATTGTTGAGACGCTCATCCTCGAAGAGTGAGATGAAACAGGGTTCAGGCAATCCAAAAGCATGCTCATAGTATTGGAGACGGCTTTCTCCGCGCAATACAGCTTCATAATTGCCGTGACTTGTCATGGCAAGAGGGGAAATTATGCTGTCTCCAATGCTGTAAATCATATACTTACGTGTATAAACCACCTAATTTCAAAGAGGGCGCAAATATACAAAAAAAGCAGTATGACTGTTATGTGGAAAAGAGAAGAGATTTTTAGATAATCCCATTTACAATCTTCCATTTGTGATAAAAGTCAGGCATTTGCCAAATCAGGTTGTAATTGCGGTCAAGGAACACCTGCACGGTGTGGCCGGTTACCATTAGTTCATCGGTTTTCGCATCGCGGATTTCGTAGTCGAACACGATTTTAGCGGAGTCTGTGTTCCGATAGGTGCATTTGACTTTTATTCTGCTTTGGTAGTGTACGGCCTTCTTGTAGTTGAATTTTAATTCCACCAGCGGCGCGTAAACTCCTAACTCGTACATGCGGAGATATTCAAGCTGATAGGTTTGCCCGAAGAGTTCTCTGGCATCTTCAAAATATAAGGCGTAGTTACCATGCCATACAAACCCCATGGAATCCACTTCGCTGAAACGGACATCCACCTCTTTCTCGACTTGCAATATTTTGTCTGCCATTTTTTTACTTTTAACTGTTAGTTGTCCGAACAAAGACCTTCATGTCGCAATGTGCGACGGGTTGCCCGTTGCATTGGGTTTCCGCATGAACAACGAGGGCTTCAAAAACGGCGGAAATGACAGTGACGGTAGTTGTTATGGTTTCGCCAGCCGCTGGGAGGGTCGTGTGTTCGAAGTTGTTGACGGCTCCAATCACGCCAATGGGGATAGGTTTGTTGCGGTTAACCCATCCGATGCGGGCGGCGCAGGTTTGCGCGACGTTTTCGATCAGGCCCGCTTCTGACAAATAGCCGTTTTCCACCAAAATGTGATCCGGCGGGATGTGAAAGTCGGTCACAACCTCTTCCTCGTTGCAAGATAACAGATTGTCAACCAGTACAAATGGTGGACGTTGAGGGATGTATGGAAGTGCAGGTATAGGAAACATGAGGGCGATTATTTAACACTACATTCCATGATACTATGCCCTCCGACACCCAGATTTTCGTGTAGCACATCAATTTTCAACCCAGCCTCTTCCACGCAGCGGGCCATGTCGCCGGAATAGTACATTTTGCTGTTGCCATTGGCGATGGCGGTGAAATAGATGCTGGTTTGAGCAAGACAATAGGAGGCTGTTTCGAAGCGTTGGAGATCCCAAAAAGTTTCCATGATGTACAGTTTGCTCTGTGTGTCCATGGACTTGGCGGCGCGGGTGAGAATGCTGGTTACCTCCTCCTCCGAGAAACAATCCAAAAATTGGCTCATCCAAATGGCGTCAAACCCTGTGGGGAACGGTATGGTACGGTCGAGCAGGTTGCAACCGTGGCCATGGATCCTGTCGGCACCCTCCAGACCTTTGGTTTGTTTGCGCATCATGGCTAACTGCTGTGGCAGGTCCATGATGGTGACATGTACGTCGGCATCGTGTTTCACGCACTGCATGGCCCAGCGTCCAGTGTTGCCCCCAACGTCCAATAGTGTCTTGGGATGATTCATGAACACGATTTCCAATGCTTGCGCGAAAGAATTGTCCGAATAGAAATGGTCAAAGCCAAACCAACTTTTCTGCACTTGCGGCGGCAGTTTCGACAACCCTTCATACACGGTCGGCCAGTCTCCGAACACTTTCAATCCTTCAGGTTTGCCGTTGAGCAATGACTCCTCCAAACGGAACATGCCGAGATAGTTCACATCATGGTTGAAATCCATGTTCACGCGTACTGACTCGTCGTTGAGCAGAAACCAGCCGGTCTTGGAGAGGAAGAAACGATCGTCATGCAGAAGGATAGTGCCGATGGTCAAAGAAGATTCCAGCAGGACTTTTGTGCCGTATAGCGACAGTTTTGTGGCATTGGCGATTTCTGTCATGGTCAAGCCGTCTTTGTGTTCGTTCAACATCTCGAAAATGCCGAACTTGACCATCAGTCGTGAAACTTGGAACACAATGGGTCCAAAGGCAATCTCCTGTGCTAAACGTTGTGCTTGTAAAGCAGAGTGGTGTTCTTTGGCGTATATTTCCTTTTGCGGAGATTTTAATTTCATAGTGATTGTATTTTGAGTTATTTTCTGTTGTGATTATTTTCCAGATTCCAGAAATCATAAAGGTTGAACCATTGCTCGGAGTATTGTTGGAGCACATTTTCAAGGCTTTTCACATATTGTTCTATCAAGATGTCGCATTTTTGGCTTGTTGTAAGGCTGGGTTCCACGTTCAACAAGGTTGTGTGGCAAGAGTAACACAGTCCTTTCTCCTTCATCACGGCAACGGAAAGCACGGGCACGTCCATTTGTGCGGCCAGTCGGAACGGTCCGATGGGAAAGTCAGCCGGATGCCCTAAAAAATCAAGGGTTTTCTTTTTCGGGCTGCCGAAAAGGCGGTCGCACAGGATGGCCACCACCTCGCCGTTCTCAAGAGCGTTCTTGATGGTGAAGAGGTGCGACATGTCTGCCGTGACAGGGATGAGGTTGACATGGTTCTCCCCAAACACGGCGGTTCTTTGCTGGTTGAGCATCTCGCTCTCCCCACCGTAAATGATGACGTTGATTTTCTTGGGATTTTTTTCGAAGGCGGTGGCGAGCAGCTCGAAATTTCCGATGTGGGATCCCGCAAACAAGACTCCTTTTTCCTGTTCGAAGAGTCGTTGAGGAATTTCCGGTTGTTCCACCCGAACGGAGAACTGGTCGCTGCGGCCTGCCCAGATGGCGAACTTGTCAATCACCACTTTCCCGAAATTGTATGCGTTGCGTGCGGTGGAGCGCAGGGAACGCCATCTGCCGTACCTGTGGATGTCGTGAAAATAGCGGTACAGTGCCCGGTTAGGCTTGCGGGCAAAGATAAGGCAGAAGGGGATGATGAATGGAAGCGAGGGGTACAACGCCGTGACACGGAAACGTTTCAGAAAAGAAAGTAAGAAACGTTGTCCGAATTTCCCGCCTTTAGTCTTGCCTTGCCATTGTCGGCCGTCCGCCATAGGTTTTAGTTTACTTTGCCCATGATATAATCATAGAATTGTCCAAGAGTTTTCACCTCTTTCATCTCTTCGGGCTTGATCTTGAATCCGAAATTTTTCTCCACGATGACCACAATATCGACGAAGTCCAAGCTGTCGATGCCCAGATTCTCTTTCAAAAGAGCATCCTCTTTTAACAAATCTTCTTCGATTTCTATTTCCTCTACCAAAAAATGGTTGACAGTTTTGATTACTTCTTCTCTTTGCATATCAAATATGAATTATAAAATTTTCTTGATGACTAATGCGCTGTTGGTGCCTCCGAACCCGAAGGAGTTGGAGAGATACAGGTTGATGTTTTTTTCTATGGTTTTGGGGACGATGTTCAAATTCTTGGAGTATTCGTCGGGGTTCTCGAAGTTGAGGTTAGGGGCGATGAAGCTGTTGAGCATCATGAGGTTGGAATAGACAATTTCGCTGGCACCGGCCATCCAGCACTCGTGCCCTGTCATGGACTTTGTGGAGCTGACAGGTGTGCGGTAAGGGGAGAAGAGATGGTCGAGGGCCATGGCCTCGAACGCGTCGCCTTGCAAGGTGGAGGTGGCGTGCGCGTTGATGTAGTCGATGTCTTGGGCGGAAACGCCGGCATCGTTGAGAGCGCGTTCCATAGCGATGCTGGAGCCCAAGTCGCTGGGTTGGGAGATGTTTGCTCCGTTGGAGGAAAACCCATAGCCGACAACTTCGGCAATTATGGGTGCGCCTCTCTTTACGGCGTGGTCGTAGTCTTCCAGAATGACGGCAGCTCCTCCGCCTCCGGGCACAAGCCCGTCGCGGTCGCGGTCAAACGGGCGTGATGCCTTGGTTGGCTCGTCCTCGCGGATGGAGAAAGCCCCGATGCCATCGAAACTGCCCATGGAAAGGTAGTGGGTCTCTTGTGCGCCGCCGCATATTATCATGTCCTGAAGTCCGTTACGGATGAACAAGAGCCCTAATCCGATGGCGTGCGATCCGCTGGCACAGGCTGCGCTGATGGTCATGTTGATGCCCCGCAACTTGAAAATAGTGGACAAGTTCATGGTAACAGTGGAATTCATTGACTGAAATATGGCTCCTGACCCCATCATCTGGGTGTCCTTATACTGCATGGCGGTGGTGTGCGCCTCTATAACGGCCTTTGCGGAAGAATCGTTGCCGAACAGCACGCCCACCTCGTTCTTTTCCAGATAGTCCATGTCAACGCCTGCGTTGCGCAATGCCTCGGCGGTGGCCATGTAGGCGTATTCGCCCTCTTCGGCCAGACAAACTCTGGATCGGCGGTCCAACACGCCCTTCAGTACGGGACGCTCCACGATGCCGGTAAGGGCGGAACGGTAACCGTACTCTTTGCGCATCGGGTCAATGCCGATGCCCGACTTACCTGTATATAATGACTGGGTAACCTCCTCCAGATTCTTGCCCAAGCAGGAATAAATTCCCATACCCGTGATAACTACTCGTCTCATGAATTACGAAATTTCTTGTATGTTTGTAACCACCCGCTACTAATGTTATGCTATAGAAGATTGGTGGATTTTGTTCTTAAATAATTTTCAATGTTTTGAATGTCAATGTCTTTCGGTGTGTCTTCAATGAATTTCGGCACGATGGCGCGCACTTCGTCGTAGATGTTTCTCGTGAATGGGGAAAGTTTGTCTTGAATCTCCAGACAGTCAACGGCTTGTGCCAATGCGATATAGTGAATGGCCATCACCTGGTAACAGTTGTCAATGACGCGCTTGGCCAGAATGGCGGAGTTGGTGCCCATGCTGACCACATCCTGATTGTCGTTGTTGTTGGGGATGCTGTGTACATACATGGAATTTGAGAGGTTCTGGCACTCTGCGGTGGTGGAGCAGGCGGTGAACTGCATGGCTTGGATGCCGTAGGTGAGACCCAGTGTGCCCAGGTTCAAGAACGGAGGCAAAATTCCGTTGATGCGGTCGTGGCATAGGTAGTTGAGTTGGCGCTCCATCAGCACTGCAATTTTGGTGGTGGCGATTTTGAGCTTGTCCATTTCAAAGGACACATAGTCCCCGTGGAAATTTCCGCCGTGATATACCATTGCCGTGCCCATATCAACTACAGGATTGTCGTCCACAGCGTTAAATTCCTCAATCAGAATTTTCTCAGTGAACTTGTAGGCATCGTAAATGGGACCGAGAATTTGTGGCACACAACGCAGCGAATAATAGGGTTGCACCTTGTGGGTGAAGACTTTCTCTTCGTGGTGGTGGAACATTTCGGAGGTGCGTTTGCGCATGCAGTGATCTCCGACAGCCACTTCAAGCATTTTGCGTGCGACAGCCGACTGCCCTTCGTGGTTTTTGAGGTCGTTCAGTTCTTTGGCCATGAAATCGTCGTAAGATCCGGCAATTTCATTGATGATTACGGAAGCGATGAGGGCGTAGTCAAGCAGTTTTTTTGCAAAATGAAGGTTTACAATACCCACGCCGGTCATCATAGCAGTGCCGTTGTTGAGGGCAAGGCCTTCCCGCAACGAGGGTTTTAGCGGCTCGATGTTCAGCTCTTTCATCACTTCAGCGGTAGGTTTGCGCTGCCCTTGGTAGAACACGTCACCTTCGCCGATGAGGGTCAATGCCATGTGTGCCAGTTGAACCAGATCGCCGGAGGCTCCAACACTGCCGTGCTGCGGAATGACCGGGAAGATGCCTTTGTTGATGAATGTCTGTAGCAGTTCCAGCGCGTATGGATCCACTCCGGACTTGCCTCTTACAAAAGTGTGGAAACGAGCAAGCATGGCCGCTTTCACGTACAATTCAGGGAACGGTTCGCCGGCACCGCAAGAATGACTGCGGATGATGTTGTATTGCAAAGCGCGGATATCCTCGTCTTTCACTCGATATTGCGCCATCGGTCCAAAACCAGTGGTGATTCCGTATATAATTTTGTCTTTTGAAAACTCTTTGAGATATTGGAAACTGTCAGTAACCCTTTTTTTGTCCTCATCGGTGAAATCCAATGATTCTCCGTTGAATAAAATATTCTCTATTTCAAATAGTTGCATAGCCAAATTTGCAATTTTTACCCTAAATATTTAAGGGCGCAAAGATATAAAAATTATTATTTTCATTTATTTTTTTTTAGGGTTGAATTGTGCAGGCGGTTACAGTTTTTTTTGTACTTTTGCCGCCAATTTAAATTTGGAAGATGGATAAGAATACGGTTATCGGTCTGTTGCTGATTTTCGCCCTGTTTCTGGGCTTCAGCTTCTACCAGACCTCTCAGATGAAGAAGCAGAAAGCAGCGCAAGAAGCGCAGATGTTGGAAGAAATTGAGAAAGAGACGGCGGAAACCGCACAGGCACTCTCCTTGGACAACCAGTCGGACACGACCGGCGCCCCAGCCGCAGCCCCCGCCATGGAAACCCTTACCCCGGCACAACGTTTCTCTAACGCACAAGTGTCTGAAGACGGCGACTATGTGGTGGAAACTGCCAAAGCCTACTACTTCTTCAGCAAGAAAGGGGGCTATCTCAAACAAATCGAACTGAAGGATGTCTATCGCTACACACCGAAGGACTCCGCCAAGCAACCCCTTGTGATTTACGAAGGCGGCTCCAACAGCATGGCCATCAAGCTGATGCTCCGCGACCAGTCGGAAATCTCCACAGGAGACTGCTATTTTTTGGCTAATACGGACGAACTTGTGGTGGATCAGCAACATAACAAACTCTCCCTCCGACTTTATCCCAATGCTGGCACCGACAGCGCAAAATGCCAGGTCCTCGACCAAAAATCCTACATCGAGTATCTTTATACTTTCTCAAATGACGACTATAAATTCGACTATGAAATCAATGTCGTCAATATGGAGCCTTATCTCTATCCGAACCGCCGGGCCTTCACGATGCAGTGGGAAGCTCAGCCAAAATGTGTGGAGAAGAATTTCGACTATGAGAAGAATATCACTTCCATATATTATATGGACAACAGCGATGATGTCGGCAACTTGGATGAGCGCAAGCCTGACAAGAAGGATTTTACCGCCCCGTTGAAGTGGGTCTCCTTCAAGCAGCAGTTCTTCACCACCTGTCTGGTGTCCAAGGAGGTGCCGTTCACTTCGGGTTCCCTGTCGGTGCAGATCCCTGAAGACGGACATGGTAACATCCTGAAAGACTGCGCCGCCGACCTTGACTTTGAAATCGCTGATTTGAACAAAGGCCATTTCGGTATGTACATGTACGTTGGACCGAACCAGTATCGTCTGCTTAAGGAATATGACACGAAGTTGGAACGTCAGGTTCCGCTTGGCTGGGGGTTCTTCTTGCTGCACTGGGTGAACCGCTTCATCATCATCCCGATTTTCAACTGGTTGGAGGCATACGGTTTGAGCTACGGAATCATCATCCTGATACTCACCATTTTCATCAAGATTGTGGTGTTGCCGGTGAGTTACAAGACGTATATGTCGTCAGCCAAGATGCGCGTCTTGAAGCCTGAAATTGAGGCGATTAATGCGAAATACCCGAAAGACGAGGACATGATGAAGAAGCAACAGGCCACGATGCAACTATATCGTAGCGCGGGTGTGAAGCCTGCGGGTGGTTGCGTGCCGATGCTGCTACAGATGCCTATCCTCATCGCCATGTACAGATTCTTCCCGGCCGCTTACGAGTTGCGCCAACAGTCGTTCCTCTGGGCCGAAGACCTCTCCACGTATGATTCCATTTGGGATTTCGGTCGCAGCATTCCGCTCTATGGCGACCACGTCAGCCTTTTCACACTGCTGATGACCGCCGCCACGCTTGTATATACTTGGCTGAACAACAAGTTGATGGCACCTACGCAGGGAAACAAAGACCAGCAGCGCATGATGAACATTATGATGTATACGATGCCGATCATGTTCTTGTTTATGTTCAACAATTTCGCATCCGCTCTTACCTACTACTATCTGCTCTTCAACCTTGTCACTTTCCTGCAGATGTTCATCTTCCGCATCGCGGTTGATGAGAACAAACTCCGCGCCAAAATGCAGGAGAATATGAAGAAGCCCGTCAAGAAATCCAAATGGCAGCTCAAGATGGAAGAATTGCAAAAACAGCAGGCGCAAATGCTTAAACAACAGCAACAATCACAAAAAAGAAAATAATTTTTGAAAAAGATGGCAAAGTGAACGAAATTTCCGTACTTTTGCAGTCTCATTTGAATCAATAAAAGTATTAGACATTATGGAAAATCAAGACAAAAACGAAGTCCTCTCGCGCGCAGTGAAAGCAGGGAAAAGAACCTATTTCTTCGATGTCAAGAAAAGCAGGAACGAGGAGATGTATCTCACCATTACGGAAAGCAAACGCAAGTTTAACGCTGATAACGGAAACTTTTTCTACGAGAAACACAAAATATTCCTCTACAAGGAAGATTTTGAGAAATTCAAGAACGCTCTGACGGGTGTGATTGATTTCATTGAGAACGGCATTGTTCCCGAAGACACCTTCATTGAGAACGACAATTTTGAGAAGACGGAAGATGACATGGATTTAGGCATCACCTTTGATGACATAGATCTTTCATTATAAAAATGGGGAAAGTAGTAGCCATTGTAAACCAAAAAGGAGGGGTGGGGAAGACAACCACCGCTGTGAATCTCGCGGCGTCGTTAGCGCTGCTGGATTTCCGTGTGCTGTTGATTGATGCCGACCCGCAGGGAAACGCATCCAGCGGCGTGGGCGTCTATCCTGACGATAATACCATTAGCATCTACGACTGCATCGTGAACGGTAAGATGGCCTCCGAAGCCGTGGTGGAAACCAAAACTCCCAATCTTTATCTGATGCCGGCCACTATCCACCTTGTGGGTGCCGAAATCGAGATGATTTCTTTCGACCGCCGCGAATATCGGATGAAAGACGCACTCACGGATGTCAAGAACGATTACGACTTTATCTTCATCGACTGTGCGCCGTCATTGGGCCTTGTCACCCTTAACGCACTTGTTGCTGCCGATTCTGTCATCATACCCGTGCAGTGCGAGTATTTCGCCCTTGAGGGACTCGGCAAACTGCTCAACACCATCCGTATCGTGCAGTCGAACATGAATCCTGACCTTTCCATCGAAGGAATCTTGATGACGATGTACACGAACCGCTTCAAGTCTTCCAACGCTGTCTATGAGGATGTGCGTTTCCATTGCCGCGACATCGTGTTCGACACCGTAATCAACCGTACGGTACGCTTGAGCGAGGCCCCAAGCTATGGGGTGCCTATCGCTGTATATGACATCAAATCCGTTGGTCACGTCAACTATATGAACCTCGCCAAGGAATTCCTGCTGAAGAACGGATACACAGTATAATGTACAATGTTCTAATCACAATTCACTAATCACTAATCACAAAAATTAATCTGAATCAAAATATTATGCCAAAGAATGACAAACCATTAGGACGCGGATTGGGAGCAATGCTTGGCGGTATGGAGATACCCGTACACAGCGAGCATTCGCAGGTGGTGAGTGGTAACACCAACATCCGTATTGAATCGATAGAAGCCAACCCTTACCAGCCGCGTACCCGGTTCGACGAAGAGTCGCTGGCTGAATTGGCCCAGTCTATCAAGACATACGGGCTTATTCAGCCAGTGACGGTGCGCCCGATAGGTAATGGCAAGTACCAGCTTATATCCGGCGAGCGTCGTTTCCGTGCCGCGCAGTTGGCGGGATTGACTGACATCCCTGCCTTTGTGCGCACCGTGGATGATGCCCTTTCCATCCAGATGGCCCTCGTTGAAAACATCCAACGGGCGGATCTGAATGCCATCGAGATAGCTTTGAGCTACCAGATGCTCATAGAAGAGTGTCATTTCACCCAAGAGGAACTGGCCGTGAAAGTAGGGAAAACCAACACTTCCATTTCCAACTACTTGCGTCTCCTCAAGCTTTCGACACCCGTGCAGGTGGCCGTGCGCGACAACCAGATCGCCATGGGGCATGCCCGCGCATTGGTCCCTGTTGAGGACGAGGCGTTACAAGCCAAATTGGTACAGCAGATTATCAAAGACCAGCTTTCAGTACGACAGACTGAATCTTTGGTGAAATCCGCCTTGGAGGGCTCTCGCAACAAAAAGTCGAAGGTGAAAATAACACTCTCCGATGAAGTGCGCAACGCCCAGACCGCTTTGGGGAAAAAGTTAAGCACAAAGGTGAACATTAAGAAAGATATTTCGGGAAAAGGAATGATTCAAATATCATTTTCTTCCGATGAGGAGTTAAGACAAATTCTGAACGTTTTGCAATAATTCAATTGTAAAAACGTTATCTTTCATAAGATTTATTGTACATATATTAATGAAATTGGAAAAGCGGATTTTTGTAGTCGTTGTTTTGCTCTGCATGAGTCTGTTTTCCTATTCCCAAGAAATTACCTCACCGAAGGTTTCACGTGTGAAAGCACATGACTCGCTGAAGGTCTCCAAACACAGCCCGACGGTCGCGATGCTGTATTCCATCATTCCGGGTGGCGGGCAGATTTATAACAAGAAATATTGGAAAGTGCCCATAATCTATGGGCTCTTTGAGGTTTCCGGCTATTTTTTGTACAAGTACACATCCGAAATGCTGTTGTATAAGCGGGAATTTATTAATCGTCGTGACGGCCACACTGATTTGTTGATACCCGGGCTTGCTAATTCTGATGACGAGAACATCCTCTCCATGCATCAGAAGGCGTTGCGCAATATGGAAATCAGTCTTGCGGCCACCGCCCTCATCTATACACTAAACTTTATCGATGCCATGGTGGATGCGCACCTCTACTACTTTGATGTTTCTGATGATTTGTCGCTGTATTGGAGCCCGATGTTGTTGCCGACCCCGGGCAGCACTTCGCCGTCGTACGGCATCTCAGTGGCTTTGAGCTTCAAATAATTACTTAAACTTATAACTTAAACTTAAACTTAAACATATAACTTAAACTTAAAACTTGAACTTTGAACCTTGAATTTTGAACTTTAAAACTATAATAATGACAAAATTAAGCTTCATTTCCGTCATAATTAGTCTGTTTATGCTCCCGTTTGGAGTTACGGCGCAAAATTGCCATATTACGGGAAGAGTTGCCGTGCCGGCGCTGCAGGGCAAGAATATCGCAGTGCTGAATATGAACACCGGCAAGTCGCTGGCATCCACAAAGATAGTGGACAGCGTTTTTACATTGGACATCGAAGTGTCGGAACCGTTTGTTGGTATGTTAAAGACGGATCCTCAAAACAGCAATGCCCGCAGTTACTATTACCTGCGCATTGTTGGCGAACCGGGCAATATCTACGCCGATTTGGTGACCGATTCGTTGTCTGGAACGCCGCTTAATGACCGGTTTTATGACTTTTCCAAAAGGTGCAATGATGAGGTAAGTGCCATCAACGCCTATTATTCTAAGCTGGATCAGTTGATTTCTAAGCCAAGAGAGGAACGGGAGAAATTGGCGCAGGAGTATCAAAACAGGACCACGATGCTCTTTCTCACGATGAAAGACACTTACACCGCTAACAAGTCGAATGCCATGGGCGCGCTTGTTATGGAGAATTATCTGGAATATGAGGCGGAAAATTATGAGTCGGTGGTGGAAATGTTGGAAGGGGCAGCTCCTGTGGTAACTACATATCAGCCTCTTAAGACGAAACTGGCGGCGATGGAAAAAGTTAGCCACACGGCAGCGGGCAAACCGTTTATTGACCTTAACTTGACGGACTATAAGACAAAGAAACCCGTAAAGCTGAGTAAGGTGATCAACGGTAAGGTCGCGCTTATTGACTTCTGGGCTTCCTGGTGCGGACCGTGTCGCCGTGAAATCCCCAACATCAAGAAAATTCACGAACAATACGGTAGCAAGGACTTTGTGGTAATCAGTCTCAACGTGTGGGACAAGCCCGAGGCACAGGCCAAAGCAATCAAGGATTTGGGCATGACGTGGACACAGCTGACCGACGCCACCCGGAATGCCACCGAAACTTACGGCATTGATGGCATTCCGCAAATCTTGCTCATCGGCAAGGACGGGAAAATCATAGCCCGTGATTTGAGAGGGGAAGAAATCGAGAAGGCTGTGAAAAAAGCATTGGAAAAATAGTCCGTTTTTTGTACTTTTGCACTTTGAAACAAAGGATTAGACGTATGACTGCTGTAGAATTACAAACCGAACTGTTGCGAGAAATCTCTCCCATTGCAGAAGACGAGGGGTTGATGCGCAAGGTGATTAATTATGTTAGAGATCTCGTCCGCATTAAAGATGAGGAGGTCGAGACCAAAGAAGATGTCGTTGGAAACATACGTGAAGCATTTGCCGAATTTAAACAATATAAGGAAGGTCAACTTGAATTTCAATCTGCCGATGATTTACTAAATGAACTTCGTACATTATGAACTGTAGAATCGTTGTCACTCCGACTTTTTCTCGTGAATCTAAAAAACTATCCAAACGCTATCCTTCATTTGCGGACGATTTTGAAAGTTTTCTTCTTGATCTGAAGGAAAACCCATCGTTGGGAACTTCTATAGGGCATGGAATTCATAAAATTCGTTTCGCAATAACCTCAAAAGGCAAAAGAAAACGCGGTGGAGCAAGAGTCATTTCGCATGTTAATGTTGTACTTGAACTAAATCAACAAGAGGTGACTTTGTTAACAATATACGACAAGTCCTATAAAGAAAATATAACAAACCAGGAAATAATACAATTATTGCAAGAAGCAGGAATCGAATAATGAAAGTCGCAATATTAGGATACGGGAAAATGGGCCATATCGTGGAGAAGGTGCTGTTAGAACGGCGGCACGAAGTTGTGGCCGTCATTGACAATGAGGCGGACTGGCAGCGTCTTGACCGCGAATTCCGTTCTGCGGAGGTTGCCATCGACTTTTCCGAACCGGGTGTCGCGGTGCCGAACATGCTCCGCGCATTCGAGGCACATGTCCCGATTGTGGTGGGCACCACTGGCTGGCACGAACGCCTCGAAGAGGTGCGCCAGGTTTGTGCCGCACACAACGGACGTTTGGTTTATGGCGCCAACTTCAGCATCGGGGTCAATATTTTTTTCAAAGTGAACAAACTGCTGGCCAAGCTGATGAACACGCAAGATCGATACCAAGTGGCGATGGAGGAAACCCACCACATCCACAAAAAGGATGCCCCGAGTGGCACCGCCATCCATCTTGCGAAAGATATTGTCAGCGAGGTCGATTCGCTGCAGGACTGGCGGTTGACTCCTTGTGACCATACGAATGTGGTGCCTATAACAGCCATCCGCGAGGGCGAAGTCCCCGGCACGCATAAGATCGTGTGGGAATCTCCCGAAGATACAATTGAAATCACCCATACCGCCCACAGCCGCGAAGGTTTCGCTCGCGGCGCCGTCCACGCCGCCGAAAGGCTGGTGTCGCAGCCTTCTGGCGTGTATCCGTTTGAGAAATGTTTAATTGATAATTGATAATTGATAATGAGGGGGATAGGTACTTTCTGTATTTCTAATCACTGATCACTATTCACTATATAACGAATCCCCTGTCTCAATAACCAATAACCCATAACCAATAACCATTCAAAAAGATGTTTATATCAAAAACCGCATTAATCATCATCCTTATCATCTCCTTCCTCGGCTGGCAGGCCGGGATGTGGGGCATTTTCAAGAAAGCAGGGCTGAAGCCGTGGCTGTCACTGATTCCGTTCTACAATGTATGGTTGTGGATCAAGGTGGTCATCGGTCGGAAATGGTGGTGGATGCTGCTGTTCCTGATCCCGTATCTCGGCATTTTCATGTTTTTCTACATGATTTGGGAGACCATCCGGCAGTTCAACAAATACAGCTACTTGCCGCTGATTCTTGGCACGCTGTTCTTCCCGTTTTACCTGCCGTATTTAGGATTCTCACCGAAAGAGCAGTATGTCACGCCGGAGAATTTGGAGCGTCCGAAGAAAACCTCGGCTCGTTCCTGGGGAGATGCGCTGATTTTCGCGGTGGCCGCCGCCTACATCATCCGCTCCTGCTGGTTCGAACTATACACCATCCCGACATCCTCCATGGAAAGCTCCTTGATGATTGGCGACTTCCTTTCCGTGAGCAAGGTTGCGTATGGTGTCCGCGCACCGCAAACGCCGTTGGCCATTCCGTTCATCCACAACAAGTTGCCTAAGACCGAGGTGAAATCCTATTCGGAAATCATCAAGCTACCTTACATGCGTTCCAAGGCGTTGAAACCGATAAAACGCAACGATGTGGTGGTCTTCAACTATCCCGACGGCGACACGGTCGTGATAGAAAGGCAGGCGGAAAGTTACTATGCCATCGTCCGTGAATACGAGGCGATGCTTAACCCGAATGCGAGCATGGCGGAAAAAAACAACGTGTTCCGCCGGTACTCACCCGAATATATCCAGCAGTTGCGCATGAAATACCCCGGCGCGTATGTACCCGGGAAGGGTAGGGAAGCGGTCTGGAACGAATACAAGGTGATTGCCCGTCCTGTCGATAAGCGCGAAAACTATGTGAAACGCTGTATCGGTACCCCTGGAGACAAGTTGCAAATTATTGACAGACAGGTTTATATTAACGGCGAAAAGGCGGTTAACCCCGACCGCATCCAGTATGCCTGCCTGATTTCCAATCCTACGGGTCTGCAACTTTCCAAAAAAGATCGAAAAAATCTGAATATCAACGAGGAAGATATGCAGCAGGTGGATATTAACCATTACGTTGTGATGTTGAATGGCGAGCAGCAAACCAGTATCAAGAAGAAAGGTTTTGATGTGCAGATTTTGGAGGAGGAAGAGGGCGTCTATAGTCCTGACATTTTCCCGCACGACAGTACCTACAAGTGGAACAAGGACTTTTTCGGTCCGTTGACGATTCCGCAAAAGGGCGCCACCGTGCAGATTTCGCCCGAGAACATCGCTCTTTACGAGAAAATCATCCATAACTACGAGGGCCATGATTTACAGGTTAAGGACGGGAATGTTCTTATTGACGGGCAAATTGCCACCTCCTACACCTTTGCGATGGATTACTACTTCATGATGGGTGACAACCGCCACAACTCCGCCGACTCCCGTTTCTGGGGTTTCGTGCCGGAAGACCACATCGTGGGCAAAGCCTCCATCGTGTGGCTCTCCCTCGACAAGTTCAAGACTTGGAGCGACAAACGGAAAGTGAGATGGAAGAGGATGTTCAAGAAGATACGGATGTGATAATAAGTTTGTGGTTAAGTCCTTCCCGCGAAATCTTACAGAACATTTTCGATTTTTGTCTAACGATCTCACAGATGTATCAAAGATTAACGGTTGAACAAAAGTTGTCCAAGTTGTCCCAGTTGTCTTCAAAAAAACAAAAATAGTCTTAAAACCGAATATGCAGAAAAAGAAAACATACCGTTATTCCACTGGCGAATCGTTCGAGGCCGATGCGGAGGACTTGAAGCGCCTGTTGCGCGAAAACCAGGAGTATTTGGACAACTATCTGGACTTGTACGGCTCATTGGAAGACGACGAGTACGTGGCCCGTGGCAACGGCTTCTGCGACCGCAAGTTCAGCGACGACTTCATCGAAAGTCAGATTGAGAAATACCGCGTGCGGGTCGCGGAGCTGGAATCTTGGGTTAATCTTCACTGATCACGTGTGTCACCACGTATTCCCCTTCCCGACTTCGCGATGGCGACTGCCTCTCCCAAACGGTCTATCACATTGACCTGCTCGTCAGAGGAAAGTCCTGGAGCGAATTTGCGTTGAAATAATGACGGGGAATATCTGATACACAGCGTGTTATTTGCAAATCCACACGTCAGGAAAAGTCTCTTCAAGACACTCTCCTTGTAATAATCCATTTCGTCGATTTTGTGGAGGTGTATGCGCCAATTTCGATTGAACATCCTGTTTTTGCGATGTATATAGAAACAATCGTTGTCTATTGAGCCTATCTCCTCCCCGAAAAACTGCCACATGGCCTGTTCCAAACTTAATATCATAAACCAACCGAATGGAAGCCAGAAAAGAAACAAAGGCAACAGATTATTTTCCAAAATGGAAGAATAGATAGGTATTCCAAAAACAATCAGGAAAGATATCGCCCATATAATGCCACCTTCTCGCTTTGGATGACACCGATAAAGCTCAATCTTTGTTTTTTCCGATTCATTATTCATAACAAATACATTTACTACCAAGCTTTTTCCCCTGTCGGGGCTGCCCAAAGAAGCAATTTAATATACAGGGATCTTCTCGTTACAACTGCTAATTGCTAACTCCGTACGTCCATCGCGTCCCTCAACGCATTGCCTATCAGCATGAACGACAGCACCAGCAGCATGATGGCCACACCGGGGATGATGGCCAAGTAGGCGTTGTTCAGCACGATGCATGCGTAGTTCTCTTTCATCATCATGCCCCAGGAGGGGGTGGGGGGCTGCACGCCGAGACCGAGGAAACTCAGACCCGCCTCCATCAGGATGGCCGATGAGAAATTGGAGGCCGCAATCACGATAAGCGTGCCTGTGATGTTGGGCAGGATGTGCTTGACGATAATCCGGAAATTGCTGTATCCCAATGCTCTGGCGGACTCCACGAAGTCCTGTTCGCGCAAACTCAGGAACTGTCCGCGCACCACACGGGCGATATCCACCCACATGGTCAGACCGATGGCGATGAAGATTTTCCAGAACCCTTTGCCAAGGGCGAAGCTGATGGCGATGACGAGCAGCAGGGTAGGGATGGACCACACCACGTTGATGAGGAAGGTGAGCACGTCATCGACCTTGCCGCGGTAGTAGCCGGCGGTGGCGCCCACGAGGGTGCCGATGAACAGGGCGATGAAGATCGAGAGGAATCCCACGGAGAGACTCACGCGCGCGCCGATCATCAGCTGGCTGAGGACGTCACGGCCGTAGCGGTCGGTGCCGAGCAGGAACCGCTGCTTCTTCACCATCCGCGGGGAAAGGTCGGCCTTGGCATACGATTCGTGGTACTCCTGTTGGAACAGTTTCACGGTCACGGAATCGCCGTTATCCTGAATAGACTCTATGGGAACGGTTTTGTACTCAGCGGGTTGTCCGAACAGCATCTTCTTGAGGAAGTTGACGTGCGGAACAGTCTGTTCGGGTTTGAGTTCCAAGAGTTGCACAGTGAAGCCAGGTTTCTGGAGGGCGATTTCGAGCTGTTGGTGGTTGCAGAAAGGGGTGGGGTCGGGGGTGATGAGATAGCCGAGGATAGCGACAATGATGACCAGTCCGATGTAGGCAAGGGACACGATGGCCTGGCGTTCCTTCCTGAAACGCTGCCAGGTGAGTGCCGACAGCGAGACGGCGCACTCCTCCTCTTTCTTGCGTGTGAACCACTTTTTCATTGCGGCGGCAAAAGTACACAAATTACGAATACATACGGGATTTGTCTGTTCGATATTAAAAAATGTGTACATTTGCCCCCTAAAAATAAAATGTTATGTTAGGAAATTTCACATTTGAAAACCCCACTCGCCTGCATTTTGGCGAGAATAGTCTGGAACATTTGAAAGAGGAACTCGCCCTTTACGGCAAGACCGTCATGCTCTCCTACGGCGGCGGTTCCATTAAGCGCACAGGGTTATATGATCAGGTCATCAATCTCCTGCACGAGGCCGGCAAGACCATCGTGGAGGATTCCGGCGTGATGCCGAACCCGACGGTGGAGAAACTCTACGAAGGTTGTAAACTCGCCCGCGAGAACAACGTCGATCTCATCCTCGCGGTGGGCGGCGGTTCCGTATGCGACTATGCCAAAGGTGTGGCCGCTTCCGCATGGCTCGATGGTGACCCATGGCAGACCTACTACCTTGATTACAAAGACCCTGAACATGGTCTTCGGATTCTGCCCGTGGGCTGCATCCTCACCATGGTGGGCACAGGTTCTGAGATGAACGGTGGCTCCGTCATCACCAACCACAAACAGAACCTCAAGATTGGCAAGGTCTTCGACAGCCGTCTGATGCCGAAATTCACAATCCTGAACCCGAAGCTCACCTATACGGTGCCGCAGTATCAGATGGTTGCCGGCTTCTTCGACATCATGTCGCACCTCATGGAGCAGTATTTCAGCAACGAGGATGACAGTACCAGTGACTATCTCAACGAAGGTCTTATGCGTTCGCTCATCCACAGTAGCCGCATCGCTGTGAAAAAACCGCAGGACTATGAGGCGCGCAGCAACATTATGTGGACAGCCACGTGGGCTCTTAACACGCTCGTTGGCAAGGGAAAACGGCAGGACTGGATGGTTCACATGATCGGTCAGGCTATCGGTGCAGTGACGGATGCCACGCACGGAATGACTCTCGCGGCCGTCTCCATTCCCTACTACAAGTACATCATGCACAGCGGGTTGCACCAGTTCGTACGCTTCGCGAAAAATGTCTGGAATGTTTGTCCCGATGGCAAAACTGACGAGCAAGTTGCTTTGGAGGGCTTGGATGCCTTGGAAGGCTGGATGAAGGAGATTGGTGTGGTGATGAATGCCTCTGAAGTGGGTGTGACTCCCGAAAACATCGGGCAAGTGGCCGATGCTACTATCCTCGGAGGCGGGTTCATGCAGCTTACTCGAGATGACATTGTGGAGATTTTGCGGCGGGCGTTGTAAAGCAAGGATTGCGACTTCCTCAAAACAAAACATCCAAATCTTTACGGAATATATGATTTGGATGTTTTTTGTTGCAATGCAAGTTTTAAATTAATGGTATATGGGTTGTTATTTGAATGCAACATCATATCGAAAAATTTTGCATCTTTGCAGCTTGATTTTTTGTAGACCGCAAGTTGTGCGGGAAAGCCCAAAAGTCTTACGTCTTAAGTCTAAGAGAAACAACTTAACTAAATTATTCATAAAACCCAAAAAAGTATGGAAAATCTTGTAAAGTATGTATGGATCGTGTTTTGCGCATCCATTGTCGCGTTGGGTTTCGCGTTCTTCTTCTATCGCAGAATGCTGAAGGAAGACGAAGGCACTCCCACTATGCGTGAAATCGCCTCGCACGTCCGCAAGGGCGCCATGGCCTACCTGAAACAGCAGTACAAGGTGGTGACCATCGTGTTCATCGTCTTGGCCATCCTGTTCTTCATCATGTCGATCTTTGACCTGCAGAACGGCTGGGTCTGGTTCGCTTTCCTGACCGGCGGTTTCTTCTCCGGTTTGGCCGGTTTCCTCGGCATGAAGACCGCCACATACGCCTCCGCGCGTACCGCCAACGGCGCTCGCCAGAGCCTTAACAAGGGTCTGCAGATCGCTTTCCGCAGCGGTGCTGTCATGGGCTTGACGGTCGTCGGCCTTGCATTGCTCGACGTCTCCGTGTGGTTCTTCATCCTCGACCATTTCATTCCGGAGGATCACCATCTCGTGATCATCACCACCACGATGCTGACCTTCGGTATGGGTGCTTCCACGCAGGCGTTGTTCGCACGTGTGGGCGGCGGTATCTACACCAAAGCCGCTGACGTGGGCGCTGATCTGGTCGGCAAGACCGAATACAATATCCCTGAGGACGACCCGCGCAACCCCGCTACCATCGCCGATAATGTGGGTGACAATGTGGGTGACGTGGCTGGTATGGGTGCCGACCTGTACGAGTCTTACGCTGGCTCCATCCTCTCCACCATGGCTCTCGGTGCTGCCGCTTTCGCCACCCTCGGTGCCGAAATGCAGATGCGCTCCATCCTCGCTCCGATGATGATTGCCGCCGTCGGCGTGATTCTCTCCGTGATCGGTATCTTCATGGTTCGCACCAAGGAAGACGCCACGATGACCGAACTGCTCAAGGCCCTGAGCCGCGGTACCAACACTGCCGCTTGCCTCATCGCAGTGGCCACGTTCTGCATCATGTATGTGCTCTTCAAAGATTCCACTGACATCGTTTGGTGGCAGGTCTCCCTTTCAGTCGTTGTGGGTCTGCTCGCCGGCGTGATTATCGGTAAATCAACGGAATACTACACTTCCCAATCCTTCAAACCGACGCAGAAGGTCGCTGAGGCATCCCAGACGGGTCCTGCCACGGTCATCATCTCCGGTATCGGCTTGGGTATGATTTCCACGGTCATCCCGGTGCTCACCATCGGCGTGGCCATCATCCTCGCTTTCTTGTGCGCCAACGGTTTCCAGATCGAATTCACGGCCGTCAACCTCTCCAAGGGTCTTTACGGTATCGGTATCGCAGCTGTGGGTATGCTTTCCACGTTAGGTATCACTTTGGCTACCGACGCTTACGGTCCTATCGCCGACAATGCCGGTGGTAACGCCGAGATGAGCGGTTTGGAACCTGAAGTTCGTAAACGCACTGACGCTCTCGACGCGCTGGGTAACACCACCGCTGCCACGGGTAAGGGCTTCGCCATCGGTTCTGCCGCTCTGACCGCCCTCGCACTGCTCGCTTCCTACGTGGAAGAGATCAAGATCGCCCTCGTGCGTATCGGTACTGACACTCTCGACCTTGGCAACCGCGTCGTCGAAACCGCTCAGGCATCCCTGATCGACTTCATGGAATATTACAATGTTTCTTTGATGAACCCGAAAGTGCTCGTGGGTGTCTTCATCGGCTCCATGATGGCCTTCCTGTTCTGCGGTCTCACGATGAACGCTGTGGGTCGCGCCGCTCAGAAGATGGTGGAGGAAGTCCGCCGTCAGTTCCGCGAAATCAAGGGCATCCTCACCGGTGAGGGTACTCCGGATTACGCTCGTTGCGTGGCCATCTCCACGAAGGGTGCTCAACGCGAAATGCTGCTCCCGTCCATCCTCGCCATCTTGGCTCCCATCTGCACGGGCTTGATTCTCGGTGTGGCTGGTGTGCTCGGTCTGTTGGTTGGCGGTCTCGGCGCCGGTTTCGTATTGGCTATCTTCATGGCCAACGCCGGTGGTGCTTGGGACAACGCCAAGAAGTATGTCGAGGAAGGCAACTTCGGCGGCAAGGGTTCTGACAACCACAAGGCCACTGTCGTGGGCGACACCGTGGGCGATCCCTTCAAGGACACTTCCGGTCCGTCTCTGAACATCCTCATCAAGCTGATGAGCATGGTGAGCATCGTGATGGCCGGCTTGACCGTGGCTGTCCACCTGCTGTAATAATAGTGAGCAGTGATCTGTGATTAGACTGATCAGTTGTGAAAAGATCGCTGTAGATAATGAAAAGACGGGGCATCTGCGGGTGTCCCGTCTTTTTGTTTTGTTTGAAAAATCAATTTATAAAAAAACAGGCATATTATTCGAATTATTGTGTACCTTTGCCGCCAAAATTTTTTAGAAAATGGAAAACACAATTCCCGTATATTGCAAAAACAACGACATGCAGACTGAGATTCCTTGCGGCATAACTCTGCAGGAATTTGTCGAACTTTTCAAGGTGAAACAGAACCCTGAAACGCCTTTCCTTGGCGCGTTGGTGAACAACAAGGAGCGTGACATGTCGTTCCGTCTCACCAAGCCCGCGCAGGTGCAGTTCTTTGACTATTACAGCTCCTATGGACGCAACGGCTACATGCGCTCGCTCTTTTTCCTGCTGTTCCACGCGGTCGATAAGCTGCTTCCCAAGGAGGTGAAACTGCACATCAAACATTCTATCTCCGGCGGCCGCTACTGCACGTTGGAAAATCTTGACGGACCGATTACGGAACAATTGGCGAACAAGCTCTTCCTCTTCATGAAGGACACGGTGCAGCGCAATTTGCCATTCATCCATGAGGAGATGCTTACGCAAGATGCCATCGCCGCATTCCAAGCGCACGGGCTGGAGGACAAGTACGAGTTCTTCAAAAACCGCGACCGTATTTACACTTCCGTCTATCATTTGGACGATAGCATCAACTACTATTACGGTTTCTTGGTGCCCTCCACGGGCTGTCTCACGACTTTCGGGCTGGAGAAATACGAGGAAGGTCTGCTGCTAAAGTTGCCGTCCAAGAAGAACATCAAGGTTATGGCTAAAACGCGCACCTATCCGAAGCTCTTTTCTGTCTATAAAATTGATAAGGAATGGGTGGCGTCGATGGGGGTGCCATACGTCTCCGATCTGAACAAATACAACAGCGGTCGGCAGATACAGACCGGGGTCTTGGTGGCGGAGGCCTATCAGGAGAAGCATTTGGCGCGTGTGGCCGATATGATTTACCAGAGCGGGAATGTGAAGATGGTGCTTATCAGCGGGCCGTCCAGCTCGGGAAAGACCACCACCTGCCGGCGGTTAGCGGTGCAGTTAGCCGTTTTAGGCTACCATCCGGTGCAGATTTCCGTGGATGACTTCTTCGTGGAACGCGATGACACGCCTAAGGACGAGAACGGCGAGTTCGACTTCGAGGACTTGCATGCCATTGACCTGCCGTTATTCAACAGCACGCTGTCACATCTGCTGGCGGGTGAGTGCGTGGAGATTCCCACCTTCGATTTCGCCCAGGGCAAGAAAGTTTGGAATGGGAATACCCTCCAGCTGCGCAAGAATTCCATCCTTGTCATTGAGGGCATCCACTGTCTGAACCCCGAACTCACCGCGCAGGTACCCGACGAAGTGAAATATAAGATTTTCGTGTCCGCGCTGACCTCCCTGTCTTTAGACCGTCAGAATCCAATCCCTACCTCCGACAACCGATTGATACGCAGGATTGTGCGCGACTACAACTATCGCGGCTATTCGGCTGTCGATACGATACGCCGGTGGCCGAGCGTGCGCCGTGGCGAAGAAAAGAACATCTTCCCGTTCCAGGAGAATGCCGACGTGATGATCAACACTTCGTTAGTGTTTGAACTGTCTGTCCTGAAGCCTTTTGCGCTCCCGATCCTGCACGCCGTTCCCCAGATAGCACCGGAGTATGCGGAAGCACAGCGTCTGATCAAGCTGCTGATGTTCTTCAAGAGCATCCCCGAAGTCTCCCTGCCCGGCACTTCCATTCTTCGCGAGTTCTTGGGTGGCAGTAAATTCACCTACTGATGATAACGCTCATTGGTTCCGGTAATGTGGCCACGTGGATGGCGCAACGGCTGCAGGAGTCGTCGCGTTTTCCCGTCACACAGGTCTATAGCCGCAAGTTGGAGAATGCGCAGCGGTTAGCGGAACTTTCCGGTGCGCAACCGATTGATGATTTGAAGGCGTTGAACCCTGACAATCATGTTTTTATCTTCGCTTTGGCGGATAATGCCTACGATCACGTGTTGCCGCAGCTGCCGTTTAAGCTACCGATGGCCTTTATGACTTCGGGCACGGTTTCTTGTCAGTGCCTGAAAGATTATGCCGACTGTTTCGGGGTGATTTATCCGTTGCAGACGTTCACCAAAACACAGGAAATGAGGAATCTGGATGTCCCGTTGTGTCTGGAGTATCAGGAACCGACACTTCCCTGTGCCGGAACAAATTATCGCGAACAGATGTGGTCTTTAGCTCGCGAACTCTCCCCAAACTGTTATGAAGTCTCCGAGGCGCAGCGCGCGAAAATGCATGTGGCGGCGGTGTTCGCTTGCAATTTCAGCAATGCAATGTACCAGATTGCTTATAAGTTGTTGCAAGAGAATAATTTGCCGTTTGAGATTTTGCTCCCGTTGTTGCGTCAGACAGTGGAGAAAGTTTCGGTGATGACTCCGGCGGAAGCGCAGACAGGCCCGGCTGTACGTGGTGACCGAAATGTGATGCAGACGCAATTGGCCTCTTTAGACGATGAAAGACTACGGGAAATTTACGTGTTGATGTCGGATGTGATTTCTGAAACGATGAAACGATGACGCTTAAACATTTGCGAAAAATGAGAATCAAAGCAACCCGATAAAAAATCAGAATATGAAAAGAATAGCGTTTTTGATGATACTGGCCGTGATGGCGTTTGCAGTCACCGCGCAGAATACGGATGGTGGCGCGAACGACCTGATGAAGAAGGTCTCACAGCAATACCAGAAGTATAACACAATGCAGTTCCATTACACGTTGAAGACCACCAAGGACGAGAAGACGCTGGGCGTCAGCGAGGGCGACTTCTACCTCAAGGGAAGCAAGTACAAGACCAATTTTGCCGGACTGCAGTATTATTGCGACGGGACTTCGATTTGGAGCTACGACAAGGATGCCAAGGAGGTTTCCGTTTACGAATACGACCCTGACGACGACCAGAATCTGATGAATCCGCAGCGAATCCTGAAGGACTGGAGCACGCATTTCCGCGCCAAGTTCATCCGTGACGAGTTCCAGGGGAATGTGCAATACAGCATCGTCGATCTCACCCCCAAGACCGCGCAGTCCTACTACCGCATCCGCGTCTATATCGTCAAGACCTCGCAGAAAATCGCGAAAATCGCGGTCTATGAGAAGGATAATACCATCTATACCTACAACATCGAGCAGTTCAAGAACGACATCCCTCTGGACGACAAGATTTTCGTGTTCGACAAGAGCAAATTTTCCGGTGTGGAGGTGAATGATATGAGATAATTGTCATAAAAAAAATAGCTGATAAAACAAAATGCAATAAAAAAAATGCAGTCAGAAATGGGTGCATTTTTTTTATTTTTGCAAGCACAAAAAATCCATTGACTTATGAAAATACTACATACAAGCGACTGGCATTTGGGGCACGTGCTCTACGGCTATGATCGCACAGACGAACAGCAGAACATGCTGGACCAGATGGTGAAGATTGTGGAAGAGCAGAAACCGGATGTGTTCCTGTTGTGCGGGGACATGTATCACACATCGCAACCGTCAGCTGCCGTGCAGACTATGCTCACGGACGGCATGGTGAACATTCATAACGCGCATCCTCAAATGAAGATTGTGATGACCGCCGGCAACCACGACAGCGGCACAAAGCATGAGATTTTCCGGACTCCGTGGCGGGCACTCGGAGTGTATGCCATCGGACAGTTAGAGAAGGAGAATTTAGACGAGCATATCATCGAAGTTCCGGAAAAGGGCTATGTGATCGCTGTGCCGTATGCGAATGAGCGGAATATCCCCGACGGGTTTTTCCAGCAGCTGCTCGACAGGGTGGCGGAAAGGAATTTGGAAGGGTTGCCCGTGGTGCTGACCGCCCATACGACAGTGAAGGGTTGCGACTTTACGGGACATGACCACGCATCGGAATATTCCGTCGGAGGCATAGACTCGTTCGAACTGGAACAGATGGGCGACGGCTACGACTATTTGGCGTTGGGGCATATTCACCATGAGCAGTTTGTACACAGTGGCAAGCATAATGTGAGATATTGCGGCACCCCGCTGGCTGTCAGTTTTGACGAGAGTTTCCCTCATTCCATCAGCATGGTTGAGATTGGAAAGCATGGAGAAAAACCTGTGGTGGAGAAAATCGAGATTGATAATCCTCGTCCGTTGGTGACGCTGCCCACCGAGGGCGCGGCGTCTTGGGAGGAGGCAAAAGAACTCTTGGAGAAGTTTCCTGACGATATTCCCGCCTACCTCCGGCTGAACGTGGAGATTGATGATTTTCTGCCTGTGGAGGCTAATGAGGAAGCGGCAAGTCTGGCCAAGAGGAAAAAATGCCGGTTCTGCTATATCAATGCGAAGAGAAAGATGGACCGCCAGAGCGAGGCTAAGGTGTTGACCGTACAGGAGTTCCAGGAAGAAAATCCTGTTGAGATAGCCAAACGGTATGCTGAATATTCGGGTATCTGCTTCGATGAGGAGCTGGAGTCGATGTTCAAGGAAGCCATGGCTATGGTGGCCGAGGATTCACGAAACGATTAAGAAAGGAGGACAACAATGAAATTACAGAAACTGACCATACATAATATAGCATCCATAGAGGATGCCGTCATTGACTTCGAGGCGCAGCCGCTGGCAGACAGCGAGGTGTTCTTGATAACGGGCAAAACCGGCTCGGGAAAATCCACGATTCTGGATGCTATCTGTCTGGCGCTTTTCGCCAATACGCCAAGATTGAAGAGCACCCAGATGGAGGGCAATACGAAAGATGAAGAGAAGGACATCACGATAAAAGACACTCGTCAGTTAATGAGAAGAAATACCGGCGAAGCATCTGTCACGCTTACCTTTACGGGCAGCAACGGCGTGCATTACGAAGCTGCTTGGGCGGTGGCTCGTGCAAGGAAAAAGGCGACGGGAGCACTTCAAGGAAAGTCATGGACCCTGAAAAACCTTGATACCGATTACTCCTATAGCAAAGATGTGGAAATCAGACAAGAAATCAAGACCGCCATCGGACTCGATTTCGACCAGTTTTGTCGAACCACGTTGCTGGCGCAGGGTGAGTTCACGCGTTTTCTGAACAGCAAGGATAGTGAAAAGGCGGA
>CAMJPH010000008.1 GCA_946407715.1 uncultured Bacteroidales bacterium | reverse complement strand
TCCGAGTGAACGGATATCATCGGAATTGGTGAACGGGTATCGCCGGAATACGCATTTCACAATTTTAATAATTTCAGGACGTATACACTTTTTCCAATATTTACTTTTAAGAAGTAGAGGCCAGAGGTGATCGACGGCAAGTATATTAGGTCATCGAATTCATCACTGACACCATATTTTTTGGCTATTACGAATTTTCCATCCAAGTTAAACACGGATATTGAAACAGTTTCAACATTGGCGGGTTTTACATGCAGTTTAATGTAGTTTTCATAGAAATAAGCATTCACAAGATTCCCATCTATATTTTGAATTGCTGTAGGTGTATTTCCTTCATAATAGGTTCTATTGGAGCATCTTGAGCTTTCTCCATAATTGATATAGGTTTCCACCCAATAACGGAAATGGGTTGTATCTATTCCGCTTTCAAACAAAAAATAATTATAATCCCCGTCAAAAAATGTTTCTTCATCCGTATCTATGTTGGTCTGCCCCCATTGGTAATGAACTACCCCTTCGTCTGATGACACAGGTTGACAAACTAAAATGTTAGAGGATCCTTGACGTCGAATGATAGTCTGGTCAGGAGAAACGTATTCGCTCACATTTATCATCAGCGGAACACTATTACAACATCCAGTAAGTGGATTCTCGGTGAATACAGACAAAATGACGATACCGCTTTCTTGTTCTTGGACTTGTACAGCAGGTACGTCTTCGGCAATAATCTCGTTGTTTTTAAGCCATGTATAATGGTAATTCTCATTTGTAAGATAATGGTATTCTGCAATTTGGTTTCGGCAGATTTCATTATTCCCTGTTATCGCTCCGCTTGAAGGTAACGGATTAATCGTTAGATTTAAACTCACAAGACTGTCGCAACCATTGTGTGAAGGGAATAGTTGATAATATTGTCCAGAAGCAGAATAGACTTGCCCATTCCAGAAGTAGAAATCGCAAGCGGTTGCTTCAAATGTTTGGAAAACGGTATCACAGTCGGTCGTGAATGCGAGGTCATATCCGAAAGATGTACCCGATTCATTTGTTGCGTAAGCCCGGACAAAGTAGGTCGTATTGGGTACAAGATTGGTCAGATACCCCACAAAAGTGTTGGTGTTTGAATGGGAAGAAGTGTGGTAATCTGAGAGGGTTGGACTGCCAGAAGTGTTCCAACAAAAGCCATAATCCAGTATGTCCGAATTCCCGTCACTGAGTAGAGAAGCTCTAATAATGGCGGAATCTTTGGTCACCAAGACGGCCTCGGCATGACTCAGAGAAGGAATGATGTCTCGGAGACATCTGACCGAACAGGCGAGGTTCTTGCTTTTAGGGATTTGTGAGGAGTACGGAAGGTTATATGCGAGGTTTTGCGTAAAAGCGTTTGTCATCCCGGCCTCCGTCGCAGACCAGACGGAAGTGAGGTAGCCCATGCCATTGAATTGCCCGCTAAAAGTACCAGAAGGGGTCAATGAGAGAAAAGATGTATTGTTTGCGGATGAAGAATTCCCCACACAGCAATCGTTCATATAGGATACCCAGCCCATTTCGGATGCCATGGATTGGGCAATATTGTTGGCACCTTCTCCGCATACATAATTGGAATGTTCTTGTAAATAGGTGGTCAGGGTATTCCATTCCTCTGCAGAAGGAATGTGCCATCCTTTAGGACATATTCCTCGGCGATGATTTGGAAATATTGCAGACACTGCGGATGATGCGTTGGTGCTGGCGGAAACTTCCCCGAACATCACATTGAATGTGTCCATGGCAGCATTCCAGTTATATAGAATGCCATAGCCGTCTGCTGCGTTTGCCGGAAGATTCTGATAATACACAGCATATTTGCCACTTAATGAAACGGCATTGCTATCACTGGAATTAATTAACACTATAGTCCCTGTTGTGGGAGAAGTGGTACAGCGCATATTCTCACGCAGCCAGCATTGATTGCCAATACGAACCACATTATATAGATTGCTTTCGTGATCAAGAACGGAGTAAATAATGCTATCCGTACCGATTTCATTAGACAAAATCGTGAGAACAGGACAGGAGAGGCTTTCATTATTTACCAGTGATTCCCATTGAGAGAACAAGGTCATATTGGATAAAGGTACAATGGTTTGCTGAGGTGAAAACCATTCGCCGGATCCGTCAGCCATAGTATTCCATCCAAGAAAAACGTAATCTGGATGTGAAAATGGGGCGGTTGGTAAGGTCAGGGAGTCCCCATAATAACAGGTTAGTATTGTGACGAAAGTGTCAACCCCGGTAGGAATCAATGTTATAATACACGTGATGGGGCTCCATTGCGCGTACAAGGTCAAGCTGCCTGACAGTATAATGGTTTGCTGGTCATTATAAGAGATGCCACTTCCATCAGGTTCAGTGTTCCAACCACTAAAGGTGTATCCAACACGGGTAAAGGTGGCGGCGGACAAGTTTTGTGATATTCCCACCATGAAATACTGCGGGTCCATTGTCCCCTCACCTCCGTTAGCATCAAAGAAAACTGCCAGGGGATTGTTTGTCTCAAAAGACATTTGGTTGCCGTACGTTATTCCACTGTCATTGGTTGCATAGGAACGTACATAATATCTCGTATTTGCCATCAAATTCGTTAAAGTACACTCATACACGCCGGATCCCGTCCCAGCAGAAAAAGAGTTGTCAGCGATTGTGGGAGAGGGTGATGTACTCCAGCATAAACCTCTGTCAGTAATGGGTAATTGTCCTTGCACATAGGCTCGGGCATTGCAATGGGCAGAAGAGTCCGTTATATTGCTTGCATCGCCCGTAACGGCAACAGGCAAGGGTTGTTGTTCCGTGCAAATGCCAATAACGGCATCTTGCGAACTGTTAAAACTGTAATTTCCATAACCCAGATTCGACAATAGAAAATATCCGTCATAAGCTCCACCCCAACCCCAATTGATGTGAAAGAACCCCAAATCATCATAGCCATCACATACAAAAGCATGTCCTCCTGCATTCCCTTGTCCTCCGTAACATACCGGACGTTGTTGATCGATTTCATTTGTTATAATCTGTTGCCAAGCAGAATCGCTATATGAACTACGTTGGATATATTGACAAGATGGAAGGTATTTAAAATAGGAAGTTAGGGCAGCTGGTACGAGATAAACAAAACCAACACTTCCCATTGGACTATATATCATAGAAATACTGAGTCCGCAATGATAAATCAGAGATGCCACGTTTTGCTTTTCCACATAGTTACTTTGGTATCCAAGAGAATTTGGCATAGCCGAATAATCATAAAAGACTGTGTCGAAATTAATGCTAAGCAAGCCGTAGTTGCCATAGTTTTGTGAAGAATTGTCCGCATAATAAGTGATACTCCCCTCGGGATTTACCGGATATTTCCAATAATTGATGATTTGGGCCATGGCCGTAGCGACACAGCCTGCGTATACATGACCACCTGGCCCAGCGGCGTCTGCGGGACAACAAGAGTTATATAAATACCCTTGATTCCAGGTGGTGGAGAGTAATGCAGGTACCGCAGTAATTACATTACTGTTCCGAAGAGGGACGGAGTCTCGCAGAAGGGAGCTCCATTTTTGTTCAACAGTAACATCCTGCACCCCAACCGATTGCAAAACAGAATCTATTTCGCGGTCATATTCGGACAATAGGAACAAAAGATTATTGTGGACGATGCTATTGTCAAAATGTCCCGTATAGGAATAGCCCAAAACAGGTTCAATACGGTCATCTGCTCCAACAATGACAAAGCCGTTAGCGCCTATATTAAAGCAATAAAAATTGGTAAAAGAAACAAATCCATTTTCGATCCTGTACGTTTCCACTATATGGAAATCTTCCAATGAATGGTACTCGCTCTTAGGTAAAGAATTATAGAATCGGAAAGCGATTTGTTTAGCCACCGTAGAATCAACAGGTGCTGCTGCACAGAAAGCAGGCAGAACAGCAAGGCAAAAAGCCAATATTTTTAAATATGATTTTTTCATAATCGTTAATCTCTAACACAACGTAAAGAGGCATAATAGCAAGAAGCAGACGCATACCCAGATGTTGGATATGCACTCTGATGAGTGTATTTTACGTAGCGAGCATAACCACCATCCCAAGGAGTATTGTTTAGCCAAAGCATAGCCTCGGTACCTGTTCCTGTAACCATTCCGTCGTTAATAAAATACTTGCCGGAAGGCAAGAGGGAGAAATTGGTGATGTTTCTTGATTCATTTGAATAGTCGCCAGGGGAATCTGGTGTGGAAGATGCCTCCCATCCAGAGCCTGAAAAATACACAGGGGCACCTATGCTAGAAACACCGCTTTGCCATTCAGTGCTAATTGGCACATGCCAACCATACGGACAGATACCTCGAACGGTACCGTTGTCTGTGGCAGCATACCAATTGTATAGATTTCCTGGACGAACAACTAACGAAGCTCCCGTTGTCGGGGAAGTGGTAGCTCTCATATTTGTTCGAAGCCAACACGAATTACCATTCATTTGCACAACAGGATAGACATTTCCTTCATGGTCGCTGACACTTGTCAATCGTCCATTGACCACTGTTTCATTGCTATGGAATGATGACACTTGACATGAATTGGTATTGGAGGAAGATATCCATTGTGCGTATAAGGCAAGATCACTCGTGATGAGAATTTGTTCCTGGTCTTCATAATGGGTGCCGGATCCTGTTTCGTTGGTACTCCAGTGTGAAAAAGTGTAATTGCCCGATCTGGTAAAGGTGTTGGGGGACAACGCGGTTAAAGAATCCTCGTAAATGTGTTGAGGATTCATCGTTCCAGTTCCTCCGTTAGCATGAAAGGTCACGGTGTAGTAGTTTCGTTCCCATTGCGCGAACAAAGTAACACTGCTACTTAAATACATGGTACTGTTTGGATAATAGGATGTCCCGGATCCATCAGCAGCTGTGTTCCAAAACAAAAAATGGTAGCCTCCTTTTGTCGGAGTGGTCGAGGGAAGCTGTACTGTTTCGGCTTCGAATCCTGAAATAGGGTCAATGTTTCCGGTTCCCCCATTGGCGTCAAAGGACACATGGCACATATTAGCAGGTCTCCATTGGGCATAAAGTTGCAAATCGCCAACGGGGAGGATAACTTCTTGGTCTTCGTATGAGGTTCCTCCACCATTTGGCTCTGTGTTCCAACCCATAAATACGAATGCATGGTAATGACAGTTAAAAGGTGCAAGAGCTGACGAGATGCATTTGTGAAAAACTTGTTGTTGAAAGCTACAATCGGGTGCTCCGTTGGGATGAAAATAGACGGTACCAGAGACAGCAGAATCCCACTGTGCGTATAAATCCATATCGGAATTCAAGACGAAGGATCCCATATTTTGGTATGTCACGCCTGTGCCATCCATAATGGTATTCCATTCTCTGAAATCAAGACACGGATGAGTATAAGTTGCTTGTGGTAATGTGATGGTCGTCCCGTGTTGGGCTAAGAATTGATTCATTGTCCCGACACCCCCGTTGGCATGGAAAGTGATTCGGTTGACTTCATTGCCCCATTGAGCATAGAGTGTGATGTCTTGTGTCAGTGTGACCGTACCCATGTCCTCATATTGGATGCCACTTCCGTCGCTTTGGGTATTCCACCCGATAAAGGTGTAGCCGTCCCTTGCATACGTGTTGGAGTTCAAAGAAGTCGCAACATTCGCATAGATGCTCTGATTTAGCATAACACCAGAATAATCGGCACAGTTGGGGTTGAAAGATACTGTTATGGGAATACCAATAGTAATTGTCTCTTCAACTGAACAACCTATATAATCTTCCACACGTAATACATGATCGCCGGGATCAACCGACAAAAGAATATAGGGTAAACATGAATTTCCATCAATAGAACAACTGTAACCAGGGTGCCCACCCGTAGGTTCCAAGGCGACCTTATTGTTTTCGATTGTATAATTCAAACAAAGAATCGGATTGTCGCAACCTACTGCATCTAAGACTTCTGAACATGTCACAACACAACCATCTTGATTTTTTGCATAGAAGATGACAGGAATTTCTGGTTGAGCAGGAATGCATACTTTATTATTAAAAGGATAGGTGTTATTATTTGGGAAAGGATGATAGTCTATACCATTTGTAGACCAGCTATAAGTGTTTTTGGGGTATGCTATATTATCCAAATGGAAACAGATGTTTCCATTGTCATTGGATTTGGTCGGCTGAATTCGGAAATTATCAAAAAAACATTTGTCTTTTGCAATAAATGTTATAGGAGACCCTATAATATTGGATGAACAACCGAGAACCTCAGCTTTAAGAAATTGTATTTTGTTTCCTGAGGGTGAGGGTATCCATTCTGTAATAGCATAACCATCGTCATTCGTGTTGACCCACTCATCAATAGCCCCATCACCAACACTACCACACCCATTATCAACAACAAAATGTACAGGATAATTTTTCGTGGGATGTCCTTCCGAATTTTGAACTTGGACAGTAACTATATAGGGTGCATTGTCTTCTACTATGGTTTCCTTACCCATAGGAGCGGTAACATAGTAAGGGTTTATTTTTGCTTTTCCAAACGGCACTCTACATTGCTTATAAAGCTCAAACCCTAAATTAGGAAGCCATTTACATTTGATCCCGGCTTTAACACCACCTTTGAAATCAATAAAAGGTTGTGAAATAGATTGTTCTCGCAAAGGGGGGAAACAACCTTTCCATTGCCATGAGTTACCAATAGAACAATCAATAAATGGGCCAATTTTGAGGATTTGGAGAGCTCCAGTTAAATTAATAAGCAGCTCTGCACCAAATTTGATTTCAACACCACCAGTAGCTGTTGCTTCGGAAGAAACAGAATATGATTTTTTGCAGTAATTAAATAAATAATCCTTTATTATATTGTTTTCATAAACAATCATCGCAGTGAGACCTAACGCTGTATGAAAGTCCCAGGTAAATTCAACATTTCCCGAAAGTGCTAAATAAAGAGATGCATCTAACGTTATGAATGATAATGGCGGTGGAAGAGGTACTCCTGGTGGTGAAATTAATGGCAATTTCACTTCTCCTGAAATGGCTATTAAAAAACCTAAATCTACTCCCATTCTTCCATTTTCTATACCAAATTTCAATCGAGTTGTTCCAAATGTTTTTACATATTCGAATTGGAAATTAGGAGTAAATTCTCCATGTTTATAGCCCTGAATGTTTGCTGTGCCCGAAAAACTAATATTAGTAGGGCTGTCGAATGTTATAGAGAACACGTCGTCTCCATCACGCAACTCTCCCTCCTCCACTATCCGGTAGTGCCCGTTCCTGATTTCGGGGATTTGCATTTCGGCACGGGTAGGGAGATGGTCTAAAAGTATATACGGCATCGGCGCATGCCGCGTCGTGTCAATGTAATGCACTTCTGCTGCATTGAGAACGCCATAGACCAAAATATCATCGAGGGTGGCAGGGTGGGTTTCCATGATGCAGGTGTCGCCAACCATCTGGACATGTTCAACTTTTTCAAAGAAAGCTTTTGTCAGACTGCCTATCAATACCGAAGAATCTGTCACCACAACAGAAGAATCACTGAAAATGATTCTGTAATGCCCATTCACCATTTCGGCGGAATCGCTCAATACCTGATCCGTGGAGTCCACATACACAATATCAGGGTAATAAACAGTTTCCACATACCTGATTTTCAGCGTGTCGGAGCGGCTTCCGCATGCGTTGGTCATTGTCCACCGCAACAGATAAGTGGTGTCAGAGCCATAGAAAAAACTGTAAGCACTGGTGTCATTTGCCAAAACGCCTCCCACACCGGATAAAATGTCCCATTGCCCTATGGAACCGGGTTGCGTCGAGGCTGATAGATAAATACCCGAACCTGTCGAAAGGGTCTTGTCCGTTCCCGCAAACGGCTTCGGAAGGGTTTGCACATAGCTCGTGGCGGAAAACACCGGTTCGCAATCATTGAAAAAGACTTGAGCGCGATAGTACTTGTTTTCTTCCGGCATAAATTCATATACAGTATCGGTGGCATCCTCAATGAGCTCCCAGTTCTCGTTGTCGTATGAACTCATCCATTGGATTTTCCCGTATTGATAGTTCTCTAATCGCAGACGCACACTGTCCTGTCCCGCACAGATGGATACCACCTGCGCCATCGCTTCGGGGGCACTCAATAATAAAACAATAAAGAGTAAAAGATGTATTGTTTTTTTCATAATCCCTATTTTTCAATGATGATTTTAGCGTTTGCCTTGTTTTTCTTTGTACTTACCGAAAGAAGATAAATTCCATTCGGAAGAGAGTTGAGTAACATTTGCGATTGTAACATTTCATTTTCTGAATACCATTTTTCTTGTAGTAAAAGTACGCCTTTCATGTCCAAAACAGAAACATTGATCTCCCCCAACGGTTCCTTACCTGACAACTTACAATAAAAAACGCCCACCGACGGGTTAGGAGTGACGACCAAAGTCAGTGCGTTATCCGGTGTGACATTATCAAAATGGTGAACCGATGTCGTACTACATGGGTCTGGTAAAGGTAATGACACCTCCACATAAGAACTTTGTGATTTGCCCAAAAAGCAAGCGAGAACCATGCCTGCAATAATTAATATCCTTTTCATAAAATTTTCTTTTAACGTGGCAAAAGTACAAAAAAATCCCTTGACCTTGCCTCCTTTAACTTTAAAATAACATCTTATCTTATTTGGCTGAAAATGAAGTGTGTGATATTAAAACAACGAATCAATATCTTCATCCTATACCATAGGCATATAATTAGAAAGGCCGGCGCGAACCGACCTTTCTAATTAATTATGTATCCTTTACTCGTGCTTATACACAGGCAGCGGCTGGTCTATTTGCTCGTTCCAGGGCAGGCCATAGCCGCCGATCTCGTTCATGAAGGGATCCGGGTCGAATTGTTCAACATTAAAGACTCCCTTGCCCTGCCATTTTCCAGTAAGAATCATTTTAGCGCAGAGCATTGCGGGAACGCCCGTGGTGTAGGAAACGGCCTGAGCACCAACTTCCTTGAAGCATTCGGCGTGATCACAGTTGTTCCAGACATAGTAAGTGCGCTCTTTGCCGTCTTTCACTCCCTTAATCTGACAACCGATGGAGGTTTGGCCATGGTAGCCTTCGCCGAGAGAGGAAGGTTCCGGCAGCACAGCCTTCAGGAACTGCAATGGCACAATCTCCATGCCCTTGTAGTTGATAGGTTTGATGCTGGTCATGCCGATTTCCTGCAACACGTTCAGCACGGTGAGGTATTTCTGTCCGAAAGTCATCCAGAAGCGGGCGCGCTTGATGGTCGGATAGCTTTTTACAAGCGACTCAAGTTCCTCGTGGTAAAGTAGATACGATTCGCGGTCACCGATATTAGGATACTCTACAGGACGATGAATCGACATCGGGTCGATTTCCACCCATTGGCCGTTCTCCCAGTATTTGCCACGTTGGGTTATCTCTCGGATATTGATTTCGGGGTTGAAGTTGGTGGCAAAAGCTTTGCCATGGTCTCCGGCATTGCAATCCACGATGTCGAGATAGTGCATCTCATCGAAATAGTGTTTGGCAGCGTATGCCGTGTATATGCTGGTCACGCCGGGATCAAATCCACAGCCAAGGAGGGCCATGATGCCAGCATCTTTGAAACGGTCATGATAGGCCCACTGCCAACTGTACTCGAACTTCGCCTTGTCGCGGGGTTCGTAGTTGGCGGTATCCATATAGTTGGTCTTCGTGGCGAGACAAGCGTCCATAAGCGGCAGATCCTGATACGGAAGCGCCACATTGATCAGCAAATCAGGCTTGTAGCTTTCAAGCAGACGAATGGTCTCCTCCACATTGTCGGCATCCACCTGAGCGGTTTGGATTCGGTTGCCGCCGATGTGCGCAGCGATGGCGTCACATTTCGCCTTCGTGCGCGAGGCCAACATAATTTTGGTGAAAACTTCCGGTACGGAAGCGCATTTGTGAGCCACAACGGATCCGACACCGCCTGCTCCAATGATTAATACTCTTGCCATTTCTTTTGTATTTAAATGATATTTTTTGATTCTGATTTGAAAGCGCAAAGGTAAATAAATTACGAATACGTACATTCAATCCTAACTCTAAAAATCGTATTTTTGCCTTTTCAAAAACATATTATAATATGAAGAGAAATAATTTATATGTCATTTGTGTTCTGCTGATTATCTGCATAGGTTTGACTGGATGCAAGAAGAAAAACGCCCCTGTGGAGGTCGCCAAACCCAAGTTGACCGAAGAACAGGTGAAAAAATCCAAAAACATTGAAGTCAACATATTACGATATGAACAGGATCTGTTCAAAATGGACACCAAAAACATGGCCGCAGGCTTCAAGGACTTATACGGCAAGTATCCGGAGAATCTCATTGCAAACGGCGCATGGAACAACACCGAGATGGTGCAGTCCATCAAAGGATTTGTCAGCGATTCCGTCATAAAAAAGATATACAACGATGTTGAAGCAAAATATGCAGACATGTCAGATTTCAAGAATCAAATCACACCGGCACTAACCCTTTATCTCACACATTTCCCGAATGATAAAGCTCCTGACTTCTGCACACTGGTTTCCGGAATTGATTTTCAGATGCCCTCTGTTTTCGGCTACGAAAACACCATTTTCATCTGCCTCGACATGTACATGGGCAAGGATTACAAGCCCTACGCGCAGGCAGGGATGCCGAAATTCATCGCTGCACGATGCGAACCAAAACACATGGCCACGGATTGCTTTACAAAAGCACTGGTTTACAAGCATCTGCCAGAAAAAACCTTAGTAACTCTTTTAGACAACATGGTGGATGCCGGAAAAAAAATACTGTTCACGCAAACCATGTTTCCGACAACAGAGCCCCAGGACATAATCGGCTACTCGAAAGAGCAGTACCAGTGGGCAACATCCCACGAATCATCCGTTTGGCACTACCTCGTGGAGAAAAACATGGTCTATGACAACACAGACAACGTCATCCGCCGAATGATGGACGAAACTCCGTTCACCCGCGACTTCGGCAACGACTCGCCTGGCAGAATCGGTGTGTTCATCGGGTTTCAAATCGTCCAAAGCTACATGAAGACCCACCCCGGAACTACTTTGAAGGACTTGATGAAGATAACAGACAGCCAAAAAATATTAAAAGAATCAAGTTATAAGCCCAAATAATCCACTGATTTTTAGTATTTTATATATTTATTAACATTTTACATTTGATAAATTTTTCATTTACTATGAGCAAATACGCTTAAACGGTTGTATCTTTGCCGTGAACTTTAAAACATAAATATTATGTCAGGTATTAACAAAGTAATTTTAGTGGGTCATTTAGGAAAAGACCCGGAAATCAGAACATTTGAGAACGGCAGCAAGAAGGCAAGTTTCTCGTTAGCAACAACCGAGTACCGCAAGGACAAGGACGGCAACCGTATTGAGATGACCGAGTGGCACAACATCGTGATGTGGCGAAACTTGGCGGAATTGGCGGAAAAGTATTTGTCCAAAGGCCGGCAAATCTACGTGGAGGGCCGTTTGCGCACCCGCAATTGGGATGACGCTAACGGTGTGAAACACTACATCACGGAAGTGGAGGCCAACACCTTCACTTTCCTGTCGCCAAAGGAGAGTAGCAGTCCGACAGTGACACAAGTGCCCAACCAAACGGTTGTGACACCGCCGCCACAACCGCAGCCAGCACCACCAGAACCGAAAGTGCCTGAGGAAAACTTCTCTGACGACCTGCCCTTCTAACACGCTAAAAATTGCATTTTTGCATTTTGTGTTTCGTTTTTCATGGTTATGAAACAAACGGCGGTCTTTCGGCCGCCGTTTGTTATTGTACGCTGTGCAAAGACACACCATGAAACGTTTCTACTGCAATTTCTCCTTTGCCAATCGCATGGCTTCTTCAACTGCAGCAGATACCCCGTCGGGGTTCTTACCGCCGGCCATGGCGAGCGTCGGGTGACCGCCGCCACCACCTTGGATAAGCTTGCCCGCAGCACGCACTAACGTCGGGGCATCCACCTTACTTGTCAGGTTCGTGCTGATGCCGACTGCCAGGTTCGGTTTGCCGTCGTGCACGCTGCCCAACACCACCACATGGTTGTCGCCTTCGCGCAACTGCAGGGCGACCTGCCGCAGCATGTCAGCGGAATAGTCGGTGACTTTCGACATGAACAGCACACCGTTGACCTCCTCGGCATTCTCCATCAAGGATTTGCCAAACTCCAAGGCCATCTGACGGTCGATATCTTCCATCTTCTTACGCAGCATCTGGCAATCATCCTGTAATTTCTGCACCGATTGGATCAGATTGGTGGCATTCGTCATGGCTTTCAGCTGTGCCAAGGTGTCTTGGTCGGCATAGACCAGCTGCTCGGCAGCTTCGCCAGTCACCGCTTCGATACGGCGCACGCCAGCGGCCACCGCGCCTTCAGACACGATCTTGAAGAGCCCGATGTTACCCGTGGCGGAGGTGTGCGTACCTCCGCAAAGTTCCACCGCGTCACCGAACTGAATCACGCGGACGGTCTTTCCATACTTCTCACCGAACAAGGCGATGGCGCCGCGCTCGCGGGCCTCTTCAATCGGCACATCGACAAACTCTTGCAACGGCAGGTTCTGACGGATCATGGCATTCACCATCTTCTCGGCCGCACGCAACTCTTCGTCCGTCACCTTGGCGAAGTGGGAGAAGTCGAAACGTAAACGATCGGAAGCCACCATAGAGCCTTTCTGCTCCACGTGCGTGCCCAAGACCGCGCGCAGCGCGTGGTCGAGCAGGTGCGTGGCGGAGTGGTTGTTGGCCGTCTTCTGCCGTTTCAGCTCATCAATGTGCGCGGTGAAATCAGCCGTCACATCAGCGGGGATCTTGTTGGCGTGATGAATCACCAGATTGTTCTCTTTCGTGGTGTTGTAGATGTCCACCGTCTCCGTGCCGTTGGTCAGCATGCCAGTGTCACCCACCTGTCCACCCGACTCAGCATAGAATGGGGTTTTGTCGAGGACAATCTGGAAGTAAGTTTTATTTTTAGCAGTTACTTGTCTGTATTTCACAATTTTGCAAGTGCATTCCGCTTCTTTGTAACCAACGAACTCGGTGGGATTTTCCTGCGGCATCAGCTCTACCCAGTCGCCGGCAGAAATAGAGGTGGCGGCGCGGGAACGCTCTTTCTGCTGGCGCAGGCCCTCGGCGAAACCGTCCATATCCACCGTCAGGTTCTTTTCGGATGCCATCAGGCAGGTGAGGTCGATCGGGAAACCGTAAGTGTCGAACAGTTCGAAGGCGAAGTCGCCGTCAATGACCGTCTTACCGGCCATCTTCTTGACGTAATTTTCGAATTTGAGGATGCCAGCGTCGAGCGTTTTGAGGAAGGAGGTCTCCTCCTCGCGGATGACATTCTCAATGAGCTGTTGCTGCGCCTTGATTTCCGGGAACTGGTGGCCCATCTGTGCCACAAGGTCAGCGACAAGCGCATGCATGAAAGGCTCTTTGAAGTTGAGGAAAGTGAAGCCGTAGCGGATAGCGCGGCGCAATATACGGCGGATGACATAGCCTGCCCCCGTGTTGGAGGGCAGCTGTCCGTCGGCGATTGCAAACGTTACAGCGCGTAGATGGTCGGCCACCACGCGCAGAGCCACATCGACATCGTGTTTCTCGCCGTATTTCACGCCAGCATTTTGCGCGATCTTTTGGATAATCGGCTGGAAAACATCCGTGTCGTAGTTGGACTTTTTATTCTGAACCGCCATGCAAAGACGCTCGAAGCCCATTCCGGTATCCACGTGCTTGGCAGCCAACGGGTGCAACTCACCGGAAACCACGCGATTAAACTGCATAAACACGAGGTTCCAGATTTCGATGACCAGAGGGTTGTCCTTGTTCACCAGCTCGGCACCGGGCACTTTGGCGCGCTCGTCGTCATCGCGCAGGTCAATGTGAATTTCGGAGCAGGGACCGCACGGACCGGTATCGCCCATCTCCCAAAAATTGTCTTTCTTATTACCTTTGAGGATTCGGTCTTCCGGAAGATACGCCTTCCAAAAATCGAAGGCTTCCTGATCAAAGGCGGTGCCGTCCTTTTCATCGCCGACGAAAACGGTGGCATAGAGGCGCGATTTGTCGAGTTTCATCACCTCAGTGAGAAACTCCCATGCGTACGCAATGGCCTCTTTCTTAAAGTAGTCGCCGAACGACCAGTTGCCGAGCATCTCGAACATGGTGTGGTGGTAGGTGTCGCGACCGACCTCCTCCAAGTCGTTATGTTTGCCAGATACGCGAAGGCATTTCTGTGAATCAGCCACACGAGGGAATTCTCGCGGGGTGTTGCCGAGGAAAATGTCCTTGAACTGGTTCATACCGGCATTGGTGAACATCAATGTCGGGTCATTTTTCACCACCATCGGTGCGGAAGGAACAATATGGTGGTCTTTGGACTTGAAAAAATCCAAAAAGGCGGTTCTTATTTCGTTGGATGTCATACTCGAAAAATTTTAAGCCGCAAAAGTACACTTTTCTTGTGGAAATCGGGAGGGTTGAAGAAAAAAATGGCTCTTGCATCAACTTTTTCACTTTGAGGCCAGATTCATTACGCTGTAGATTCCGCTCGCTCACTGCGTTCGCAGCGGAATGGTGCGCACCTCCGAATATGACCAAGAGGAAACGAGGGACACGGGGAAGCAGTAGAACGAGGGAATGTTTTTTCGCCACGAAACGTGGTGATATTGCGGACATGCGTGCGTTAGGGATGGAAACATTGACCTCTACCGCGCCGGAACGCCCAAAATAAAAAAGTTGATATGTAAGCTCTGCATCGTCACAGGGCTTATGTCACACGTCTAAAAAAAATGTATCTTTGCGGCTTAATAATTTTAAAATCCAAATATTATGGCATTAGCAATTAACAATGAGAATTTTGAGACCCTGATTAAGGGCGACAAATTGGTTGTCATCGATTTCTGGGCAACCTGGTGCGGCCCGTGCAGAAGCATCGCTCCCATCGTGGAGGAGGTCGCCGCCGAGTTTGAAGGCAAAGCCGTGGTCGGCAAGTGCGACACCGACGAGAACGGCGACATCGCCATGCAGTTCGGCATCATGAACATCCCCACACTGGTCTTCATCAAGAACGGCGAGCTCGTCGACCGTCACGTCGGCGTGATCAAGAAAGAGGAGCTGGTGGCGAAAATCAACCAACATCTGTAATCAATCATTTTTATTCATTAATAATTCTTTGTTATGGAATTTATAAAAAGTCATTTGACTGTCAGCCTGTTGGTTGCATGTCTGATTATCATTATTCCGTTCATCATCTACTATGTGACCGTAGCCAAGAGAGAGCATCCGAAAGGACTTATTGCGGCCGCTCTCAGCAACATGGGTGAACGTTTCGGCTACTACATCATGAACGCGGTGCTGGTGCTGTTCCTTTGTTCCAAGTTCGGATTGACGGGCACCAAGGCCACGGCCATCTATTCCGTGTTCTACATGGGCATTTACATCCTGAGCCTGGTGGGCGGTATCATTGCAGACCGTCTGCAGAACTACAAGGGCACCATCATGTCTGGTTTGATTGTGATGGCATCGGGTTACGTGATCCTCGCCATCCCCATCCTGGCAACCGCTGGTAACATTAGCTGGTTGCTGCCTCTGACCTGCTTTGCCCTGTTGCTCATCGCATTCGGTAATGGTCTTTTCAAGGGTAATTTGCAGGCTATGGTTGGCCAGCTTTACGACAATTTCGAGGCTGAAGCCGCCCAAAAAGGCGAAGAGGAACTTCGTATCGCCAAGAGCAAACGCGACCCCGGTTTCCAAATTTTCTACGTGTTCATCAATGTCGGCGGTCTTATCGCGCCCTTCATCGCACCCCTGATCAGACAGTGGTGGCTGGGCGTCCATAATATGAAATACAGTGCCGACCTGCCCGCACTTTGCCACCAATTCATCGAAAAAGGCGGAGAACTCGGTGCCGAAGCAATGTCGAAACTGAACGAGCTGGTTGCCGCTTCTTCCACGGTGATTCCTGATAATCTCGCCACGTTCTGTCAAGATTACCTCAACGTGTTCAACACGGGTGTGCATTTCTCCTTTATCGCTTCCGTGGTGGCCATGTTCATCTCCCTCACTATCTTTATCGTGAAGAAAAATTCTCTCCCGAACCCTGTCAAGAAAGAGAAAGCGGTCGTGGAAGATTACACCGAAGAGGAGAAGAGAGCTATGGCTACGGAAATCAAACAGAGAATTTATGCGTTGTTCGCCGTTTTGGCAATTGCCGTTTTCTTCTGGTTCTCCTTCCACCAAAACGGCACTTCGATGTCGTTGTTTGCCCACGACTTTGTGGACACCTCCGCATTGGCTCCCGAAATCTGGCAGGCGGTTAACCCGTTCTTTGTCATCGTGCTTACCCCCATCATCATCACGATTTTTGCCGCGTTTGCCCGTAAAGGCAAAGATGTTTCAACGCCTCGCAAAATCGCGTTGGGCATGGGTATCGCCGCTCTTGCCTATTTCATTATGGCAGTGTTCTGCAAAGTCCACAACTATCCTTCTGCCGAGGAATTCCTGGCAACTGGCAGCGAAGCCGATAAGGCAGGCTGGTGGATTCTGATTATTTACTATTTCTTCATGACAGTGGCCGAACTTTTCATCTCCCCGCTGGGTCTTTCGTTCGTTTCCAAGGTGGCTCCGAAGAATCTCTTGGGCCTTTGCCAGGGTCTCTGGCTGGGCGCCACGGCCGTGGGTAACGGTCTGCTGTGGATTGGACCGCTGATGTACAACAGATGGCCTATTTGGCAGTGCTGGGCTGTGTTCATGGGCGTCTGCTTGATCTCCATGGGCGTTATGCTCGGAATGGTGAAGTGGCTGGAGCGCGTGACGAAATAGTTGAAACGTTACCTTAATATGTATGGAAGAGACCTGTCGGAAGATGGGTCTCTTTTTTTTTAATGAAGAATTAAGAATTACTACTGATGCGATATTTTTTGAAAATCAGTTAAAATATTTTGATACACAGGTTGTTGTGAATATTTGTCAAATTTACGATTTGAAATCAATTCCGTTTTCCGCACGACAAGTGCGGTCGCGAAAATTCCCCTTCTTTTTAAGAAGGGGTGCCCGAAGGGCAGGGTAGTAATATGAAATATCAGTATTCCTTGTGAAAAAGGACCATTAGCAACGACATTACTCTATGTTCATAAATTCCAAACAAACAGAGATTAATCAGGTTTTTACACGCAAGAATTGCAATGCTTGCAATATGGCAAAATTCGTATTTCGAATTTGTGTGTAAAAAGATGTTGAAATAAGGAAGGATATCACATATTACTACCCCGGCCTACGGCCACCCCTTCTAAAATAGAAGGGGAGTTGGGGCCGCTCCGGCACGGCGTGCCGGAGCAAAAAAAAACGTGACCACGAAGATTTTATTTCCATTTTGTTAAACAGAAAAATATCGCATCAGTAGTAATTAAGAATGAAGAATTAAGAATGAAGAATGAAGAGTGTAGGATATGGAGTGGTTGGATGAGGTTGATATTTTTCTTTGTTTGAAGGACATGGGATTTCAAAAAAATATATTTTTGCTGTCTGTTTTGTGGTAATAATTTTAATACATTGTATATGAAAAAAAAAGTTTTTCAGGGGTTGGGGCTGTTTGTCTTTTTGTGCATGACGGCTCTGACCGCCAGTGCCCAGTGGTCGTTAGGAATCAAGGGCGGGTGGGACTACACCAGCATCAAACGTTCCAATGCGGGACGCATTGATGAGACGTATTCGCCATTAAGCGGTTACGATGTGGGCATCCAGGCACGTTACGGTTTCACCAATTGGTTTGCTCTCCGCGCCGACCTCAGTGTGATGCGCCGCTCCCACCGCATGGACCGCCACCTCGACTACCTTGATTCGCTCTACACCGAGCATCATAACCTCTACCTGATGCTTCCGGTGTTGGCCGACTTCTCCTTCGGAGGCGAGCATTTCCGCGGCCACGCCATGCTCGGCGGCTATATCGGCTATTGGCTGCAAGACCATATCAAGGGCAAAACTTACTGGATGACAGACTATTGCATGTATTACAATCCCTTTGACGAAAAGCGTCCGTTCACGCAGGAGGACCGTCGTTTCAACGCCGGATTAGTTGGAGGTCTGGGCCTGAGTTACCGTTTCACCGAGCATTGGGGCCTCAACCTCAACGCGCTCTACTACTACGATCTCGTCAGCCATCACCGCAGTTCCCCGCACATCCGCGACCCAAGGTACCTTAATACGTTGTCCGTTACTTTCGGAGCATCATATACTTTCTAACCAGCAACAATAACAATAACAATAACAATGACTTAGACTATAACCATACCAGTCTCTAAGTCTAAGTCTAAGTTTAAGTCTAAGTTTAAGTCTAAGTCTAAGTCAAAAATCGAATCATCATGAAGAAAATTATCATCATATTAGCCGCAATAGTTCTGGTATTCACCGCCTGCCGCAAACAGGCCGACTATATGCCTTATATCGGCGAGAACGGGGAACTGGCTTACAGCACCTACACCGAACAGTTCGACTACCTCTGGAAAGTCCTCAGTACGGGCTACGTCTTTTGGGACGTGGACACCACGGATTGGGATGCCATGTACGCCCGTCACCTTCCTGCGTTCCAGGAGCTTGACAAGAAGTACGAGCAGGTTGGCTACGTGAAGACGGAGGAATTGCAGACACTCTATACGGGATTGGTGGGCGGTATGATTGATCACCACATGACTTTTCAGGTGAAGAATCTCCATCCTGCTCCTGACGATCAATCCGCCACGGTAAGCATAGATCCATCCGCCATAGAAATCCCCACCCGTGATTACTATTTTGAATCTTCCGCAAATGAAAAGATTGGTATTCTGACTTTTCTGCAAAATATAGAGTCGCAATATACGGTGGAGACGCATGAATCTTGTGAAATCTATATATCGGATATTGGAAGGGACATCACATATCATTATATTCTTTTCAAGCTCCCTGACGGGCGGAAGATTCCCTATTTGTGGCAGCCGTTAGCTGCCATCACGCCAGTGATGCTGCAGGGCGGTGAGGGAGCACAGCTCCTCGACCACTATTTCAAAGCCATTACGGAGACTCCCCGGGAACAACTTGCAGGCATCATCCTCGACAACCGCTGCAACCGTGGCGGCTACCAGGACGATTTGGACTTTCTCATCGGCAACTATCTCAACGAAAAGACGGAGATTATGAAGACCCGCTACAAAGAGGGGCCCGGCCGGTTGGAGCATTCTCCGTGGACTCCCTACTACATTTTCCCGAATACCCGCTATCACCGCGACATCACGGCGGAGAACATCCCGTATGTGATTCTTTGCGACATTAACTCGGTAAGCATGGGCGAGATCGAGCCGATGACCATCAAGGCGGTGTTGCCCACGGCGCATACGATTGGCGAGCGCACGCACGGCGGAACCGGCCCGTTGCAGCCCGCCAACTGCATTGACCTCAACTACGGCGGTCCGTTCGGCACCTCGAATCTGTCGGTGGGACACTACATCTATACCTCCACTTTCGAGGCGCAAATCAGCGGCAAAGTCTGGGAAGGCATCGGCCACACCCCCGACGAGATTGTACTGCGCAAGGACTACAACGGCGACCTAAAACCTCAGCTTGACGCAGCATTCCGATACATTCAGAATCGGTAACTATAGAGATGCAGCATATTGATTTTCCTATAACGGAATATTAATTCCGCAGATGCAAAGCCGCGCCAATCCACGCAAATCAGGAGGAGGAAGGTGAGATGTTAGATTGGGTTTTCAAAAAAGGCTCACGTTTTAGGTTTTTTTATGCGTAAGCCCTGGAACAGCCAACCATCCCATCATGGAAAATCCTAAAAAAGTGTATTTTTGCAGTCCGAAAAACATTCTGACAATATGAAAAAGAAAACAGTAGCCATTGTTTTATGCTGCCTGATTCTGGCCATCGGATGCCTGTTCCTGATCCTGTCGAAATCAGGGGCCATCGGTAAAAATAAACCCACCTCGGAATTGTTTGCCGTAAAAGACACCAACAATATCACCAAGATTTTCATCGCCGACATGACCGGCATGCACTCCCTTCTGGTAAGACACGACGACGGGTGGTATGTTCAGGACTCTGTCAAGGCTATGCCGCAAAAAGTGAACGATCTGCTCGCCACCATCCACAACATCACACTCCAGCAAATAGTGGCCAACACTGCCCAATCCAACATCAACAAAATGATGTCTGTAAATTCCATCAAGGTGGAAATCTACCAAAACGCTCCGAAATTCAAGTTGTTCGGCATCCCTTTCTTCACCAAAAACCGCAATGTGAAGACTTACTATATGGGGCCCTCGACGATGGACAATGTAGCCAATTTCGCCATTCTCGAAGGGTTTGACGAACCCTGCATCGTCCATATTCCTGGCTTCAGAGGCTTCCTGACCCCGTTTTACGCATACAACCCCGTTGAATGGTACAGCTGTGACCTTTTCGACACCAAAATCACCCGCATACAGTCTTTGCTGGTAGAGGATTTCGAACATCCTGAAGAATCTTTCTATGTGGAAAAAACCGGCACACGCTTTTTTAGTCTATACAATTTTAAAAATGAGCAAATCACGGATTATGACACCGTGAAACTGTTGGACATGCTTTCCGAATATCGTGACAAAAATTATGAGAGGTACATCTCAGACATGCCGGACAGCAAAAAAGATTCCATAATCAGATTCAACCATTTCAAAACCATAACGTTAACTGATGTTGACGGTAAAAAGACGACTTTGGAAATGTACCGAAAAATGGAACCGGACCCATACTATCTGGATGCTATTATCGGCGGCGTGGAGCGAATGGAGGATGAGCCTTATAATCGGGACAAGTTTTATGCCATGCTGAACGGCGATAACTCCCATTTAGTGCAATGCCAGTATTTCCATTTCGAGCGTCAGATTCAGCCTCTGTCATATTTCTTAAAGCAACAGTAGGGTATGACCGACGAAACCTACATGTGCCGTTGCCTTCAACTTGCCTCATTGGGTTTGGGAAAGACCAGTCCGAATCCGATGGTGGGGGCGGTTATTGTACACCAAGGCACTGTTATCGGTGAGGGGTATCATCACCGATGCGGCGAACCGCACGCGGAGATAAACGCCATTAACTCCGTAAAAGATTTGGCTTTACTAAAAGAGAGTACGTTATACGTCAATTTGGAACCTTGCTCGCATTTCGGGAAGACACCGCCCTGCGCCGATGCTATCATCCGCCACGGCATCCCAAAGGTGGTCATCGGCTCCATCGACTATCACGACAAGGTAAACGGCAACGGTGTGCGGAAATTGCGCGAAGCCGGCGTGGAGGTGGTGGAAAACGTCTGCCGTGAAGAGTGCGAGGAACTGAACAAACGGTTTTTCACATTCCATCGGAAACACCGACCTTACATTATCCTGAAATGGGCGCAAACCAGAGACGGATTTATGGACATAGACCGAAGTGGATCGGAAACAACCGCTTATTGGATTACGAATCCCGCCTTGAAGGTGCTCTCCCACAAATGGCGCGGCGAAGAAGACGCCATCTTAGTCGGCTACCAGACCATGCTGAACGACCGGCCGCAGCTCACCACCCGCGAATATCCCGGGAAAAATCCACAACGCTTCGTGATGCAGCGCGGTGAAGACATTGTTTCGCCTCTGCCCTACCTCCCGCTTCCCGATAATTCGAAAGAAGCCATAGAAAAGATGCATCAGCTTAACATACATTCAGTTATCATTGAAGGTGGTAGAAATACATTGGAAAAATTTATGGATGCGGGATTATGGGATGAGGCGCGAATCTTAGTGGGCAACCTATCATGGGGCAAAGGACTTCCCGCCCCGAAGATACCGGCAATCCCGGAAAAAACAATTCATATTGACGATAATCTGTTGATTTATGTTCGACGACAGTTATAAGACCATCGCAAGTCCGGCGGAAGGCAGCTACAGCGAGAAACGCAGTAAATTTCTGGCATACGCTTTTCCCGTTCAGAATGAGCAGGATGTGAAACAGCGACTTGCCGAAATCCAGAAGAAACACTGGGATGCGCGACACCATTGCTACGCCTACATCCTCGGCCCTCACAAGGACGCTTACCGTTTGAACGACAATGGCGAACCTTCCGGCACAGCAGGACGCCCCATCTACGGACAGCTGCTTTCCAAAGACCTTACGAACACGTTAGTGATTGTGGTCCGTTATTTCGGCGGCATCAAGTTAGGAGTCAGCGGGTTACAGAATGCCTACAAAGTGGCTGCTCGAGAAGTTCTGGATGCCGCCGCCATTGAGGAGCGAACCATTCAGGAGACATTCCGGGTGACGTTCGAATATACAAAAATGAACGACATTATGCAGATTTTGAAGAACCATGACATCCAAATCATTGACAGACAAAGTTATATGCAGTGCATTTACACCATTTCTGTACGTCAGCGCGATGCCGACCGCATCACAGAAGCCTTGCGCAAAGTACCCATGACTGAAGTGGCTCCGGTCTGACGTTTATTCATAATCCATTGTTTATATCTTTCTCGAAACCTTAAAAAAACTATCCATTTTTATCCTACCTTTGCCACTTATTGCAAATAATATTTCAAAAATATGAAAAAAACATTCAAAACGGCATTTTTTTTCCTATCACTGGTCGCCATACTTGCAAGCTGTGTCACGAAACAGAAATATAATGAGCTGGAATTAAAATACAAAAGGAGCCAAGAGGATTTGACATTTTGGACTGCCGAGAACCAAAACTGCCAAGATGAAAAAAAGAGTCTCACCGTGCAACTTAACAACCTCACCGCAGAGCTGGAACAGCTCCGTTCCGACACCCTACGGCTCTTCCGGCAAGCACGTGGCGCTGAAATGGAATACGAGAAATCGAAAAAAGACTATGACGAACTATTGCAGAATTTCGCCGATGTGTCCACCACGAACCAAAGCACCATCAACGATTTGCTCGGCAACCTCGATAAATATAAAGACGAACTGAACGTGAAAGAGAAAATGCTCGCCATGCAGCAAGATTCTCTCGCGAAAGCACGTGCTGAACTGGCAATCAAAGAACAGCGCATCAATGAAATGCAAAACATTCTGGCTCAAAAGGACGCTGAAGTGAAAGCGTTAAAAGAGAAAGTCAGCATTGCACTGAAAGGTTTTGAAGGCAGCGGACTGAACGTACACGAAAAAGACGGTAAAGTCTATGTTTCCATGGATGACAAACTTCTGTTCGCCTCCGGCAGCTGGACTATCAATGAACAAGGTCTCAACGCCATCAAAAATCTTGCGAAAGTCCTTGAAAATGAAACCGACATCTCCGTCCTCATTGAGGGGCACACCGACAATGTGCCTTACCGGGGCAGCGGCCAGGTCAAAGACAATTGGGACTTGAGCGTGATGCGCGCCACCGCCGTGGTGAAAGCTCTACTGGAAAACGGCAATATCGCCCCCACCCGCCTGTCCGCTTCAGGTCGCAGCGAGTTTCTGCCTTTGGATGAGAACAATACACCTGAAGCACGAGCCAAAAACCGCCGTACGGAAATCATCCTCACCCCGAATCTGGACCAACTTTTCCAACTGATCCAGAACAACTGATGGTAACTTTCGCCGACACGTTAATCTCTTGGTACAACGACCACAAGCGCGACCTTCCTTGGCGCGGCGAAACCGACCCATACAAAATCTGGGTTTCCGAAATCATCCTGCAACAGACCCGCGTACAGCAAGGTTGGGACTATTATCTCCGCTTTATCGAAAACTTCCCGGATATAAAATCCTTGGCAGAAGCTGACGAGGAATGTGTTTTGAAAGTTTGGCAAGGGCTCGGCTACTATTCCCGCGCCCGGAACATGCATGCCGCCTCCCGCGAAATCATGTCGATGCACAATGGTTTTTTTCCTAAAACATACGACAAAATCCTATCACTTAAAGGTATCGGAAAATACACCGCCGCCGCTATCTGCTCCATCGCGTTCCAACTCCCCTATCCATCCGTCGATGGCAACGTGATCCGCATCATCAGCCGGATTTTCGGAATTTGCGATGACGTGACACAACCTGCTGTCATAAAAAAGATTACAACAATCTGCGAGACACAGATAGACCCCAAACAGCCCGGCATCTTTAACCAAGCGGCCATGGATTTCGGGGCACAACAGTGTTTACCCCGCAATCCAAAATGTGACGAATGTCCATTTCAATCAAACTGTTACGCTTACAAAAACAATTTGATTGACATTATTCCCATCAAGAAGAAAAAGGCGGAATTAAAACACCGCTATTTTTACTACACTGTCTATCTGTTTAACAATCAAACAATTATAGAAAAACGAACGAATTCGGACATTTGGCGAAACATGTACCAGTTCCCACTTACAGAAAAGAAAATGGAAATATTTACACGTAAACCCGCTTTTTCCACCCACGAAACACTGAGCCATCAGATTATCCACGCGACATTTTCTGTGAAAAAAGTGAAAAAAATCCCGAAACTATCAGAGAACCAACTGATTGTCAATTTTGACGACATCAACAACTACCCCATACCGAAGATCATGACGGAATTTTTGGCAAACATGTCATAATCCGTATTTCACGCCTCAAGGCCTACTTTTCTATTGTAGAAGAAAAAGCCTGTGAAACGGACATTTCCCTACATACCGCCACTGCGCGGTCGAAAATACCGTTCACGTATGCGAGAACCATACCATAATTGCTCACCGGAACACCCGCCTCAATTGCTAACCGCAGCCGTTCTTTCAGTTGCTTGCGCGTAACCATGCATCCACCGCACTGGATAACCATTGCATACTGTCGTATATCCGGGATTTGATTGAGGCCCGACACGAAATCAAAATGCAACGTCTTGCCCGTGAATTTCTGTATAAGCCGAGGTATTTTCACGCGCCCAATGTCTTCACAGGAAGTGAGGTGCGTACATGATTCAAGCATCAGGATGCGGTCGCCATCGCGCAAATAGCGTAGTTTCGGAGTACCTTCAAGATACGCCTCAAATTCACCCTTCTGATGCGCCAAAACTATGCTGAAGCTCGTCAAAGGAATATCCCGCGGCACCACTTTCTCCACCTCATGAAACGCCTGGCTGTCTGTGATGACCAACTTTGGAGTTCGGTGATTTTGTAAATACGCAGCCACTTTGTCCTCTTTCAGGACAATGGCAATCGCCTCATTGTCAAGGATGTCGCGAATCATTTGCACTTGCGGGAGAATGAGCCGGCCTTCAGGAGCTTCCTTATCAATAGGGGTTACAAGAATTACTTCATCGCCTTCACTAATGAAATCACCGAGCAACGACCGCGTACGATACGCCGACTCCGGCATAACCCGCACTATTTCTTGCAACACAGCATCTATACCCGTATGCGTTTTTGTACTCACATTCAACACTTTACGACCATCAATGTCCATTTCTCGCGCGGTGTACAGATCTGATTTGTTATTTACAATAAGGTAAGGAATTTCATATTGCCGGAACTGCTCCATCAACTGCCGTTCTGGAATGCCCACCTCGTAATCGGTTATGACAAGAATGGCCAAGTCAATGATTTTCAATACATCCAGCGATTTTTGAACCCGTTTTGCCCCGACGGTTCCTTCATCGTCGATGCCGGCGGTGTCAATAACGATACAGGGTCCAACACCAAAGATTTCAATGGATTTGCGTACAGGATCAGTGGTGGTGCCGGCCATATCGTCCACAATGGCGACTTCCTGCCCCGTAATGGCGTTGATGAGGGAACTCTTACCATTGTTCCGCCTCCCGAAAATACCAATGTGCGGCTTGTCGTTACGTCCTTTCATAATGACCTAAAGCATACGTTTCTCCCGTGCAAACCACCAAATCTGCACGGGAACACTTCTCCTCCTGAGGCATCTGCCGCGACATGCGCTGCCGGATTTCGGCCTCGGTCAAATGAGGGTTCCGTACCAGAATACGTTTGATGCGCAACGCTTCGGGCGCATCCGCAACGATGATTTTGTCGAAATAGGAAACCAAATCATACTCGAACAGGATGGCCGACTCCATCATCACCGCCGACGTGTTTTGCTTGGCTGCCCAACTTTCAAAGTCACGCATCACAAACGGATGCACAAAACGACTGAGTTGCTGGAGGAAAGTCTCGTCCGCGAAAGATTTTGACAGCTCATCCATGTTAAGCGACCCGTCGGGAAGCCAAAGTTGCGCGGCAGGAAACGCCTCTCTCATCGCCGACAGAAACTCAGGTTGACGATAGAGTTTCTTCGCCTCCTCATCGGCGTAATACACAGGAATGCCCATGTCTCGGAAATGAGCCGACAGGAAGGTTTTCCCCGTCCCTATCCCTCCGGTAAGCCCGATTTTAACCATTTTTAACGCAGATAGAAAGTGATAACTTCGGGCGATGTCACCGACTCCAACTCAGATCCAAAATTATGGGCAACGAGAAAGTCACACATCTCCTTGTTTGTAAAAGTGTAAACACTCACCTTGTGCTTCGGTTTGATTAAATCACTGACTGATATTGTCACCTCCTTGTCTTTCTTTGTGAATGGTTTCGTAAGATAGCGCAAACCTTTCTGATTGAAAGTCAATTCGATAATAGTATCCGAAACCGTGACCGACTTACGACCTTCGGGCAAGTTGTCACAAACCAACTTATACTCATAGGTCATCTTGTAATCTTTGGAAAAAGTAACCAGAACCCAGCACGATATGGAAATCAGCAGGCACACCATAAACGCCAAGGATGGCAATTTCACAGGTATTCTATGTTGCTTGTTTTCCTCTGCCATTGTTTACTCGTTTTCCTTCTTCTCCTCTGCCTTGTTGTCGCTCTTGGATTGGTTCAGCGCGGCTTCGTTGAAAGAAATGGCAGCCTTGTCCACTTCAATGCGGACATCGTGGGCTATCTCAATGGTGAAAGTATTGTCCTTAATATCGGTGATTTTGCCATGAATGCCACCGATAGTGACAACTTTGTCGCCTCTTTGGAGACTGTTGCGAGCCTCTTCTATTTTCTTCTGTTTCTTCTGCTGGGGGCGAATCATGAAGAAATAGAAAACGAGAATCATCAACAGAATCATAATGAGCATGGAGGATCCGCCTCCTGCGCCTGACGGAGCAGCTGCTGGTGCTCCATCCAATAAAGGAAATAAAATGTTCAGCATACGTTTGTTTTTTTTAGAATTGTTTGTTTTATTACGATTTGCGATTTCAATTCACTATTCACTGATCACTGTTCACTGATCACTTACTTGATGACACGTTTGCGGTAATAGTCAGGATGGTTTCAACAGGATAGGTGTTGGCCCCGACCAGAACACGTTTTTTCACCTGACCCTTTTGTCCTTTGGAGTCAAATGTCACGAGTATCTCATCGCTTTCGCCCGGACGGATAGGTGCTTTGGGGGGTTGTGAGGTAGTGCAGCCGCAAGTAGCCTCAGAGGAATAGATAATCAGGTTCGACTTTCCGGTGTTCTTGAACTTGAAGGAATACGTCAGCCGCTCACCTTCAATCACATCCCCGAAATCATAGGTTGTCGTCTCAAATTCAATGACCGGCAGCTTTTCGGCATCTTTGGCCGACATTCCTTCGGCGGTCTGAGGGATATGCACATCTTTCACAGAAAAGTCGCCTTCCTTCGCCGCTTTCCGATGACACCCACCGAGCACCACCGCCAGCCCGATTAATATTGTCACGAAAATTCTTTTCATCATGTCTGTTTTAGGAATTAGATATTAAGTATCAATATTATCAGTTATTAGTTAAAAGCTAACGGCAAAGAGCTAATTCTGGTACAAACCTCTCCCCGTCTTCACAACACGTCCACTGTCGCGCAAATCCACTATCAAACGGTCGAGAATGCCGTTAACGAACACTTTGCTCTTGTCGGAACTGTACCACTTCGCCAGTTCAATGTACTCGTTCAGCGTCACTTTAATGGGAATCTGAGGGAACTCAAGCAGCTCGACCAGAGCCATCTGCATCAGCAGCATGTCGAGGTTGATGACCCGCTCCAACTCCCAATTCTGGAGTTTTTCCTCAATCATTTTCGTGTATTCCGCCGCATGTTCTATAGTTTTTCGGAACAGTTGTTTGCAGAAAAGCTCGTCTTCGTCGCTTTTATACAAGGAGTCTATCCTGCACTCATCACCTTTTACCTCTTTGAATTCTTTCACATTCTGATAAAGCATCATCATCGCTTCATCATAGTCATCTATCCAATGGGTGTTTTTTTCTCCGAGATACCAGTGCAGCAAGTCATTACCAGCGAAAACTTTCTCTATCACCGTCAGCACAAACTTTTTGTCACCTTGATAATCATTCTCCCGTCCCGTCATATAAACTTCGTATTCGGGCAGTTGCTCAATTTCACGGAACAGCTTGGCAATCAAATCGGTTTCATCCTCCCATTTGATATGGTATTTAGGCCAAAGATGCCCAAGTTCCTTGTTGTTTTCAATTTGCCGGATTACCGCGTTTTCCACAAATTTGGTGTTGGGGTTCAAGTCCTCAGCTGTAGGGTTGTATTTCTCCTTCAGACTTTCCAATTTTTTTGTCCGATAGAAAGCAATCTCGGGCAACAGTGCAAAAAGCCACAAGAAAAGCTCATAGCAACCGCGGACAGATTTCAACAAATCAGCCTCTGCAACCATTATATTCGCCTTAGGATTAGCATTATACGCATATAACGCCTGCATGGTTTTGATTCTCAAAAAACGCCTACTAACCATAATATTCGTGATTTAAGTGTGAAACACGTTACTTCAAAGTGAAGAAGCTTTCACCGAGGAATTGGTCGTCGGTGTAAACCTGAACGCTATATTGTCCTTTAATCGCCTTGTCGTCGGACATCAAATCCCAATTCAAGTTAATGTTTTCAGCCTTGTTATTGTAGTTTACAACCGTTTTGCAAGAATACTGCAACCGCTGGCCGTTGTGTACGAACGAATAGGTGTCGCCCGAACCCATAGTCAGCACTTTTCCGGTTTCCGGAATGGCAATGCGACAGTAGATGTTCACGGGACCCGGTTCAATTAAGGAATTTTCACCCAACACCAGAGAGGTCTTGATTCGTTTCACCTTGCTGGCTTTGTCAGTCTGTTCTTCCGTGCCTTTGTTGCGCACCAGATAACCGGCACTCTTGATGTTGTAAGCCTTAAAAGTTGCGGCATTACTGATTTTCTGCGACAAATCCTCATTCGATTTCTGGATGTTGCGGGTTACTTCGCGCTCCTGTTCCAACGTGGCGCGAACCTGCTGGTTCTCTTCCTTCAATGCCTGATTTTCCTGATAAAGCTGATCCATCTCTTTCACATACTCCTGAGAGATATTCTGCAACCGTGCCAACTGTTTCTTAATACGGTTATAATCCGCCTGTGAGTTGATCAATTTCTCAATTTCCGCAGCGCTGGCCATGATAATGCTATCCTTCTCACTCAGCTGGTCAGAAAGTTCACCGTATTGTTCTTTAATACGTTCGTGTTCGGCCAAAAGAGCATCCAACTCGCTCTGCAGCTCCACATTCCTGTTCTCCACCTGCGTGTAGTTCTTGTTCAGGGTCGGCTTCGCAAGAAAGGCGAAGTAGAGCGTGGTACACAGGAACAGCCCCGCTAAAGCACCCAAAATAATCACCCATTTTTTCAAAGGGTTTTCCTGATCAGAATTCCGACTTTGTCCTCCGTAATTCATTGAATTTGTCGTTTCCATTTTATGCTTTTTACTAAATTGAACGTTGTTAACGTTTTTTTCTTAAAAAAATTTTATTTCTGACTCTATTTTAATTCTATATAATTTCTTAAATCCTTTGGCAAATAAAACGTTTTGTTTTTGTCCATATACACGATGACCGATTCAAGGTTGACTTTTTTGCTGTTGATGGTGAAGTAGTTCGCATAACTGTCCGCCACCAGCACGTTTCGTTTGTTTTTCACTGTCAGACGATAGTGGTATTTGTCCAAACTGTCGATTTTCATGTCGTAACCTTCAAAAACTTGGTGATGGTCGGCGTAAATATCTTCCGTTAGCTGCTTCATTTCACCAGTCAGCCCCATCTGACGACAGAGATAGTTGAAAACATCAATATTGGTGGGGACACCTTTAAGTATGTCATTTTGTGGATGATATACAGCTAAAAAGACATTCTCAACCGTGTGTCCGAAAGTGGTGAAACCGAAGTATGTGCGGTTGTAAAGCACTTGGCTGAGCATCTTGCACATCGAGAGATTGCCTTTGCGTTCTTCTTTCGGAATAGAAGACTTCTCATAGTCTTTGGCTGTGGTGAGATAGGTGATTTCGGCGGGTTGCGGGGTAAAGCCGAAGTAGGTCTCAAACAGTTTCGGCCATTCTGTGGTGTCGGCAGCTTTGAGTTTCTCGCCCATCGTCCAGTTGGAGAGCTGGTAGTTGTCGATAGGGCTCATGAGTTGTTTCAGTGACAACTTGTCATATCCGTCGCGGCTGGCTTTCGGATTGCCGATAGTGACCGCACCTGTGCCGTGGTCGGGAAGAATCACCACGACCGTCTCGCCGTTCTTTTTCGCGAAATCCAGTGCCACACCGCATGCCTTGTCGAACTCAACGAACTCAATGATGGCATTTTTGGCATCGTTGTCATGGGCGGCCCAATCGACCTTGCTGCCTTCCACCATCAGGAAAAATCCATCCTCATCTTTGGAAAGCAAATCGATGGCTTTTTGGGTCATTTCGGCTATTGAAGGCATTTTTTGCTTGTCGGCTTCCAGCCAGTAGGGCATGGAGCTCTCGCCGAACAAAGCCCAGACCGGAGCTTTCGTGCAATTTCTGAATCCCTTGATATCATCCAGATATACTTGATAGCCAGTCTCTTTCAAATCATTTTGAAGATTTTCAGTAAGGTATTGGACACCGCCTCCCATCACCACATCCAAGTGGTTGTGTGCCATTTGCGGAGCAATCATACCATATTTGCTGCGTTTGTATGTGTGCGCGGAGCAGTCGGCGGGAGTGGCGTGGGGAAACTCGCAGGTGAAAACCAAGCCTGTGGATTTATGCTGCAGAATCTTGGCGGCCTCCAGCACTGTGGCCAACGGCTGGTAGGCGCGAGCGGCATCCACCGGCACCAAGTCGTGGTCAGTGGCCACGGGGTAGGTAGAGATGAACCCCGTTTGTGACGGCTGACCGGAAACGTAGCAGGAGGTTGTCGGCGCAGAGTCCCCGATGGGCGCATCGGACGAGTGCGTGCGCACAAGACCGCAAATGTAAGGGTCTATATTCAAAGTGGTTTGGGTGGAATCCAGATAGGTTTGATACCAACGCGCTGCGGAGAGCAGGCTTGTGGAGGTGCCGTCCGGTATCATCAAGATCACATTTTTTACGGGTTTGGGTTGTGCAATCGCACACAACAACGTGACACTCAACAAACTATAAAGAACGAAACGTTTCATTCGGGTATGATTTTGAAACGGCAAAGATATGATTTTTTTGCGAACGGACAACCATATAATTTGGGGCATCCACGGTGGCAACTATGACTATGGCTATGGCTATGGCTCAACTTTAGCAAGAATGACTCAGGCTGCTTTGTGAATATTTGTCGTTGAATGACACCCCATTCCGCCGCGAACGCAGTGAGCGAACGGAATCGCCTACGGAAAATCACGAAAATACGCCAACAGTCACAACGAAAAAGAGCTTGCAAAACTTGAATTCTTTATCCTCCAGCCATCATAACCATTTATCATCCATATAATTATGGCTACGAAAAGACAACTTCATAAAAAAGAAAAAACACGATAGGGTTGATATTAAAAAAAGTGTATTTTTGCCGCCCAATTTGTAACGACAAAAAATATACTGATATTATGAAAAAAGACATCCATCCCAAAGAGTACAGAACCGTGGTTTTCAAGGACATGTCAAACGATTATGCGTTCCTGACGAAGTCAACGGTCAACACGAAAGACACGATTGTGTGGGAAGACGGAAATGAATATCCGCTCGTGAAATTAGAGATTTCCAGCACCTCCCACCCCTTCTTCACCGGTAAAATGAAGTTGGTTGACACCGCTGGACGTGTGGATAAATTCCGCAACAAATATGCCCGCCATTTTGATGCTGGCAAGACGAAATAATCCATATATTTTGTACTTTTGCTGACCTTTTTTGTAACCCGAAAAAGGTCAGTTTTTTTATGGTAACCTATTGAAATGATTAAAGATATAATTGCAGCAGGTGGTTTTCTGAATGGCGAGTCAAACGTCATCCCCATCCTTTCGGTCGATGACGAAATCAAACTCAGCGAGGAATTTGTACCCGATGAGGTGGCTCTTCTTCCGCTGCGAAACACCGTGCTTTTTCCGGGAATGGTCATCCCAATCACGGTAGGGCGAGAAAAGTCGTTGAGATTGGCGAAAGACTGCTCCAACAGCGACGAACCTATCGGAGTGGTCGCCCAGCGCGACAACAGCATTGAGGATCCCACCATCAAGGATATGTACCGCGTGGGCACCATCGCCCGCATCCTCAAGACCCTCAACATTCCTGACGGCAATGTCATGATGGTCGTGCAAGGCATCAAGATTTTCGAGGTGGGCAAAGTCGTGCATTCGCGCCCGTACTACAGGTGCAATACCCTTCCTTTCCCGACCAATGATTTGGATCCGAAAGTGACTGACACAGAGGAGTTCAAGGCAAAGATGATGATGATTCGGGAAACGATGAGCAACATCATGCAGCTGACTCCCGGCACTCCCCGCGACGCCATGGCTGCGGTGAACAACATCGAAAGCAACACCTTCCTGCTCAATTTCATCATTTCCAATCTCTCCCTTACGGTGGAGGAAAAACAGGATGTCCTGGAAACACAAAACATCATGCTTCGCGCCGACAAGGTGCTTTCTTTCCTGTCGCACGAGCTGCAGGTGGTGGAAATCAAGCACCAGATCCATACCAAATCCCATCAGGAATTGGAGAAGCAGCAACGCGAATATATCCTGAATCAGCAGATGAAGACCATTCAGGAGGAATTAGGCGGACCTTCCACTGAAAAGGATTTTGACGAGCTGCGCGAACGTGCTGCCAAGAAAAAGTGGGATCAGGAGACCGCCGACCTCTTTGAAAAGGAGTTCAAGAAACTGCAGCGTACCAACTACATGTCCCCCGATTATTCCGTGCAACTCAACTACTTGGAGCTGCTCTTGGATCTGCCGTGGAACGAATATAGCGAGGACAATTTCGATCTGAAAAAGACCCGCGAGATTCTTGACAAAGACCACTATGGTTTGGAGAAAGTGAAAGAGCGTATTATAGAGTATTTGGCAGTTTTGAAGCTGAAGGGCGATATGAAATCCCCGATTCTTTGTCTGGCGGGGCCTCCAGGCGTGGGTAAGACCTCGCTCGGCCGCTCCATTGCAGAATCAATCGGCAGAAAATATGTCCGCATCTCCCTCGGTGGCGTTCATGACGAGGCGGAGATCCGCGGCCACCGCAAGACCTACATCGGAGCCATGCCCGGCCGCATCATCCAGAACATGCGCAAGGTGGGCTACGCCAACCCCGTTTTCGTGCTGGACGAAATCGACAAGGTGTCCGGTATGAGTGTCAACGGTGACCCGTCGGCGGCCTTGTTGGAAGTGATGGATCCCGAACAGAACAGCACCTTCAACGACAACTACCTCGAAACGCCGTTCGACCTTTCCAAAGTACTCTTCATCGCCACTGCCAACAACCTCAACAACATCCATCCCGCTCTGCTCGACCGTATGGAAATTATTGACATTCCCGGTTATTTAGCGGAGGAGAAGTTAGCCATCGCGATGAAGCATCTTATCCCGAAACAGTTGACGGACAATGGATTGACTTCGGAACAACTGACTATTCCCGAAGAGACGGTGAAAGCGGTCATCAGTGATTACACCCGCGAGTCGGGTGTGCGTAACCTGGAACGCACCATCGCCAAGATTATCCGCAAACGTGCTGCCCAGTTGGTACAAGAAGGTTCCATGAATCCGACCGTCAGCCCTGACGAATTGAAAGAGATTCTCGGCTCCCCGATTTTCCAGATGGAGAAAGCTCTCGACAAGGATGTCTTTGGTGTGGCCACGGGTTTGGCATGGACGGCAGTGGGCGGCGAAATCCTTTTCGTGGAGGCGCTTACGAGCACCGGAAAAGGCGAGATGACGTTGACCGGAAACCTCGGCGACGTGATGAAAGAGTCGGCCACCATCGCCTTTGAGTATCTGAAGGCGCATGCCCAGGACTATGGCATTGACTCTGAGAACTTTAACACGAAAAAGGTACACATTCACGTGCCAGAAGGTGCTACCCCGAAAGACGGTCCCTCGGCAGGCATTACCATTCTCACGGCATTAGTCTCCGCATATACCCAAACGCCTTTGCGCGAGAAGATTGCCATGACTGGCGAAATTACCCTGCGTGGCAAGTTGCTGCCCGTGGGTGGCATTAAGGAGAAGATTTTAGCGGCCAAACGCTGCGGCATCTTCGACATTGTGATGTCTAAGGAGAACAAAAAAGACATTGACGATATCAAGGAAAATTTCATCGAAGGTATGCGTTTCCACTACTTTGAGTCGATGAAAGAGGCGGTCAAGTTCAATTTCAACTGGAAATAAGATGGCAAATCCCTATTACGAATCGGCATTGACGGAACGCGCGGGCGTGGAACAGCCCATGCAGGTGAATCCGAATTTCAAGCGGCGCAAGAAAGCCGAGTTGACCGTGGACGATTACGTGAAAGGGATTTTGGACGGCGACCGTACCATTCTCAGCCGTGCCATCACCATGATTGAGAGTGAGAATCCGGCGCATATCGCGATAGCCCAGACAATTATCGAACGTTGTCTTCCGCATTCGGGGAACTCGTTGCGCATCGGTATCACAGGCGTGCCGGGTGTGGGCAAAAGTACGTTCATCGAGTCGTTTGGCGGAATGCTGACCGCGCAAGGACATAAATTGGCAGTTTTAGCCATAGACCCGTCGAGTGAGCGTACCAAGGGGAGTATTCTCGGTGACAAAACGCGTATGGAGACGCTTTCCGTTGATCCGAACGCGTTCATCCGGCCTTCGCCGTCGGGATCCGCTTTAGGCGGCGTGGCCCGCAAGACCCGCGAGTCCATCATCCTGTGTGAGGCTGCCGGCTTCGACATCATCATTGTGGAAACCGTCGGGGTGGGGCAGTCGGAGACCGTGGTCAAGTCCATGGTCGATTTCTTCCTCTTGCTAATGTTGGCGGGTGCCGGAGACGAGCTGCAAGGCATTAAGCGCGGTATTATGGAAATGGCTGACACGCTGGTGATTAACAAGGCTGATGGCGACAATTTGCCCAAGGCGAAAGGTGCGGCATCGCAATACCGCGCGGCTCTGAAACTGTTCCCGAAAAACGACAACGGCTGGGACGTGCCTGTTGAGGTCTGTTCTGCTCGGGAAGGGTTCGCGTTGGACAAGGTATGGCAGATTATTCAGGATTTCGTTACGCTCACCAAAGGAAACGGCAGCTTTGAAAGAACCCGTAACGAACAGCTAATCAATATTTTCTATCATTGGATAGAATACACCTTACATAACCGATTCTATAACAACGAAGCCACACAGACGAAAATCGAGGAACTGCTTCCGCTTATCCAGTCCAAGCAGATTTCACCCTATGCCGCTGCCGCACAGCTGACGGAAACGCGGTAAATCTATCCAAATATTGAGCTCGACGGAAAAAAACCGAACCAAAATACGACCGTTGACAGCTAATAAATATACGGAAAAATCTTATACCGTTTCAGCGAAGTAAATTCCTCACCGAAGAATTGGGTGTAACGTTCATAGACGGCTTTGGAACGCGGGACAATGTTGGCCATGCTCCACAGAAGGAACACCGCACCCGACACCGACCATGTGAGGATGGCAAAGCCCGCCCATTCCAAAATTTCCCCGAAATAGTTGGCGGAACTGATTTTGCGGAACATCCAACCGTGAGGAAGATAGTAGTTGTTATCGGTAACATCAGTGCGCAAGTCGCGAATCACACGGTCAGCATAGATATTAACCACCATTCCGAAAAGGAAGAGTGCTGTTCCGAAAATGAACTGCGGCGACCAAAACCAGCTGATGGGGTAAGCGTCCGCCGGCGAAAAGAAAAAGAGCCACCCTCCCTGCATAATAGCATTGAACGTGTTAAATGTCGCCCCGGTAATGATGATGGATAACGGCATTTTGCTCTGTCCTTTCATCAAAAGCGGGAAAATGAACGACCGCTGGAAATAATGGAACTGGAAAAAAACGAACATCACGCAAGTCACGATGTTAAATGGCTTCACATTGTTAGCCAACGAGATGAAATAGAGCACCAGCATAGTGAAAAAAACAGGACATTCCATGATGAACCATCCTAAATTGCTGCGAACCGACATTCCCCAGCGGTTATTGAAAGTCATACCGTAGGCAGGGGTGACAAACTGAAGGGTGATAAAAACCAGCACCCCCAAGATCGTCATTACAGGCAGCAAATAATGATAAAACTGAGCGAAAATTTCCATATTTCAGTACTACTCAAATGTTTTTCCGTTAAAAATTTTCTTTCTTTTCAGATAATACAATTTCACGACCGACTCGGGATAGCAGTCTTGGAAAGCAAGTTTCGGCAACGTGTTGCGCTTGGCCAGATACCGCTTGTAGGTTCGGGCAAATGTAAATATAGCTTTGTAAACGGCAGCGAAATCCCTGACATGCCCCTGTGCGAGGAAAGAAAACGCTGCCACCTGGTCGAGGAAGAAACGAAGAATGAGTGTCGGTTTCAGCCGTTCATCCGGCAGGTTTTTTATCAGTAAATAGAGACTGTTCCTGAAATTCAGGAACGTCTTCATAGGGTTGTTCTTGGGCAGCGTGCCCCCACCGATATGATAGACTACTGAAGCTGGGTTAACCTTTATTTTATAGCCGAGATTCTTAATTCGCCAGCAAAAATCTATCTCCTCCATGTGGGCGAAAAAATCGTCATCAAGCCCGCCCATCGTGCGATAGACATCACTGCGGACGAACATCGCCGCGCCTGTAGCCCAGAAAACGTCCGCCTCCGTGTCATACTGTCCCTTGTCCTTCTCCACATTGCCAAACAAACGCCCTCGGCAAAACGGATAGCCATATTTGTCTATGAACCCACCACTTGCGCCAGCATATTCAAATTCGTCACGGCGATAATAGGAAAGCAGTTTGGGCTGCACCGCCGCAATTTTCTCGTTGGCGTCCATCTGTTCAATCACAGGCTCCACCCAACCATCAGTAACCTCTATGTCGGAATTAAGAAGACAATAGTATTTGGCCTCAACCCGTTCAAGAGCAAGGTTGTATCCTCGGGCGAAACCTTCATTACGTTCGTTTTGAAGCAATCGTACCTGCGGGAAATTCGATTGCATGAACGCAACGGAATCATCCGTCGAGGCGTTGTCGCACACCACTGCCTCCGCATAATCAGGGAGTGTTTTCAGCAGGATGGGCAAAAACTGCTCCAAAAAATTCTTCCCGTTCCAGTTCAGAATGACAACCGCTAATTTCAACATATTACAACTTGCTTCATAAAACGGCAAAAATAAAAAAGTTTTGCGAATATCGCATGGAAATTTTATTTAATGCTGCATAATCAAAGGATGTGTGTGGTACTACCTAATTGTTTTTTGTTTATTTTTGCGGCCGAAAATCAAAGATGATGCGCTATTTCCTACATCTGGCTTACAATGGTTCCGCGTTCTTCGGCTGGCAAATACAGCCAGGGTATCCTTCTGTGCAGGAAACTTTGGAGAATTGTTTGTCGTTACTGCTGCACGAACCTCGCGTGGCCATCACTGGGTGCGGGCGCACCGACACCGGTGTACATGCAAGCTCCTACTATGCCCACTTCGACACCGAAAAGCATCTCTCTCCCGACGAATGCCGACAGTTAGTCCACAAACTTAACAATTTTCTGCCCCGGGAAATTGTCATCTTCGACCTGTTCGAGGTGGCGCTAAACAGACATGCCCGTTTCGATGCCGAAAGCCGCACCTATCAGTATCATGTCTGCACCAGCAAAAACCCTTTCAAACTCCAGTTTACCTACCATTGCCATCGTGCCATTGATGTGGATAAAATGAATGAGGCGGCGGCGTTATTACTTCAAAACGAGGATTTTACCAGTTTCTCGAAAGTACATACGCAGGTCAACAATTTCATCTGCCATGTCACGGAAGCACACTGGGAGCGCGTGGAGGACGAGCTCATCTTCACGGTCACAGCCAACCGCTTCTTGCGCAACATGGTGAGGGCGTTAGTAGGTACCCTGCTGGAGGTCGGTTTCGGAAAACTCTCGGTTGAAGATTTTCAAGATATTATCAACCAAAAAGATAGATGTGCAGCGAAAACTTCTGTCCCTGCGAATGCACTATTTTTGACAGAAGTGCGTTATGGAACGATGAGACGATGAATGCCGATGAATGCCGATGAATAGATGAAAAATGATGTAACGAAAAACCCCAATATAATTAAACATAATTCCTTGAGCAGTCCCGAAGGGACAAGACGCACGAAGTGCAAATAACCCCATATAAGGCGAAGCCACAGTGTGGGGATAGTACAATAAAAGACAATTAGGACATTACTAAGAATGAAAAAAACAATTATATCCATAACATACATAACACTGGCGATAGCACTGGTCATCACTATGCCCAGTTGCCACCGCAACAATAACATCGACGGGGCGAAACTCGAGTTCTCGGCCGACACGGTGCTGTTCGACACGGTATTCACCACCGTCACATCGAGCACGCGCACATTCACAGTGCGCAACACAACGGGTGTACCTGTGGAGGTTGACATCGCGCTGGCCGGTGGCAAGCAGTCCTACTACAGCATCAACGTCGATGGCGTGGCGGGCACGGAATTTCGCGGCGTGGAGATTCCCGCGCACGACAGCATCTTCGTCTTCGTGAAGGTCAATATCAACCCTACCGACCAAAACCTCCCCTACTTAGTGACCGATTCGATAATGTTTTACCAAAAAAATTGTACGCAAACGGTGCAGTTAGTGGCTTTTGGTCAGGATGCGCACTTTATCGTCCCCAATCACGGTTCCTCATCAATGCCCTACCGTATTGTCGCACACGCACACGAGCATGTACACTGGACCAATGACAAACCGTGGGTAATCTACGGCTGGGCGGTAGTTGATTCACTCGGCAAACTTACCATTGATCCAGGCACAAAGGTGTATGTACACGGCGGCGGTGGCATCTGGGTCTATCGCTATGGCAACATCCACATAAACGGCACGTTAGAACAACCCGTCACAATCACCGGCGACCGTTTGGAACCATTCTTCGCCAACGACTACGCCCAGTGGAATGCCTTATGGATCAATGAGGGCAACGAGGACAACCTCATCGAGAACGCCATCATCTCCAATTCATCGTACGGCATCCATTTAGAATCACTTGAAGAGTTCACGGGCAACAAAACCATTATCAATAATTCCGTGATTCAAAACAACCAAGTGATGGGTGTCCGGGCGGAAGGCGCTGTTTTGGAGATGAATAACTGCCAAGTCAGCAACAACGGACAATACAGTCTTGCTCTGATGGTTGGGGATTTCACCCTCAACCATGTGACAGTGGCGAACTATTTCACCCAATCGGCCCGCAGATCTCCAGCCGTGGCCATCACAAACAACTTTGACAAAACACAATCAATTGGCGGAGAAATAGTTACCGTGACATATCTCGGTGATGCTAACGCCACGTTCAATAACTGCATCATCTATGGGGCGTTGGAAAATGAGTTCGGAACAGGTACAAAAAGCGGCGCAGCATTGAACTATACGTTCCACAACTGTATTGTAAGGAAGGATTCCATTAACAACGCTCATTTTGTCAACTGTTTCAACAGCAATCCTAAGTTCATCGCCACATACGGCCAGAACTATAACATTGAAGAGACATCCCCGGCGGTGGACGCGGGCATGGAGGGCTTGGGCATCACCACCGATATCCTCGGGCGCCCGCGCAATGGCATGCCTGACATCGGTGCTTACGAATACTATCCTGTGCCAGAAGTGAAATAGACATAGATTATGTTTTGTACAATATTTTTTCAACAGCTGACGTTTGTATTCAAAAAAAGAGTATTTTTGCTGACCAAATAAAATTGTATTTTAACGTTAAAACATAGAGTTATGATCGCAAAGAAAACAGACAAAGGAAACTTGGAAAACAAGCGCGGTTTGTTCCTTCTTGTCGGATTTGCCGTGGTTTTGGGTCTTATCTACGCCGGTTTCGAGCTTTTCGCCAACGAGGATAAGGCTCCTGCATTTGAGATGCAGGATGATGATTTCATCACTGTTGTCGATGATGATGTCATTGCCACCGACCAAACCCCTCCGCCCCCGCCAGAACCTCAACAGCAACAACAGGAAGTCGTGCTGAATATTGTGGAAGACAATATTAAAGTCAGCACCGATCTGTCTTTTGACGTTGAATTTAATGAAGACGAGGTGATCGAGGACATTACCGAGGGAGAAATCACCATTGTGGAAGAAACTGCCGAAGAGGAACCTCCGATGATGTTTACGGAAGAAATGCCGGAATTTCCTGGCGGTCCCGAAGCCCTCAACGCATTCTTGACCCGCGAAATCCAATATCCGGAAGTTGCCCGTAACAACGGTATCACCGGCACCGTGCTGATTGAGTTCGTTGTCGAGAAAGACGGTCGCGTCAGTAACGCCAAGGTCAAAGTTCCGTTGTTCCCCGAATGTGACAAGGAAGCTGTCCGCGGTGTCATGGCCATGCCGAAATGGAAACCCGGTAAGAACATGGGCAAGCCCGTCCGCTGTTTCTATCAAGTGCCCGTCACTTTCAGACAATAGTTCCTTTTTGTCAATTACGCTATAAAAAAGGAAAGTCGTCGAGGCTTTCCTTTTTTTGTTGGACTTTTGTCTTTAGACTGTGAACTAGTCCTAAGTCTCGAGTCCTAAGTCCTAAGTCTTAATACTTCCGTTTCAGAATCTCCGACCATACCACCCCTTTATATACCTCCTCCTCGTCCATGGTAAGATTGATCTTAGAATCAGTGCTTGTTTGAACGGGTGTGCCTGTCTCCTCTTCCATATTTTGGGCGAATGCCTGCTCAAAATCGCGATCGCTCATCGTCTCGTATGAGAAATATTCGTTGTTTTGTCCGGGCTGTGGGGCAACTCTCGCCCTCCTTTGCGGCTGCACCTCTTCTTGTACATCGGCCCCTTCAACTATAATCGGCCGCCCACTTCGGTTCTTTTTTACCTGACGTTCCACCTCGTCTTTTTTGAACGATTTGACGACAGACCACAAAATGCTGCCCAAAATGAGTATAATATATAATATTGAATCAAAGTCCATAATTCTTATTCTTTATTCTTGTTTTGAAATTCCAAAGTGTTCTGTTCCAACTGATCACTCAGTTTTTTATTTTCATTTTTCGCTTTTGCAATGCTGACGTTGAGGTCGTAGCAGATGAGAAAGATGGCGGCACTCCAGTTAATCCACAGCAGAATGGCGAAAACAGCACCCAAAGAGCCGTATATTAAGTTGTAGCTGTCGAAATTGGAGAAGTAGATGTTGAGAAACCAAAGCAGTACCACCAACAATATGGTGCAGGTGGAAGATCCTGCGGAGAAGAATTTGTAGTCGCCGCGTTTAACCGGTGCCAGATAATAGAAAATGCTAATCAGGAAATAGACGGCGGCATACACTAACACCCATTTGAGGAAATGAACCACAAAAGAGTATATGAGCGGATTGTTGACGAAATTAGTGTGGACGTATCGGACGGCCAGCGATGCCAGAATGAAAAAGGCTGCCACTACCACGATAATGATGAAAGTGAGAAACATGAGTCCGGCGCTGAGCACAATCTGATCGAAGATGTTGCGCTTCACATCGGTGTAATACGACGAGGTCATAGCCACCAAAATGCCGTTGATGCAGACGATAGTGAAATAGATACCAATGACAAGCATGAACGACGACAGTGTGCCGTTTTGGCGCATCACCACATCGGTGATCATTCCAGACACGGAAGGCCAAACGTAAGGGGGCACGACAGATTCCAACAGGGAGATGATGGTGTTTTGGAAATCCTCCCCGAAAAAGGCGATGGCGGAGAAGAGAGCGATAATCATGGGGATCACGGCGACGAAAACACGGTAGGTGATAGCGGCGGCGCGCTGGAAGACCACCCCCTTGCTCAGCGACTGTCCGAAGAACCGCATCACGTCGTAAAGCGGCACCTTCATCAGTCCGGGAAGCGTCATGGTTTTCGATTTCGCCACAACCTTTCCGAAACCTGGAACACGTTCCAGATCATTGCTCCATTGCCGGAATTTCAGTCTCGCGTATCGGAAAAATCGTTTCATCGTCAACAAATAATATTATCAATAGATATTCATTAAGCAGCCCCGATAGGGGCAAGAGCTCGGTAACCCAGGGTAAGGCCGCAGGCCGCAACCCTGAGAATGGTCAATATTATATCGCCTTGAGGCTCATGTCTAAGCTTTTGATCTGGTGGGTGAACGCGCCGACGGAGATGAAATCTACCCCGGTAACGGCGTAGTCGTGCAGGGTTTCCTTCACGATGCCGCCAGAGGCCTCGGTTTCCATACGGTGATCGACCATTTTTACGCCTTCGCGGATCATGTCCGGAGTGAAATTGTCGAACATGATGCGCTGTACCCCGCCGTGATCCAGCACGCGCTGAACATCCTCCAAACTGCGGGTCTCAATCTCGATATTGAGCTGCATATTGTTGTCTTTCAGATATTTATTGGCAGCGTCAATGGCCTTTTCAATCCCGCCGGCGAAGTCGATATGGTTGTCTTTGAGCATCATCATGTCATAGAGTCCGAAACGGTGGTTCTGTGCCCCGCCGACCGTCACGGCGTATTTTTCAAAAATGCGCATGTTGGGAGTCGTTTTGCGCGTGTCGAGCAGAGTGACGTTCGTATCTTTCACCAAATCAACATATTCGCGAGTTGTGGTGGCGATTCCGCTCATGCGTTGCATGAAGTTGAGAAGGGTTCGTTCCGCTGTCAACATGTTGCGTGAAGAGCCGTGCAGGGTGAAAGCGATGTCGCCCGTATGCACCAAAGTGCCGTCGGGGAGCAGCAACTCCATGCGGATGTTTTCATCGACTTGACGCAGTACCTCGCGGGCTACATCAACCCCGGCAAGAACGCCGTCTTGCTTGATGAGCAGCTTCATGTCACCTTGCGCTTCTGCAGGGATGCACGAAAGCGAAGAATGGTCGCCATTACCGATGTCTTCGCGTAACGTCAATGCTATCAGTTCTTTAACTTTGTCTGTTATTTTCATTTTTTTACGATTATTTCAGGGGTGATAATAGTGTCACTGTGATGCAGGGCGCGGTCCACAAGGAAACAGGAGAGCCGCACCGTGTCATACGTGGAATATGGATTGTTGATGAACGTGACGATGGACAACTTGCCTTCGATGGATTCCGGCACGTCATCGCTGAGATGCGGGATGCGGGAATGCAGCGGCGTGGGCAATTCCAACTCCACCCATTCCCCATCCTGCTTTTCGTATAGATGGATGAAAAAGTTGTAGTAGTATGGGGAATCAACGGCGAAAACCGGATTTCGGTCTGTTTCATCCAACCCAATATCCCCGTCACCATCTTGGAAATAGATGGTCAGTTCCGCCTGGCTGTCGTGCCCGGTGCCGTTCTCAATCTTCTCCAACGAAACGAACTCGATGTGCGGAACTTCCGAATATTTCGGCTCGCGCCGACAGCCTGTCGTAACGAGTGCGAAGACGAAAACCATAATGCAGATACTTAACTTTTTCATCGTAAATACGTGTTTTGTTTGCAAATATTAACTTAGGCTAATGACTTAAACATAGACTATGACTTTGGCTATAGTCTATGTTTAAGTCTAAGTTTAAGTCTAAGTCTAAGTTTAAGTCTAAGTTAATGTTACATCACCACCCGCACGCCCTTGATGAAGTCGATGGACTTCTGGATTAGTTCGTGCATGTAGGTGTCGTTCTCTACGAACGGCACGTAATCGCGATAGATTTTCACGAACTCCTCGATGAATTCAGAGCTCTTCAGCGGTTTGCGGAAGTCCAGAGCTTGGGCGGCGTTGAACAGTTCGATGCCGAGGATTTTCTCCACGTTATTGACTACGAGATAGCACTTCGTGGCGGCATTCGCGCCCATACTCACGTGGTCTTCCTGACCTTGTGAAGACTCGATGGAGTCAGTGGAGCAGGGCATCGTGAAGGCCTTGTTCTGGTTCACGATGGAGGCGGCAGCATATTGCGGAATCATGAAGCCAGAGTTGAGGCCAGGGTTCTTCACAAGGAAAGACGGCAGTCCGCGCTTGCCGCTAATCAGTTGATAGATACGACGTTCGGAGATGTTTCCGAGTTCCGCCATGGCGATGGAGAGGAAGTCCAAAACCAATGCCAACGGCTGACCGTGGAAGTTGCCCGCGCTGACGATGATATCCTCGTCGGGGAACACCGTCGGATTGTCGGTGACGGAGTTGATTTCGGTCTCCACCACGTTCTGCACGTGCTCGATGGCGTCTTTGGACGCACCGTGTACCTGCGGCATGCAGCGGAAGGAATAGGGATCCTGCACGTGCTCCTTGTGCTGGGCGATAATCTCCGAACCCTCAAGCAGTTGCGAGATATGGGCAGCCGTGGTGATTTGTCCGGCGTGCGGGCGCACGAGGTGCACGAGCATGTTGAACGGCTCGATGCGACCGTCGAAAGCCTCCAAGGAGATGGCACCGATGATGTCGGCGAGCCAGCTGAGCTTGCGGGCCTTCATCAGCAACCAGACGGCGTAGGAGCTCATGAACTGCGTGCCGTTGAGCAGCGCGAGACCCTCTTTGGATTTCAGCGTGATGGGTTCCCAGCCGAACTTTTCGTTGATTTCGGCGGCGGAGTATTTCTTGTTGCGGTAATAAACCTCACCCATGCCGATGATGGGCAACGAGAGGTGCGCCAACGGTGCCAAGTCGCCGGAAGCACCGAGGGAACCTTGTTGATACACAACAGGATATACTCCCTTGTTGTAGAAATCCACCAGTCGTTGGATGGTGTCAAGCTGCACACCGGAGTGGCCGTATGACAGCGACTGGATTTTCATGAGCAGCATGAGTTGCACGATTTCCTGCGGTACCTCCTCGCCCACGCCGCACGCGTGAGAGATGACAAGGTTGCGCTGGAGGGTGGAGAGGTCCTCCGGGGAAATGTGCTTGTTGCAGAGCGAGCCGAAGCCGGTGGTTACACCGTAGATGGGTTCTGCACTCTTGGCAGCCTTGGTGTCCAGATAGTCGCGGCACTTCTTCACCGCTGCAATCGCCTCTTCTGACAGTTCGATTTTCTGTTTGTGCTCAATGATTTTCGATACTTTCTCAATGCTGAGAAACTTGGTTGAAATTTGGTGTTTTTTCATTTTGGTATGTTTTTTATTGTTTATTATCTTTTTTAGTGATTAGTGAACAGGCAACAGGCAATAGGCAACAGGCAATAGTGTTAGTCCAAAGTCTCAAGTCTTAAGTCTTAGTTCTTAATAACATTATGCCGCCCAATCAGCCTATACGTCCTCATCCCCCCAATCAGATTGTACACCTCCTCAAATCCGTTCTGCATGAGGATGCGGGAGGCGACATAGCCGCGGAGGCCGACCTCGCAGAAGACGACGATTTTCTTCCCTTCCGGGATTTCCTCCAAGAACTCGCGCAGCTCGTCCACGGAGTAACGGGTGGCTCCTTCAATGGTACCGTTCTTGTACTCAGGTAGTTCGCGGACATCCAAGAGGAAGAAGTCCTCTTTGTTGTCGATCATCTCGTCCAGCTGGCGCACGTGAATCGGGTTCATCAGGTGGGCGAAGATGTTTTCGGCCACCATGCCTGCGAACATCACGGGACTCTTGGCGGACCCGAACGGCGGCGCGTAGCTGTGCTCGCTGTTCACGAGGTCGAAGATGGTGCCGTGGTGCTTGAGCAATAGGGAGATAGTATCAATCTGTTTGTCAATGTTTTGCATACCGATGGTCTGGGCACCGTAAATGGTGCCGTCCTCCATGGAGAAGTTCAGCTTCAGTGACATCGGGGTGCTGCCGGGATAGTAGGTGGCGTGCGCGGCCGGGTGTACGATGACGGTCTCGTAGGCGAGGTTCGCCCGTTGCAAAGCCGCCTCGTTCAGTCCAGTGGAAGCCACGGCCAAGTCGAAAATCTTGGCGATGGCGGTACTCACAGAACCCTGATAGACCACGCTTTCGGGATAGACCATGTTCATGGCGGCGATACGGGCCTGCGCGTTCGCGGGACCCGCAAGGAAGTTGCAGTACGGAATTCCCGTCACAGGGTGCGGGAACTCGATGGCGTCGCCCACCGCGAAGATGCGCTCGTCGGAGGTCTGCAAGTACTCGTTGACCTTGATGCCCCGGCCGATTTCCAGACCGGCGGCTTCGGCCAATGCCGTGTTCGGACGCACGCCGATGCTCAGCACCGCGAGGTCGCAGTTCAACTTCTGCCCGTCTTCTAAACAGACAGTCAGCTGGTCGCCGTTTTCCTCAAACCCGCTGATGCCGTTACCAGTAATCAGCTGCACGCCCTTGTCTTTCAGATGCTTCTCCGCGATGGCCGCGATAGGTTCGTCCACTGGCGTGAGGATATGGTCGGCTTTCTCCACCACGGTAATCTGGTAACCGATTTTATGCAGGTTTTCCGCCATCTCCAACCCGATGAAGCCGCCTCCAATAATGACTGCTTTTGCGTTATCTTTCAGAGATTCAATGGCTTGCATCTTGATTTTGTCGCAGTCGCTGACGCTGCGCAGGGTGAAGATCTTCTCGCTGTGAATGCCGGACAGTTCGGGGATCACTGGTTCGGCACCGGGCGACAGCAGGAGGATGTCGTAGTCCTCGGTGTAAGTCTTGCCGTTGCGCAGGTTCTTGACCTCCACAGTGTGTGCCTCGCGGTCGATGGCCATCACTTCCTGCAACGTTCTGACGTCCACATCGTAACGGTTGCCAAAAGACACGGGTGTCTGCACGAACAGCCGCTTCCGGTCTTCGATGGTGTTGCCGATATAGTAGGGCATACCGCAATTGGCGTACGAGATGTACTCGCCCTTCTCGAACACGATGATTTCGGCATCTTCGTTCAGTCTTCTAAGTCGTGCGGCCGCCGATGCTCCGCCGGCGACTCCGCCTATGATGACGTATTTCATTCTTTTTAATGGTTATGGGTTATAGGTTATTGAAGCCTCTGATGAGACTTAAGACTTAAGACTTAAGACGTGAGACGTTGGGGTTGTTTGTTACCACGCCTTACGTCCAAGTCTAACGTCTATTACTCAGCCAGCCCATCACATTGTCATAAATTCGTTGCTCCACGTTGTCGGCGGGGGCGGGGACGAATTTTTCGCCGGTGATGTGCTCGTAGAGCTCGATGTAGCGGTTGGTGATGCCGTTGACGACCTCTTCGGTCATTTCGGGCACTTGCTGGCCTTCCTGGCCCTGGAAGCCGTTGGCCATCAGCCACTCGCGCACGAATTCCTTCGACAACTGCTTCTGCGGCAGCCCTTTGGCGAACTGCTCTTCGTAGCCCTGCGCGTAGAAGTAGCGGGAGGAGTCGGGGGTGTGGATTTCATCGATGAGGTAGATCTTGTCGTCGGCCTTGCCGAACTCGTACTTGGTATCGACGAGGATCAATCCCTTCT
>CAMJPH010000007.1 GCA_946407715.1 uncultured Bacteroidales bacterium | reverse complement strand
AAAGTGGTAAATCTGAAATCCCTACTGCAAGCGGGGTAAGAAGAGCTTGCGAAACGTAAATTATATTATTGCATCTTGGTTTCAATTCCTTATGGTTCGATTAAAAGGCCCTGGTACAGATACACCTCGCCGATGGTACCGTGTTTCAATTCCTTATGGTTCGATTAAAAGTTTGAGAGTTATCTTCTTCTCTTCAAGCTCTTTAGACTGTTTCAATTCCTTATGGTTCGATTAAAAGGTACTTTTGTTTGTTGTGTTTGTAGCTTGTTTTTTGGTTTCAATTCCTTATGGTTCGATTAAAAGTCTCCGCATTCCCGGTGTTGACCCACTTTATTATCTTGTTTCAATTCCTTATGGTTCGATTAAAAGGGGTCTGGTGATGTGATTGTGACTTCCAAAGGTGAGTTTCAATTCCTTATGGTTCGATTAAAAGTGTTGTTGAAAAAAAAATCAGTTCATTTTTACGGTTTCAATTCCTTATGGTTCGATTAAAAGTTGCAACCTCGTTCCAAACGAGCTCAAAGGTAACATGTTTCAATTCCTTATGGTTCGATTAAAAGTTATTAACCAGACCGCTCTTGTGAAGTCTCACGAGTTTCAATTCCTTATGGTTCGATTAAAAGTTATTTGCAAGCTCAAGATATGTTCAACATGAGGCTGTTTCAATTCCTTATGGTTCGATTAAAAGATGCAGGTTATTGTTATCTTTCTATTGATAACAAGTTTCAATTCCTTATGGTTCGATTAAAAGGGGGAACAATGAAAAAACTACGGCAATCTAAGAATGTTTCAATTCCTTATGGTTCGATTAAAAGTGTATGCACCCGTGTTTTCTCCGAAGTTGTGTCTGAATAGTTTCAATTCCTTATGGTTCGATTAAAAGCAGATTGTGCTGCTGAACAGCATTGCCGATATTCAGTTTCAATTCCTTATGGTTCGATTAAAAGGAGTACGGTACAACTACTTTTCGCCCGCATTACCAGTTTCAATTCCTTATGGTTCGATTAAAAGTCTGAAAGGTTTTTTTGTTATTGACGAGCTTAGGAGTTTCAATTCCTTATGGTTCGATTAAAAGGCCCGTCAGCAACATCCAGATCCAGGTCTTCGACCGTAGTTTCAATTCCTTATGGTTCGATTAAAAGGAATGTTGCAATGACGGGCAATTTACCTTCGAACGTGTTTCAATTCCTTATGGTTCGATTAAAAGAACGTATTTACATTCGCAATGCAGTTGTCGAAATGAGTTTCAATTCCTTATGGTTCGATTAAAAGAGCTCACCGCTTGCGAACTGCTCGACAATCTGACGGTTTCAATTCCTTATGGTTCGATTAAAAGCGCATGAAAAATTCGTGTGAGTGATAAGACTTATCGCGTTTCAATTCCTTATGGTTCGATTAAAAGTTGTTCGGTAAAAATGAACTAACGGACTATTCCATGTTTCAATTCCTTATGGTTCGATTAAAAGTCGGCGTTGTCCACCCGTGAGGTGAGACCTCCTGGTTTCAATTCCTTATGGTTCGATTAAAAGGGATGGTCAACAGGGAGTCAATCACCCGGCTCTGCTGTTTCAATTCCTTATGGTTCGATTAAAAGAGGGCGCAGAAAATGGGATGGTTAAAGGATTACACAGTTTCAATTCCTTATGGTTCGATTAAAAGGAGCAAGCGACATGTTTGGACAGTCCTATAAGCGTGTTTCAATTCCTTATGGTTCGATTAAAAGTTCTTGCTGAAATTGTTGCTTTTGAATACTTTTTCGTTTCAATTCCTTATGGTTCGATTAAAAGCAATACTGGTTTGTCTGCGTTTAATGCTTTCAAAGGGTTTCAATTCCTTATGGTTCGATTAAAAGCTCCTTCGGACTCAACGTGCCGACGACCTTCGACGGACGTTTCAATTCCTTATGGTTCGATTAAAAGGAGACGGCAGCAGCTCCGGCAGCTGCGTCAGTTTCCACGTTTCAATTCCTTATGGTTCGATTAAAAGTTAAGACGAAAAACCTTATAAAGATTATCACGAGAGTTTCAATTCCTTATGGTTCGATTAAAAGGCCTTGAACGAAAGCTTGTTCTTAGAATCATTATTGTTTCAATTCCTTATGGTTCGATTAAAAGCCGTGATGCCCGTATCCTTCAGGCTATAGAACTGATGTTTCAATTCCTTATGGTTCGATTAAAAGAGCTGCCGTTGTGAGCTGCTTAGCCGGACGCAGACCAGTTTCAATTCCTTATGGTTCGATTAAAAGGGTTTTTGTCGCACCGCGTTCAAATCTCGCATATTTGTTTCAATTCCTTATGGTTCGATTAAAAGGAACTTCTTCAAGCGAATACAAATTATTTGAACATGTTTCAATTCCTTATGGTTCGATTAAAAGCGATGCAGGTGTGAATTATTTATCTATCGACAAAGAGTTTCAATTCCTTATGGTTCGATTAAAAGGCGATTATAAAAATCAGTATATTTAAATGCCATTTCTGTTTCAATTCCTTATGGTTCGATTAAAAGATTCGGATTCTGTCGCGGTTGTACCTGCCGCTGGTGAAGTTTCAATTCCTTATGGTTCGATTAAAAGGAAGAGTTCTCAACCCTGCTCTTCACTCCTATATACGGTTTCAATTCCTTATGGTTCGATTAAAAGTCTGGTTTCACTCCTGCTGAGCGTCTCGCGGCTGAGTAGTTTCAATTCCTTATGGTTCGATTAAAAGTGACTGGGATGTGGATTTTGCTTACATGTCTCAGTAGTTTCAATTCCTTATGGTTCGATTAAAAGACATCGCTGTATGTCTTTCCGTTCCAGGATTCTTGTTTCAATTCCTTATGGTTCGATTAAAAGGATGACAAACTTGCTCTGACGTTCGTCACAGCGGAGTAGTTTCAATTCCTTATGGTTCGATTAAAAGCATACATATCCGGTTCGCCGGCCGTGATTTACAAAGTTTCAATTCCTTATGGTTCGATTAAAAGACCTATAAAAAAGTGGAAACGGTTGTATATAGTGTGGTTTCAATTCCTTATGGTTCGATTAAAAGGTTGTTCAAGCAGCTGGAAGCGGATATGTCTGTCATATGTTTCAATTCCTTATGGTTCGATTAAAAGTTAAAGTCTAAGAAAAACAACTTGATTTGAATATTCTGTTTCAATTCCTTATGGTTCGATTAAAAGATAATAGCGAGGGATTACAAAAGTACCGCCATCAAGTTTCAATTCCTTATGGTTCGATTAAAAGTAAAGTCCCAGATAGAGAAAATCCGTGACTTTATCAGTTTCAATTCCTTATGGTTCGATTAAAAGCCGATCGTCCAGATCATCGTTTGTATTCCTTTCTTTAGTTTCAATTCCTTATGGTTCGATTAAAAGTTGAAACGCTTTCAGAGTGGGTCCCGTTCGACGATAGTTTCAATTCCTTATGGTTCGATTAAAAGGGTCTGTCAGTCTCTTGTTTTATCTCTTTCATACGTTGTTTCAATTCCTTATGGTTCGATTAAAAGGGACCGTAGTCGGGACGTTCGTCCGAGTAGCCATATTGTTTCAATTCCTTATGGTTCGATTAAAAGATTCCTGAGGCCCGGGATGCAAGAACAGTCCGACGTAAGTTTCAATTCCTTATGGTTCGATTAAAAGCGTTGATAAATTTCTTCATATCTGTTAATTTATTATGTTTCAATTCCTTATGGTTCGATTAAAAGAGTTTTCCCGGACTGATGTCGATGTCGGTTTCCCGTGTTTCAATTCCTTATGGTTCGATTAAAAGTGATACAACTTCGATACTTTTTCTTACAAACAACTGTTTCAATTCCTTATGGTTCGATTAAAAGCGGTATCTGTACCGCCGTAACTTGAAGAATTATATTCGTTTCAATTCCTTATGGTTCGATTAAAAGGTCGAGGAAATCGTCAAAGCTGTCACGTTCGTGTTGTTTCAATTCCTTATGGTTCGATTAAAAGCTGCCGTCGGTCGTGTATCGGATTTCGCCGGCATTGTTGTTTCAATTCCTTATGGTTCGATTAAAAGTCGAGAGTATAGTATATGCGAGAGTAGGTGTTTCCTTCGTTTCAATTCCTTATGGTTCGATTAAAAGTCAAACAATTCATGACAGATAAATTATTGATTTGCTCTGGTTTCAATTCCTTATGGTTCGATTAAAAGGGTATTTGCCCTGGCGTACCTGCACGGCGGTGCAGCGTTTCAATTCCTTATGGTTCGATTAAAAGTGAATGTTTGCAATTGCAGACAATAATTTTTTCTCAGTTTCAATTCCTTATGGTTCGATTAAAAGCTTGATTTACATGAAGAGTTTGTGAGGATTTGGAAGAGGTTTCAATTCCTTATGGTTCGATTAAAAGTGCATCGTCGGTGATGGCGGCGATGAGGGCGTTGAGTTTCAATTCCTTATGGTTCGATTAAAAGCGTTTCCCCGGGGAATTACTCCCCGGGGTTTTTTTGTTTCAATTCCTTATGGTTCGATTAAAAGATCCAAGTCTTTGTCTCTGTTGGATTCCATATATGTCTTGTTTCAATTCCTTATGGTTCGATTAAAAGCCAATAGCGGTACCACTACCAGGGATGTCAAGATGTTTCAATTCCTTATGGTTCGATTAAAAGTCAAGGTCAGTATTCAACAACTGCACCGGAATAGTCATGTTTCAATTCCTTATGGTTCGATTAAAAGATTATTGAAAACAGCGCCATTAATAACGATACGATTGTTTCAATTCCTTATGGTTCGATTAAAAGCCGTTGTTTTGACGCAAGTTACCCGATTGATGTTCAAGTGGATAACTGAAACCAACGGCACGGCAAAAGTACAAAAAAATCGTCAATGTGAAATCATATAAAAATGATGGGGGTTCGACAACTCTGGAATTTGTTGATATTCAATATGTCAAGGAACGAGATTGTTGGGGTTGTTGTTTCAGGGGCGTTTTTCTGCCGGCAACGACAACCCTGTCACAGGAACACATCCGTGTTGGCACGCTCGTTACCTACCACCTCCTTTTGCATCCATTTGGTGGCCTCGCTGCTGAAAATGATCAAACTATCCGTCTCCATATCCATAATCCTTTTGGCCTTGTATTTCAATTCGGTCAGCTTCACTTCCGTGATATCCCCCTCGAAAACGGAGTTCTGTATCCAATTCAGATACTGACGACACAGTTTCAGCATTTTCCCGACACGTTTTTCCCCTATATCGTAAACAAGTATGACGTACATGCTACCACCACATTTTTAAAGGTTTGTACTCTTCTATGTCCAACAAGTGTTTGCACAACTTATAACATTCCAGCTTGATAAGGTGCTTATAGCTCACTTTCCGACCCAACTTCCGATGCTGGATCGTCTCGTTCAGCTTATCTTCAAAATTTCGGACAAAAATTTTCCGGCCCTCATTGTTCAACAGGCAGCTGTTCAGTTTCCGGTCAAAATGCCGTTCCTGTATCTCTTTCTTGTTCAACACCTTGAATATTATTCGATCTACGATGATCGGTTTGAATATTTCGGAAATGTCGAGACAAAGCGAGTAACGCCTGTCGCCCGGCGTGTGAAGATAACTGATGGTCGGGTTCAGCTGGGTTTGATGGATGGCGCGGAGACATTGGGAATAGCACATCATATTGCCGAAAGAGATCAACGCATTAACCTCGTTCTTAGGAGGCCGTTTGCTCCGCCCTTCCATTTGGAAGTCGTTCAGAATCAAGTCAAAGGCATCATAGTATGTCATACGGATGTTGCCTTCAATCCCCATCAATTCGTCAATAGCGGTGGAGGAGGGGATTGTCTGCGAAAGTTCTTCGATTTTCTCGATGAACGGTTGCAACTCCTTGCCGCGACGGTCATAGTAATTAAGGTTCTTGAGCATGTTGGCCGAAGCCCCTTCAATGAATTTCTGGGCGATGGCGACCCTCTTTTTTTTGTTTTGATAAGCGGAGGTCTGCGCCAGCAGCATACGACCAGAAAGCAGACCGTCCCTCGGCATGAACGATCCTGTATAATTTTCGTAATAGTCGAAAAAATGAACGGCTATATCCTTTTGTCCAAGAAAGTTATACACGGCACTGTTGGCACGTAGTGAGCCAAAGACATACAATTCGGAAACGTCTTCCACCGGCAAGTAGCGTGGCTGCCCAGGAGTTGTCATTTCACCGTTGCCATCTTCTTCAAATGGCGTGAATTTCAGGGTGTTGTCCTTGCGCTCCAGCGTTCCTGGATTAAACAGATAATAGGTCTTTTTCATTTCTCGTCCTCCTCTCCAGAATAACAAAAATCAAAATAGCTGCAATTCCTGCAGATTCCTTTCTTTTCAAGGGGTGGGCATACCTCTGCGTTTATGATTTCCTCAATTTCAGATTCCATTTCGCGGATCATTTCCCTATCTACATCGCTCAATATTATCTCGCTGGTTTTCCGCAACTTGGGGTATTCCAATATTCCCGAGACATTTTCGATGCCATTGCGCTCAAACACATAAAGATAATACTTCAGCTGCCACTCGTGGGCCTTTTCCACTTTGTCGGACTTCTTGATTTCGTGGATCACCTTCCGTTTGGCATCGTAATAGTCCACTTTGATGCCGTCGATCTCAATTTCCTCATAGCGTTCCGATCTTTGCGGGTAACTTTCCTCGTGAATTAGTTTGCCCGCATACACCAAGTCGGAAGTATGCTCCATGTTGATGCCGTTGGCGAAAAGCCAGAGTTTTCGTTGGCAAACTTGATAGTAGTTGAAATGGGTGCCGGTGATTTGCATAGGGCTTTTATTTTAATATTTCCCAATATCCTCCTTTGTCTGGACCAACTCGACGAATGATACCATTAGAACGCATTTTTTTCATATTCCAATAGATGCCATCTATAGAAAGTCCAAGCAGTTCGGCTAATTGCTTGTTGGTAACCTGAGGATTCTCTTGAATGGCTTGTAGTATCTTATCTACTGTAGAGTCTTTTTTCTTCGTAGTTTTCTTCGTAGTTTTCTTCGTAGTTTTCTTCGTAGTTTTCTTCGTAGTTGAGGCAGTACCATCTACTTTGTCTTTATTCTGCAAAGCTATAAATTTTTCTCTTTTTATAGTCGCCATCACACCACCTCTGACTTCCTCGAACATTGGCACTTCAAGATGCTCTGCCTCAAATGCATCACGGATTATCTCATAGCCCCGTCCCCAAGCCTCAATAAAACCGGCCAAATAAAACATCTCTTTATAGCTGACAGGCACGTTTGTTTGGGGTATCGTCACTTTCAGATAGTCCATCCCGTCTTGTTCTTGTAGGTCAACATCAACAACCAATCCCAATGAAGTGGTTGTCTTATTAGGAATGTCCTCCAGCAATTGTTTAGCATTCTGTAAACCACAAAGATTCCCCTCGTCATCCACACCGAAGCACATCACAGCCCCCTGTGCATTTGCAAATCCGCAAATCCATTTCAAATACTCATCTTTCCAAATTCGTTTGAACTCAACGTTCTGACATTCTATTGCGTTAATCTTGGTCATATTAATTGATGTTTTTTCGTTTGACATTGCCCTCTTGCGCATTTATAAAGCTTTTGTCACAGGGATCAGTTATTAAAAAGACCTTAATAACTGAATCCTTGCCCAACCTTTTTTACCAACATGTTGGATATGTGTATATTGATATTGGGAACAGAGGTGGCAAAAAGTTTTGCCAAATGTTTTGGGTTGAGCCCGATTTCCCCGTCTTTGTCAAATAGGGCCGCGGCGGCTTTGCAGTCAAGGGTGTTGTAGATGATGATATTGGTTTCTTGGGTGTCGGGCATAATGGACTTTATTTAATTATAAAAAAATATCGTTCTCATCATCATTAAAGTCAATGCCAAGTTCATAATTATAAAAACCAGCTCGTATGACTTTAATCTTTTCAGAATCACCTTTGACAAACACTTCAAAAGTGTCTATACGATGTTTTTTTTCGCCTTGTTTTACTATGTATATTGGTAATTCAATGGAGTTTGTAATTTTCCATGCTTGAAATGATAGTTTGTCCCAATACTTTTGTGGCGGTGATGAAACAAAAACTGTTTCTGAAGCATCAATGTTTCGACTTCTCCAGAAGATAGTTTCTTCATCATCTGACTCTATTTTTTGTTGAGGATTGATTAACCAATTATAAATGAAATGCTCCTTAAGTAATTTGGCATTAGTAATTGCTGATTCAGAGAAATTGAAATCTTTGGCATAAACACTATTGATTAAGTCCACCAACTTTTGCGCTGAGTAACTTTGCGTTCGTAGTAATTCAATTGTTTGGATTAAAGCATCGCAAGGCTTCCATTTTTTCCCCTTTAAGTCAAAAGAACCATAAGGTGCCGGGTATAAGACATCGTTTTTTTGAGGTATTATAATATGTAATCCTCCAATCTTGTTTTTATCAAATCGGCACAGCCTTCCTGCTCGTTGTGTAAGCCTGTCAATCGGACAAATGTCAGAAATCATAAAATCAGCACTTATGTTAATGCTCATCTCACCAATTTGGGTCAAGATGGCAATGCCGTTAGCACGATTCTCTTCCCAAGCCTTTTTCCCTAAAGCGGCTATTAGTTCGTCTTCTTTTCTTTTTTTGTCTGGTTCGGTGAATCTCGAATGATAGAGTATTGGATTGATATCTGGACAGTTTTGTTCATTAAACCAGTTATAAATACTTGTCGCCTTATCAACTGTATTTGCATAAATAATAGCATTCTTTTTTTCAATACACTGATAAAGGATGTCTTCAAGGTCGTTTAAATCGTCATACTTGATAATGCTTTTCACTTGAAAACGTTCTCTTTTGTTGTCTGAGTTGTCTTCAATGATTCCGTTAATCTTGTATCCTGATTTTTGATACATTTTGACGGATGATTCTGGCAACGATGCACTCATAATCAATACTGGGACTTTGAATTCGTGAAGGATTTCTAACAGTACCAGAATGTTTGCCAAAGTAAAATCATCGTAAAAGTCGGCTTCATCAATAACAAGGCAAGAGTTTGCAAGGTTGAAGCCTATCAAATGGTGGTCTTCTCTGGTCAATGTCAAAGCGGTCAGCAAATGGTCTATGGTACAAACTGTTATTGGTGTCTCCAATAGTCTTGCAAATTCATGGACTTTGCTGGCATAGTCATAGTCCATGTTACCTTCGTTAATCTCATTTTGGAGTTTTGAGAACCAAGCACTTGAATGGTATAATCCTGTATCGGAGAGACTTGCTGACACATTAATCGCTAAAGCATTGGAAGTAAACCTTGTGGGCATTGCAATAATCAAACGTGCAGCTCGATTATTCTCTATTTGTTTTGATGCCCATAGCAAGGAAGCATCGGTTTTGCCTGCTCCAGTAGGTGCTCGAACAAGAAGCAAGTCCTTGTTCCAATAACTCTCTATTAGTTCTTGTACACCGCGTTTTTCAGCATAAGGAAATTTGTACTCGAAAGAGTTAATGTCAGGGACTTTTTTCCCTTCTTCTTTCGCGCTTGCCCTGTGGTCGGCCAATTGCAGTAGACCCCGAAGCCCTGCGTATTCGTAAAAACTCTTTGCGGATTCAGCAAGCGAGCCTTTTTCGATAATGCGGTTCGATTCTTTTCTGATTTCTTTCCAAAAAGGTTCTACACCTTCGTTCAACCATCGGTATTCGTAAGCGAAGCACAACTTTGAATGATGAGCGGCAATAGCGCATTGCAAAGCCAAAGGCATGTTTTTATGAGCGTTTAGGACAAGCGATTGGAATTCGTGTCGTATTCCCGCTTTCATAATATTTGCACCTATTGGATTTGCTTGGCATCCTTTTTCTTTTTGGTCAAGAAAAACTTTGTAATCTTTTTGGCAAGCATCTTGCCATTTGCGATTTTTTTTCCCGTCGTCATGTAATCTACAGACTACTTCAAGTCGTTTCTGCAAATCTTTACTGACAATATCACGGTACTTTTGCGTCACAAATGGCACAATTGACAAAATCATATCAGCCTCCGATACTACATTGGAAACATGTTGTTCCAATGTAATACCGGAAGGTTTGGCCAATATGATATTGCTTTCCTGATACATTAATTACTCAGCTTGTGTAAATGCTTGTGAAAATGTTTGGACGCTATTGTCGTCGCCAGCAGGGTTATACAGAGGGTTTTCATATAGAAACTCCAATGCTTCTTTGTAGGCTTTTGCTACAGTTTTTTCTGTTTTGTCATCACCAATAAAGTACTTCGCATTTCGTTCATCAAGTTCTGCAAGAATGTTGCTCTTTTCGGGTTCGTCTGCCGTAAAATAACGACATGCTTTCCTACTTAATACCGTATCAAAAACAATTATCACTTGCTGTGGCTCGCCACAAACAGCATTTCTCGCCTGATTTGCATATTCGTTCATGTATCTTGTGGCTTCAAGATAAAGTTTTGCCCTGCGTTTGCGTTCTGACTCCTTTACATGTTTAATGTATTTTGTGTCGATGTTGAATCCACCTTCATATTTGAATACTTTTGTGATGCTAAGTGTCGTAACATCCAAAAAGAAATTCATGTTCATCAAATCAGATTGACTGAACTCCTTGGTGGCTAAAGCCTGCTCTTTTGATTCTGATGAATTGTCGTTTTTTACCCTGACAAGAAGATCGTTTTTCACTTCGCTTTCTTTCATTGCTACCGCAGGTGTAACAGAAAGAGGAGCGGTTCTCCTGCCTGAATAATTCCCAGCCGATGGATGCATGAAACCGCCCATGTCGGCTCTCAAATCCTTTTCGATTTGATTTGTTGTGCCATCACCTGTTGAAACAAAAGTGTCTTCTTTGTCTGGATCATCCATATTCAGACGGTCAATTGCAGAAAACAATACATGACGTTGCATTTGTCCTGATACATAAACTCTGCCATCAGGACGTCTTTTGATTGAACCTGCGTTCCCCAATAGTTTTTCTCCTCCATTTGCGATATGATTTTCGAATGGAGCCAATGCTGAAACTAAAATTCCTTTGATTTCCATATTATTATAGTTTAAATGTTGCTTAAATCTTCGTTCTCAAATTCGTTTTCTCCCAATTCTTGTGAAACTTCCTTGGGTTGCGCCTCGCTTTCTTTTTTGTTTTTGATTCTTGAAAAAGCGATTAATAGGTTTTTCGCATTTTCAAGTTCCAACTCTCCGCTTGCCGTTTTCTCCATAAAAAGAGTAGCGGATTCTGGTGCATCAAGGTTGGACAATCTTCCAGCGCGTGTGACGGCTTGTGCAATTAAAGCGTCGCCAGATTTTGCCGAGAAGATTGAACTTTCAAGTTCAACCAAAACCTTTGATTTAACTATTCGGATATTTGACCAATAGTTTTTTTTCTCAATTTCAGACGGATTTGGATTTGAGAGAGGTTTTACCTCTTCTTTTGCTGCAAAATATGCAGTTTGGTTTAGCCATCTGCCTAATGATTTTGCCGATGACACTACGTTAGGATCTATTTTTGCCATTTTCGTAAAATATGTGATTAATAATAATTCTATTTGAGTTGGGTATTCGCCTCTAAAGGATAAAAAATTGCTAAAAGAAGAAGGATTGAACAAAAGCAGAAACCGACTTGTAATCAAATCAAATTTTTGGTATTCAGTGCTTTTTGAAGTTCTTTTTTCGTTATACAATTCGGTGTAATAAATACTATCAACAATTGATTTCAGTTTTGACTTCTTTGCCAACTCCACGACATAATGATTGTATGTATAAGTTGACGCATTACCGTATTGAATCATATAAAACGTAGCATCTTTCAAACTATCCAAAACACGTTGGGCAAGAGCGGAAACTTCGCTTTCTTTGGACATCTCACCTATTGCTCCAAGCAAGGCGATACTGCCCATAGCGCTACTGCGAGGAGGGTTTGGGAAATTGCCCTGAAAGATTCTTGGTCGTTTAGGCTCAAATTTTCCCTTGTTTTCTAACACATTACCTATCATCAAATCACTTTCAAGCTGCTGAATCCGCATCCGTTTAAACAATTCGATAAAGTCAATCATATTCCCTAAAGGAATATCGGGGATAATGCAGACATTAAAAAGTTCAGGTTTATCTTTTTTGTCAATTCTGTATTGCAAACATGGTTTTATCATTGTCAACGAAGTAACCAAAGCCAGCCCTTGTTCATATACACTACATGTTGGTTTCCCACGTCCGACATTTTTTTCAGAGAAAGAACAGAATTCTCCAACGATAGGCATTGACGACATTGTCAACCCCCCGCAAGAACAATTTAATTCTTTTGCATCTTTCAAGAAATCCTCAGCAGATTTGTATAATTTGGATGCTTGCATATCGGAAGATATGATATTGGAGGCAAGAAACTTGTAGTTTTTTGCATTGTTTTTTTCGCCAGCAAAACGATATTTAATCGTCTTTTTCTTTTCATAGTCTTCTACTGGTGTCACGCAAAATGCATTCAAGCCATTTCTGATTTCTTCAGTTATATGATTTAGAGATATTTCAGAAATGCTTCCTAAATGATTTTCGACCACAAGTAATGCCTGTGCATATCTAATGTATGGATGTATGTGCGTCATAGTGATTCAATTTTTATGTCAACCCAACCTTCATTATTGCCCAAATAACCAATGTTGTATAATAGAACGTTTTGGGTCAGAAAATTCAACAATTCCTTATTCATAAACAATTTGATTTTAAAGACTGCATCCATAGAAATAAACTCTCTTTTTGTGGGTGAACTATAGTAATAAGGATAACTGCCAATATTCTTTTTAAACCAGCCATCTTTTTCTTTCTCTTTGTCTGCTGATTTTAAATCGGTATTGTCAATCTCATTAAACGTCTGGTATTTTTGGGCAATGATACGATAATCGGCATTTCTGCACCCATTGATATGTTTGTTTGAATCAGACCTTCTGAAACTTCTACTCCATAAGTCATCGTAGAAACAGACCCCTTTGAATTGGTCAATTTCAATGTCACCATCTATTTCAAAGTATTCCATGAGCAAAGGTTGGTATGTCGAACCGCTATACTTGTCTTTGAAATCAACTTTTTGTTTCTTTCGTACCTTTTTCAATTCTTTATACAATTGTTTTCTATCAGCAGAATCAATATGCCAACCCAATATATTCTCAAACAAGCCGCACAGTATCTTTTTGTCCGGCTTTTTTAGTGTTTTGTAATAAGACCCCGGCATATCACTTACCATAGACAATGGAGCCAATGGACGTATCTCCAATATTGCTTCTGTCGTTAATGAAGGAACTTGTTTTAAAAAACTAATGTCTATATTATTCATAACCAATTATTTCTCAATTCTAATCAATAATCTACCTTATTCTCTCCAAGCATCCAAACCCCTGGCTGTTCCCTTCGCCCAGTCCGCTCTCATAGGCTATGCGCATCAGTTCAGCGGGGCAGTGCAGGGCAATCCGACAGAGGAAGCCTCGCACTTTGGTTTCCTGCGGGGCACCTGCCTTGATAGTCACGAGTGCAGACTTTGGTTCCGTGAGCGTCATTATCTCAAAGAAACATTTGCCGTCGAAAGGGACTCCGTGAAAAGCCTCGTATTTGTCCAACAAGTTTTGCAATAGACGTTCCCGTACCCATGGGGCGTTAGAGAACTCTTCTGCTGTTTGCGGATAGGCATCATTCCCGTCTTCCAACCGCTGGCTGACGGTGATAGGGGAGAGTGCTTCAAACGTCATCGTATCAGTAAAATCCGGTGAAGGCAACATTTGAATGCTATCTACTTGAAACTGCACCACCAATTGACGGTTGCCGACCTCGAAAAATCGCTTCTGAAATAGCCCTTCTATAAACTTCTGTGTGGATTTTTCCGGCAGGAATGATATTTGCCATACAACCTTGTCCGATAATAATTCCAACTGGCTCGATTGGCGTAATATTCTGAATTTTTCAGGTTTCAACCTTGAAAATGTGAACAATTTGAATTGTTTGCCCGTTTCCAAGCGAAACCCATTTTCATGCAGCCACTCCGCGTACGCTTCATTACCGCTGGCCAATATTCGGTATATGACAGCGGAAAGTTCGTATTGGTAGTTGATTGGCAGACGTTTCCCGTATCGCCCTGTGTTCTGCAAAGTTATATCGAACCTCATATTTTTTATCTCTTTATTTTCAAACTGCAAAAATACAACATCGCTGATTCAAAAACCGGACCAGATTCCAATTTGTGTCAGATTTTTTTATTAACAAAGGTCTGTTAGTTTGTGGACTTGGGGGTGGGAAAGCCGCTGCTGGTAGAGTTTTTCAGCTTCCTGTCGGACCCATCGGACAGGACAGCTGTCCTCGCAAACCTGACATCATGCGACACCCGTGGCATGACCGTAACATGACAATGGCTCGCGAAACGGAACTATGTGAAGGGTAGGGGAGACATCCAATCACTGCTCACTGCTCACTAATCACTAAAAAATGTACTTTTGCGGGCAAAAAAATCAAATGGCAAAGACGGACAAAAGCATTCGGATCGACGTGCACGGCATGTACGTGGAGGACGCGGTGGAGCTGCTGCAGAGACGCGTGGCGGGAGCGCCGCCCGGCACGGAGAAAATCGTGGTGGTGCACGGCTACAACCGCGGCACCGCCCTGAAAGAGGCAGTCCGCAGACTGCGCGGACCCCGCATCGTGGAAGTCGCCCCCTCCTTCACCAACGAGGGCGAAACAATCATCTGGTTGCGCAGATAACTGTCTCGCCACTTTTTCCTCCTATTAGACTATTTCAAAAAATCCACCAAGGACACGAGATTTCGCGTCTAACGTCCTTCCACCGTGGCAATCACCGCCTCGGTGCGCTTGCGGGTCTCCGCCACGCCGAGCACGCTGATCATGGTGAAGAGTTCGGGGCCTCGGGCGGCTCCTACAAGACCGATTCTCAGGCTGTTGAGTACGGCCCCCATATTCCATTCATTAGCTTTGATGTGCTCCATCACGCGGTCGTGGGCGGCCTGCATGTCGAAGACCTCGTCCTGTTCTAACAGCTGGAGAATGACGCGCAATTTCTCGCCAGTGCCCTCTTTCCAACGCTTCTTCAAATCTTGCGCGCTGTATTCCGTCGGGGCTACGAAGAAGTAGCCGGCCTGCTCCCAGAAATCGGGAATGAAGTTGAGACGATCCTTGATCAAGTCAATGACCTTCAAAAGATACTCTTCGGTATAGGTAATGCCCTTTTCGTCCAGGATCTTGGCAAAATAAGGTGCCAGTTCCTGCGCGGATTTCATCTGGATGTATTCGTGGTTGAACCATTTGGCCTTGTCAAGAGAGAATTTCGCGCCGGATTTGCTGATTTTCTCCAACGAGAAAAGCTCCACCATCTCGTCAAGAGTGAAGATTTCCTGCTCAATGCCAGGATTCCATCCTAACAATGCCAACATATTCACCACCGCTTCAGGCAGATAGCCGCTTTCGCGATAACCCGAGGAAACATCGCCGCTCTTGGGATCGTGCCACTCCAACGGGAAAACCGGGAATCCAAGACGGTCGCCGTCGCGCTTGCTAAGTTTGCCGTTGCCGTCGGGCTTGAGCAACAACGGCAGATGCGCGAACTGTGGGGCTTCCCAGCCGAACGCCTTGTACAACATCACGTGCAGCGGGGCAGACGGCAACCACTCCTCACCGCGGATTACGTGCGTGATCTGCATCGTGTGGTCATCCACAATGTTGGCCAAATGGTACGTCGGCATTCCATCGGACTTATACAACACCTTGTCATCCAGCAGGTTGGAATTAATCACCACCTCGCCACGAATCAAGTCGTGGACGTGGATGTCGGTGTTTTCGGGATATTTGAAACGGACCACGTAAGGTGTCCCCGACTCTATTCGTGCTTTCGTCTCCTCAGCACTCAGTGTCAGCGAGTTGACCATTGACATACGCGTGGAAGCATCATATTGGAACGTCTTCTTCTGACTTTCCGCCTCTTTGCGCTTCGCATCCAAAGCCTCAGGCGTGTCAAAGGCGTAATAAGCCCAACCATCACGCACAAGTTGTTCAGCGTAAGGCTTGTACATGGGTTTGCGCTCCGACTGTTTGTACGGGCCGAATTCGCCGCCGATGCCGACACCCTCGTCGAACTTGAGTCCGAGCCACTGAAAGGCCTCGATGATGTACTCCTCCGCACCCGGCACAAAGCGGGTCTGGTCGGTATCCTCAATGCGCAGCAGGAAAGTGCCACCATGTTTCTTGGCAAACAGATAGTTATACAATGCGGTGCGCACGCCGCCGATGTGGAGCGGTCCCGTGGGACTCGGCGCAAATCTTACTCTCGGTTTCATATTTTCCATAAATGTCATATTTCAAAACAAGGCGGCAAAGATAGACAAATTTCGGATATGCACAAAAATGAACAGCATTTCGAGGCGAAAGACGCAATGCATTTTGTTTCTACAACAGCAATTGCATGAAAAGCTAAAGTATTTTACTTGATAACTTTGCTATTAGCGCGTAGCTGCCGAATCCTTTTTTTATTTTCAGGCAAATCGGCGAAAAAGAACAAATGCTGGTCCTGACGCTCCTGCTTGCTCTTCGCCACATGCACTTTCTTGCCCGTATAGGGGTCATAACCGAGATAATACATCGCCGTGGCGTATGTCATGGGCGTGGGCGTGAAGTCCTGCACCTGATCAGTCATAAGATGGTATTGGTGAGTGAGGTCGCACAATTTGCTCATCTTTTCCACTGTGCAGCCGGGATGCGAGGCAATAAAATAGGGAATCAACTGCTGGTTTTTGCCACATTTTCGGTTTTCCTCGTTGAAATCTTTTAGAAAATCGAGGAAATGGTCAAAGGAGGGCTTGCGCATGAGGGAAAGCACCTCCGCGTCCGTGTGTTCGGGGGCCACTTTCAACCGTCCCGAAACATGGTGACGCACCACTTGTCGGAGATACTCCACAAGGCCGAGTTGCATACGGTCTTTCTCGCTGTCAATCAGCAACATATCGTAACGGATGCCGCTGCCGATAGTAATATGTTTCACCCTATTGGTGTTCATCACTTTCTGATAGAGAGCCGTGACGGCGTGGTGGTCGGCGACCAGATTCGGGCACTTTTTCGGCACAAGACAGGAAGCGCGCGCACACTTCTCGCACTGCGACAAATCCTTGCCATGCATCTTGTACATATTGGCGGATGGGCCGCCCAAGTCACTGATATGTCCCTTGAAATAAGGACGTTGCACCAAATCCTCCACTTCGCGCATAACGGATTCCACGGAGCGGGAGGCAATGGCCTTGCCTTGGTGCGCGGCGATAGCACAGAAGCTGCATCCGCCGAAACACCCCCGATGAATCGTGATGGAGTTCTTGATCATCTCAAATGCGGGTATGTCGCCGCGTTTCAGGTACTTGGGATGCGGCGCGTTCTTCATCCGGTCAAACAGGGCGAAACTGTCCATCTCGGCCTCCGTAGCCACGGGGAACGGCGGCCGCACCACCACAAACTTATCCGTATAGGGCTGGATCAACGTGCGTTGCACCCGTTTGTTCGATTCTTTCTCCATCGCCACAAAGTTCTCCCCATACTTACGCTTATCTTTCAGCTCTTCAGCATAGTCATGAAGCAGAACCAGATTTTCGGACTTATAGCGGTCAACACTATTATCTATATAGGCAATTTGGGAACATTCGGAAAGATGATCGCGCCAGTCGGGGCGTTGCATCAGCTTGGCTAACTGAACAATCGGCCGCTCGCCCATGCCATAGACCAGCACATCTGCCTGACTGTCAATGAGTATGGACGGCTTGAGAGTGTCGCTCCAATAGTCGTAATGGGATAGCCGCCGCATGGAAGCTTCCACACCTCCGAGCACGATGGGAGTATCAGGGAAGAGCTGCCGCAGAATGCGGGAATAGACGGTGGTGGCATAGTCGGGGCGGAAACCGGCCTTGCCACCAGCGGTGTAGGCGTCATCGCTGCGCAGCCGTTTGTTGGCGGTGTAATGGTTGACCATGGAGTCCATGTTGCCGGAGGTGACCCCGAAGAAAAGGCGCGGAGTCCCTAACTTCTTGAAATCGCGGAGGTCATCCTGCCAGTTGGGCTGCGGCAAAATGGCCACGCGCAACCCTTCGCGCTCGAGCACACGCCCGATGACCGCCGCACCGAAAGACGGATGGTCCACGTAAGCGTCACCGTTCACGATGATGACATCCACGTAATCCCAACCCAAATAGTCGAGTTCCTTCTTGGTAATCGGTAGAAAATGCGACGCGCCGACCATAACCCTTTTGTCTTTTCGGCGGCAAATGTACATAAATTACGAATATACACTGACAGATAAAAATGACGCTGTAGAGACGTTTCATGAAACGTCTCTACAATTTCAGAGGAAAGATACGAATTATATAGGCATTAGGCGAACGGCAATAGCCTTGCTCACGAAATACCTTTCTAATGGTCAAAGTCAACGGCCCTTATTCCCAAAAACGGAAAGAGGGAGGCGAAAACACCCCCCTCTCCATATATAGCAAATACAAATGAACTAAAAAATGATGGCTTTTGTCGGTTTATTTTACCAAATCGACGATGGCCTTGAATGCCTCAGGATTATTCATCGCGAGGTCGGCGAGAGCTTTGCGGTTGAGCGCAACGTTCTTCTTTGCTAAACTACCCATCAGGACAGAGTAAGACATTCCATATTCACGGGCACCGGCGTTGATACGGGTGATCCACAGGCTTCTGAAATTTCTCTTTTTCGCTTTTCTGTCACGATAGGCGTATTGCTGGCCTTTCTCCCACGAGTTTACCGCAACGGTCCAGACGTTTTTGCGTTTTCCGAAATAACCGCGGGTACGTTTTAAAATCTTTTTTCTTCTTGCTCTTGAAGCAACATGATTAACGGATCTTGACATTTTTTTTCTCCTTTCTGTTCGCGTCAGTGGCATAAAGCGCTTCGGGAACTGAGCGTGAACGTTTTTTGTTAATTAATTAATTTAGCACTGTCCAAGCATTTGTTTGACGGTGCGTTCCAAGTTTTGTTCGACAATAGCGCTATAAGCCAGGTTACGTTTTCTCTTTTTTGTCTTTTTAGTGAGAATGTGGCTGTGGTAGGCATGATGTCTCTTGATTTTGCCGGTGCCGGTCAGAGTGAATCTCTTCTTGGCAGCGGACTTCGTTTTAATTTTCGGCATTTCTTTCTAATTTTTAAGGTTTATATATGCGTATTTGCTACATATTTCACTTTTTGGGCTTCGGAACCATGAGGATGGTCATGTTCCGGCCTGTAAGCACAGGCATCTGATCGACTTTGCCGTAATCTTGGAGGCGTTCGGCGAATTTGAGGAGCTCGAGTTCGCCGTTGTCCTTGTAGATGATGCTGCGTCCCCGAAAAGTCATGATGACTTTCACCTTGTAGCCGTCTTGCAGAAAACGGATGGCATGGTTGCATTTGAACTCAACGTCATGTTCGCTGATTTGTGGGCTCAGCCTGATCTCCTTGATTTCAGTCTTGGCGCTGTTCGCTTTGATTTCCTTCAGCTTTTTTTTCTGCTCGTAGAGGTATTTCTGATAGTCCATCACCTTGCACACGGGCGGGTTGGATTGGGGGGAAATCTCCACTAAATCCATACCGTATTCATCTGCGATAGCCAAAGCCTCTCGCAATGATACAATTCGGGGTTCGATGTTGTCTCCCACCACTCGCACGACCTGTGCCGTGATATAGTTGTTGATTCGGTGTTGGGCGTCTTTTTTGTTTTTCGGGCCGAAACCTTTGTTCGGACGGTTGTTCTGAACAGTGATCAAATTCTTTCTTTTTAGTGTAAAAACTTTATTTATAAATTTTTGGGCGGCAAAAATACACAATTTTTAATTGTATGATTCGTTTTCTCATTTTTTTTATTTTTGCAGCCTTATAATTATAGTAGAAATGAAGAAGACTATCATCGGTATATGGGCGTTTTGCGTGATGTTGCTGGCATTCCCCTTTGCGCCCGTGCAGGCGCAGAACTCGGAGGTGGGTGCGTGCGTGGGCACCATGTTCTACCTCGGCGAGCTGAACCCGACACGGCTTTTCGCCCGACCCCAGTTGGCGGCCGGTCTCGTCTATCGTTACAACATCTCCCCCCGTTGGGCCATCAAGGCGGATTTCATGTTCGGGAAAGTGAAGGCCAGCGATGCCGACAACGCAAACAACAGGGAGCGCAATCTCAGTTTTTCCTCTCCTGTCACGGAGTTCTCCGTGGTTGGCGAACTGAATTTCCTTCAGTTATACACTTCCGTCGGTAAGAATCATTTCACACCCTACATTTTCGCCGGAGCTACCATATTCTCTTTTGACCCGATGGCCGAATATAGAGATGAAACAGGGAAAGTGACCGTTTATGAGCTGCAATGTTTGGGTACGGAGGGGCAAGGTCTGGAGGGAAAGCCGAAAAAATATTCCCTGACACATTTCGCCATCCCTTTCGGCATCGGGTTCCGTTTCAACATCGGGCGGTATGTAAGCATAGGAGCCGAATGGAGTATGCGATACACGTTCACCGACTACTTGGATGATGTGGGCGGCAGGTACTACGACAACGACCTGCTGCGTGAACAACGCGGCGACATCATCGCCGACTTGGCGGACAGGACTCCTGAGCTTGTCGGTCCGGACGGGAATCCTCTCCCGCTTCATCACGCGGGTGTGCAACGCGGCAATCCGACCACCCACGACCTCTACTCGTTTGCCGGTGCCACCCTGACTGTGAAATTCGGCAATTCCGACCGAACCTGCGATTTGAAGAAGAAACGTAAGAAATACTAAGTATATGGAAAAAGAAATCAAACACATAGCCATCATCATGGATGGGAATGGCCGTTGGGCGCAAAAGCATGGTCATGAACGTATTTATGGACATCTGAAAGGCGTGGATTCCGCGCGCGATGTCGTGAAAGGGGCCAATGCCCTTCATATCCCCTATCTGACCTTGTATGCGTTCTCTACGGAAAACTGGAATCGTCCGACAGAAGAAGTTAACTATCTCTTTGAGTTGATGGCGGAAACGTTCCTCAAGGAAATCGAGAACCTGATTAGGGACAACATTCGTGTCGTCTTTTCTGGCCGGATAGACACCCTTCCCGAAGCTACCAGAAAGGTCATTGTTGAGACGCTTGAACGGTCGGCACATTGCACGGGCACGACGGTGAACATGGCCATCAGCTATAGTGGCCGTGCTGAACTCGCCGATACAGCCAAGCAGATTGCACGACAAGTTGCCGAAGGAAAGTTAAATCCAGAGGATATTGACGAAAAGACCGTTTGCCAGAACCTTTATCATCCGGAAATCCCGGATGTGGATTTGATGATCCGCACCGCCGGTGACCAGCGAATCAGTAATTTCCTGCTATGGCAACTTGCGTACGCGGAGCTGTTTTTCACGCCTGTGATGTGGCCGGAATTCCGCAGAGAACACCTGAAGGAAATCATTGAGCAGTTCACCCATCGTGAACGACGTTTCGGAAAAACTGGCGAACAGGTTCGGTCACATTGATATTTTCACTATCTTTGCCGACTTTTTTAGGGAAGAATGCGATTGTTGCAATATATTGTCTTGGTGTTGGTTATCAGTTTCAGCGCCCTTGCTGCCCATGCACAAGTTGTGTTGGGGGGCACGCCTGATGACCCCCTGAAAATCGACTACTCGTCCCCTAAAACATACGAAATCGGCGGCATCACCTCATCGGGGACCGCCCCGCTGGATCAGCGGGTGCTCCCTTTCCATGTCGGTGATGTGATTGAGGTTCCGGGCGAGAAAATCTCCAAAGCCGTGAAGAGTTTGTGGAACACCGGCTTGTACGATGATGTGGAAATTACCGCCACCCGCGTGCAGGGCAATCTCATCTTCCTCGACATTCGCCTCGAAGACCGCGCCCGTTTGAGCGCTTTCGGATTCAAGGGCACCACGAAAAGCGAAGAGAACGACCTCCGTGAAAAACTCAATATTTCGCAGGGCAATATTGTGAACGACAATATGATTATCACCTGCAAGAATATAATCCGTAAATATTACATTGACAAAGGTTTCTTCAGCTGTGATGTCGAAGTGCAGCAGATCCCCAATGAGAAAATCAAAAACGCCGTAAACCTTCTCTTTGACATCCACAAATCCAAGAAAGTAAAGATAGACAAAATCACCATCAATGGCAACAAGGGTGTCACTGATGCGGTTTTAATCCGTTCTATGAAAGAAACAAAGGAGAAATTCCGCTTCATGCCGCTTTACAAGGCGGACACCGCTATCGCTTATCTTTTCAAGCATAAAGGATATTATCAATCCAAGGATATCAAAGACCATTTGGACAACTATTTTGCTGACCGCGTTAAAATCAGAATATTCAAACCTTCCAAATTCATCAAGGAAAACTATGAGAAAGACAAGGTGAATCTTATTAACAGGTACAATGAACTCGGCTACCGTGACGCAGTCATCACCTACGACACTTTCTATGTCAAAAAGAACAACATGTACATTGACATAGATGTCAGCGAGGGGAAGCAATATTATTTCCGGAACATTTCGTTCGTGGGAAACACCATCTATCCGACATCGTTGCTCAAACAACTGCTCGGCATTAGCAAGGGCGATGTCTATAACCAAAGCTTGCTGACTAAAAATTTGACAATGAAAGAGGACGGCGAGGATATTGCATCCTTGTACATGAACAATGGTTATCTGTTTTTCAGCGCCAACCCTGTTGAGGTAGGTATCGATGGCGATTCCATTGACATCGAGATCCGTATTCGGGAGGGCAAGAAGGCTAAATACAACGAAATCACGATTACAGGCAACACAAAAACGAACGACAATGTGATTCTGCGTGAACTCACCACCATTCCTGGACAGATGTTCAACCGGGCCGATATCATCCGTTCCCAACAGGTGTTGATGGCCATGGGTTATTTCAATCAGGAGAAGATGGATGTGCAACCACGCCCGAATGAAACCGACGGCACCGTAGACATCAATTACGTGGTGGAAGAGACCACTTCCGACCAACTGTCGCTCTCTGCAGGTTACGGGGCCACGGGTTTTATGCTCACCGCCGGCATAACCTTCAACAATTTCTCCACCAAGAAACTCTTCAAAAAAGATGCCTGGACACCTATTCCGGGTGGCGACGGACAACGAATATCTCTCAACGCTTCAGTGAGTACCAAATACTACCAGTATTACAACTTCTCGTTCACCGAACCGTGGCTCGGCGGGAAGAAACCCAATGCGCTCACCATCGGCGCTTACTACCAAAAACAGACAAACGGTTATAATAAAAAGGATGAGGACAAGTATGCATACACCAGTATCGCGGGTGCCTCTGTCACGTTGTCCAATAAACTCAAATGGCCGGACGACTATTTCCAGATGTCTCACACTTTGGCTTACGAATACTACAATGTGCGGAAATGGGGGTCTTTTATCTTCCCCACAGGTTATGCGCACAGTATCAGCTATGTGTTTACCATTTCCCGAAACTCCATCAACGCGCCCATATATCCTCGTGAGGGTTCCGAAATCCTCTTCTCCATGCAGCTGACCCCACCGTATTCCGTTTTTTCGCATAAGGATTACACAAACGCCACAGATCAGGAGAAATACAAGTTTCTGGAATATCATAAATGGAAATTCCAATTGTCGTGGTTCACGCGCATTGTCGATAATCTGGTGTTGAATGTGAGGATGAAGATGGGTTTCATGGGCTGTTACAACCAGACCATAGGCATCTCCCCGTTTGGCAGGTTCTACCTTGGCGGCGACGGTATGAGCAATTTCTCCTACGATGGGCGCGAGGTCATCGGTATGCGCGGTTATGAGGATGATGTCCTCTCCCCCAATGTGAACGGCACTGTCGTCGGTGCTTCTATCTACCATAAATTCACCGCTGAACTGCGGTATCCCATCACGCTGAATCCGTCGGCAACCGTCTATGTGCTGGCTTTTGCCGAGGCTGGTAAAGGTTGGATCGACAAACGCCAGTACAACCCGTTCCAGATGTACAAGTCCGTCGGATTGGGTGTGCGTGTCTATCTGCCGATGTTCGGTCTGCTCGGATTCGACTGGGGCTACGGATTCGACCCGGTTCCGGGTATCGCCAACTGGCGCAAACAATTCCATATTTCTATCAACCAGTCCATCGATTAAACTTATGGCATAATAATAGTCTTACCCAATCGTTAACAACAAAAACTTAAAACAAATATGAAAAAACAACTCTTATTCACAAGTCTGTTGACCTTGTTCATGTTTTTCGGATTCGCTCAGAAATATGCGTATATCAATTCCGAATACATTCTTTCCCAAATACCGGAATACAAAGAAGCCCAAGCGGAATTAGACCGCGTGGCCGTGCAGTGGCAAAGGGAAATTGAGGCGAAATTCTCCACAATCGATTCCATGTACAAACGTTATCAGGTGGAATCCATCACCCTGCCGGAGCAGATCAAACGAAGCCGTGAAGAAGCCATCATAGCACAAGAAAAAGCAGCCAAAGATTTACAGAAGAAACGTTTCGGCCAGGACGGCGACCTTTTCAAGAAACGTGAAGAACTGGTGAAGCCCATTCAAGACCGTGTGATCAATGCGGTGAATGACTATGCCAAAGAGAAAGGTTTCGCTTTCGTTTTCGACACCGCCGGCGACCTGACCATCATTTACGCCGACCCGAAATGGGACATCAACGAACAGGTGCTCTCAAAAATGGGCATCTCCGCCAGTAGAGATATGGATGAATAATATTAAATATGAACATAAAGAATAATTCAATGAAAAAGATTGCTTTGATTTTGGCTATCGCCGGACTTTTTTCTGTCCAAGCCGCCTATGCGCAGAAATACGGGCATGTGAACTCAAGTGAAATTCTCGAAGTGATGCCGGGTATTGATTCCTTGCAAATCAAGCTGCAGGCTTTCCAGCAGGATTTGCAGTCCATGTATGAGAACATGATGACGGAGTATCAAACCAAAAAGGAGAAATTTGACCGTGAAGTGGGTACGATGTCCTCTGCCGTGCGCCAGGTACGCGAGAAAGAGCTGCTGGATTTGGGCAACCGCATCCAAGAGTTCCAGACCAGTGCGCAGGAAGATCTCGAGGACAAACAATATGAGTTGGCCAAGCCTTTTCAGGATGCCATTCAGGATGCCATCAACAAAGTGGCGAAAGCCAATGGTTACTCCTACATCTTCGACACGAAAACGCTGCTGTACTACGGTACCTCCGATGATATTACCCCGCTGGTAAAGAAAGAACTTGGCATTAAATAATGGCTGTCATGAAGAAAATCCTCATAATTTGCATTATTGCGGTATGTTGTATCACCGCAGGATATGCCCAGAAGGCGAAATTCGGGCATGTCGATTACGGCACCGTCATGAAAGAGATGCCCGGCATTGACACCGCGCAGCAGGCATTGGTGGAATACCAACAGGAGTTGGAAGCTGTGGGCAAACAGATGGCCGAGGAATTCAAGACCAAACAAGCGGAATATGCCAACTTGGCAAACACCTCCGCCTCATCTGCCATCTTGAAAGTGAAGGAAGACGAACTGACGAAGCTTTACACACGACTTCAAGATTTTGTCTCTTCCAGCGAGATGGACATCCAAAACAAACAAATAGAATTGCTCAAACCTTTTCAGGACAAACTTTTAGATGCCATAAAAAAAGTGGCAGAAGCTGGCAAATACACCTATATTTTTGATGTGACCATGTGCGCGTTCCACACCGACACGGAAGACATCACTGCCGCAGTCAAGAATGAATTGGGCATCAAATAATCATGATAAATTATATTTCCTCTGTAGAGACGTTTCATGAAACGTCTCTACATTGTTTTAAAAAACGCATGCAATTTGGACGTATGTGATATGTCCCTACACAAATATAGACATTTTGCCTGTTGCCTATTGCCTGATCACTATTCACAAATCACAAATCTCTAAACAAACATGAACCCCTTAACCCAACAATGGAAAACCCATCGGCAGACCCCGCCGTTCAACGAGATTAAAACCGAACATTACCTGCCTGCATTCGAGGAGGCTATTGCTAATGCCAAGCAGGAAATAGAACAGATTGCCAACAACCCCGTCGCACCAGATTTTGAGAATACAATAGTCGCGTTTGACCGTACGGGAGAGCAACTCTCCACCGTCGCCGACCTCTTCTTCAACATTCTGGAATGCAACGGCGATGATGAGATGCACAGAGTTGCGGAAGAGGTGCAGCCATTGTTAGTACAGTACGAGAATGAGGTGTATCAGCATCCGGGATTGTTTGCCCGCGTCAAGGCGGTGCATGACCGTCAGCAACAGGAGGCTTTCCTGACTGGTGCGGACAAGATATTGTTGGACAAGACTTACGACGCTTTCGTGTCGGGCGGCGCAAATTTGCCGGAGGAGCAGAAAAAGCGTTTTGCCGAATTGAGTTTGGAACTGGCAACCCGACAACTTGACTTCGGGCAGCGTGCGCTGAAAGCCACCAATGCTTGGTTCGTGCATCTTGAAAAGGAGTCTCCGCGACTTGCGGGCATTCCCGAAAGCGCGAAAGCCCTCGCCGCACAAAAAGCATCCGAAAAAGGACTGGAGGGTTATGTCTTCGACCTTTCCGCGCCGGATGTGAACACTGTGCTGACATACGCTGACGACCGTTCGTTGCGCGAAGAGGTGTATCGTCAATCCAGCAAGAAGGCATACGGCGGGGAATTTGACAATTGCGACAATATCAAAGCCATTCTGAAATGCCGTGAAGAAATTGCGCAGTTGCTTGGCTATAAGCATTATGCAGACTATGCTTTGCGAAATCGAATGGCAAAAGACTTGGCGCATGTCTGTAAACTTCTTGACGAATTGAAAGCCGCCGCTTTGCCCGCCGCGAAACGGGAAATCGAAGAGCTGAATCAATTTGCTCAAAAACAAGGTTTTAACGATACTTTCCAGCGTTGGGATCTGAGTTACTATATGGAAAAACTCCGTCAGGAAAAATTCCAATTGGAAACAGAGAAACTGAAAGTTTATTTTCCGCTGAATCAGGTGATTGACGGTGTTTTCGGATTAGCCACCACGCTATATGACCTGCGTTTTGTGAAAACGGAAGATATTCAGCCGTATCATCCTGACGTTCAAGTGTATGAGGTCTATCGCGGCGAACAGTTCATGTCGATGCTTTATTTGGACTTTCACCCGCGCAGCACGAAACGCAGCGGCGCGTGGATGACGGAGTTCCGCGACCAGCACGAAGACGCCAACGGAAACGACATCCGCCCATGGGTGAGTCTGGTGATGAATTTCACCCCGCCGACCAAAGAGCAGCCCTCCTTGTTGACGGTAAACGAAGTTAACACATTCCTGCATGAGTTCGGTCATGCCTTGAACGGGATGCTTTCCGAGGTGAAATACGCCACGCTTTCGGGCACGCACTCGCCTCGCGATTTCGTGGAACTGCCTTCGCAGCTAAACGAGAATTGGCTCACGGAACCGGAATTCCTACGCACTTTCGCCCGCCACTACCAGACCGGCGAGCTGATTCCTGACGAATATGTCGCGCAGCTGAAGAATATGAACAAGTTCATGGCGGGATATTTGTGCGTGCGACAGCTCTCTTTCGGCTATTTAGACATGATGTGGCATACGATGGTTGCGGATGAGGTAGATGATATCCTTCATTTGGAACGTTCCATATTTGACACGGTGGAAGTGCTGCCGGTTGTGCTGGGCGCGTGCATGAGCACTTCTTTCGGTCATCTCTTCTCCGGCGGTTACGCAGCCGGTTATTACGGCTACAAGTGGGCGGAAATGCTTGAAGCTGATGCTTTTTCACTGTTCAAGGAAAATGGTGTGATGAACCACGATATCGCACAAAAGTATTTGGAAACCATCCTTTCCAAAGGCGGCTCTGTGGATGCGATGGAGATGTTCGTCAATTTCCGGGGAAGAGAACCGAAAATCGATGCATTGTTAGAGCGTGACGGGTTGCGGTAGAGACGCAAAATTTTGCGTCTCTACAATTCCAGCATCGCACATCGTAAATCGCAAACCGCACATCGAAAATAAAGTGTACATTTGCAGCGGTAAAATAATATTCTTAACTTATTATGAATGAATTTGTTAGAGGTATAAAACGCGGGTTTCCCATCTGTTTGGGCTACATTCCCGTGTCTTTTACCTTTGGTTTGATAGCGGTTAAGATGGGATTTTCGCCGTTGCAGGCGACCTTGATCTCCCTGACCAACATGGCTTCCGCCGGACAATTTGCCGGAATCCGACTGATTGAGGGCGGAGCTCCTTATATTGAACTGATAATCACCACATTTGTCATCAACTTGAGATACTTTCTGATGTCGCTTTCCTTGTCGCAGAAGGTTAATCCCGAAATGCCGTTCTACAAGCGGGCGGTCATGGCGTACTGTATCACGGACGAGGTGTTTGCGTTGGCAGCCATGGAACCCGACGAGGTAAGTTTCCCGTTCTTTGGCGGCTTGATGATCACTCCCATATTAGGTTGGACCTCAGGCACTTTGTTAGGTGCCATCGCCTCCAACCTGCTCTCTCCGATGATTCAGGGCTGCATGGGTATTGCCTTGTACTGCATGTTCATCGCTATCATTATCCCGCCTGCGCGGAAGAGTCGTAAGGTGGCGTTAGCTGTAGTTGTGGCCGCCGCACTCTCCTGTATCTTCAAGTATGTGCCGGGCATCAACATGTTGTCACAAGTCGGGGGCGGTGGCTGGGCCATCATCACCTCCGCCATCCTCGGTGCGGCCATCTGCGCCACCATCAAGGAGGTGAAACGCCGTCGCAGACGCGCTGCGGCAGAAAGGAGGGCGGCATGAACTACATCATTGTCTGCATGTTCTTGATGTTCTTGACCACCTATCTGATCAGGGTGATACCCATTGGGTTCGTTCGTAAGAAAATGGAGAACGAATGGATTCAAGATTTCATTTACTATATCCCGTTTTGCGTGTTGTCGGCGATGACTTTCCCAGACGTGCTCTATTCGACAACCGCCACGGGCGTGGAGCCGCACATCACGGTTTCCGCCGTCATTGCCACGGCGGTGGCTATCATCATGGCCTGGCGGAAACGCGGTCTTGTGGCTGTAGCGCTTGTGGCCGTCTTGGTGGCCATCATTGTGGAGCTGGCGTTGCCAGTGCTATTCTAAGGTGGTGATACATGGCTTGTTATGGTGGTTGAAAAGATGTGTCTGCGGACAATGTCTTTTCTTCTCTCTTACCGTTTTTTTGCAATATGCTTTTTGTCTGACTCTTGTTTCATGACATAATGTCTTACATCTAAAATTTTTGTATATTTGCCACCGTGAAATTTTAGAGAATATGAAACAGTTGAAAAAAATAGCGGTGTTCAGTTTGTGTATAGCAACATTACTCACCGGATGTACAAAATTTGGAACGGCAGTTTCCGAAATCAGCTCATTCACATTCAAGAACAACCAACTGACCGTTAACGCAGCTATTACCGACAACGGCGGTTGCGATTATTACATGGAGCAAGGTTTTTGTTACCGTCTGGACACATTCCCGAGCCTCAACGATGTGTTCACTACGCAGGTGATAGTTAACACCCATACCGAAGACGAAACGTTCTCGGCAACTTTTTCCCTGCCCGTAGCCGACACCACCTATTTCGTATGTTCCTATGTGAAAAACAGTGCGGGACTCTCATACAGCAATGTTAAGAGAATTTCCACCAATCCCGATGATTATCCTGAAACGGAAGAATAATTTTTAACTTAAATCATAAAAAATGAAGAAAATCCTCGCCATCAACCCTGGAGCCACCTCCACCAAAGTTGCCATTTTCGATGGCAATGAGCAAATATTTTTAAAGAATATCAAACATTCCACGGAAGAATTGTCACAATTCGCCACCATTGCCGATCAATATGAATTCCGCAAGAATATCATCACCTCCACCTTGGAGGCTGAAGGCATCAATCTGCATGACATTTCCATCGTGATGGGTCGTGGAGGCCTTATAAAACCACTTAAATCAGGTGTTTACAGAGTAAACGAATTGATGCTGGAGCATCTGAAGATGGGCTATAGCGGTCAACACGCCTGCAACCTTGGTGGTCTTATCGCCGACAGCATTGCCAAATACATCGGTTTGGAATGTGCGTACATTGCTGACCCTGTGATGGTTGACGAGATGCAGGAAATCGCCCGCATCTCCGGTCATCCGGATTTTGTGCGTCAGTCCATTTTCCACGCCCTCAACCACAAGGCTATCGGTCGCATGTACGCCAAGGACAACGGCAAAAAATACGAAGACCTCAACCTCATCATCACTCACATGGGGGGCGGCGTGAGCGTTGGTGCGCATGAGAAGGGCAAAGTCATCGATGTGAACCAAGCGTTGGACGGTGAAGGTCCGTTCTCTCCCGAACGTTCTGGATCCCTGCCGATGAATCAGTTCTTAAAAGCTTGTTTCAGCGGCAAATACACCCAACAGGACATGCAGAAGATGCTTGTCGGCAAGGGCGGTTATGTGGGCTATTTTGGCAGCAATGACGCCTACGCAGTGGAGAAGGCGGCCATCGCAGGTGACCCGAAAGCCGAAATGCTTGAGGAAGCTTTCGCCTACCAGGTGGCTAAACAGATTGGCGAAAACGCCTGTGTGCTCAAGGGCAAAGTGGATGCTATCATCCTCACCGGCGGCATCGCCTACGGCAAACCCGTTGTCAATCGCATCAAGAAATATGTGGAATGGATTGCCCCCGTGGCCGTTTATCCAGGTGAAGACGAAATGGCGGCTATGGCTCTGAACGCCAACATGATTCTGAACAAGGAAATCGAGATTCAGGAATACGTGTAATGCTCACGTTCGCGCTCTATTGCCGTGCCGGTACAGGGCAACAGCCTTTCACCGACACCGTTATTGATTTCCTGCGGCGAAATGGCTGCGGGATAGTGTTGCATCGGAATGTTTTTTCAAAAAACTCTGGTTTTCAGTCTTTTGAAACTTATTTGGATTTGCAACAGATTGATGGTGTGGATTTTGTGGTTTCCATTGGCGGCGATGGCTCTTTCATTGATGCCGCCAACCTGATCGGTAACCTGAATATTCCGTTAGTCGGCATCAATACGGGGCGCATCGGTTTCCTTTCAGCCATCAAGAAAGACAACTTTGAGACATCCATCCGGATGCTCATAGAAAAAAAATACACCTTGGAATCGCGCTCACTGCTCCACATCGAGGGCAGTGAGCCGTTGTCCTTGGACACGCACTTCGTGGTCAACGATGTGACCATTCGCGCCACTGACAGCGACTCCATCAATGCCATCACCGTCACCACCGACGGAAAACACATCAACACTTACTGGGCCGACGGGCTGATTGTAGCCACCCCCACGGGCTCGACAGCATACTCGATGAGCTGCGGCGGCCCTATCCTGCACCCGCAGACCGATGTGGTTGTGCTCACCCCCATCGCATCCCACTCGCTAAGCGTCCGCCCATTGGTAATCCCCGCCACACAGGTTTTGGACATTGCCGTTAGCGGACGGGGCGGCAGATATTCGCTCTGTGTTGACACCCAGCGGCTTATCCTGAACGACAACGTCAGATTACGCATTTGCAAAGAGAATTTCACCATCAAAACCGTCCTTTTCGACAACACGAATTTCTATTCCACTATTCGCGAAAAACTGCTGTGGGGATTGGACAAACGTAACGACTGAAAACCGCCAAAACGGGGTGCCATTTTCAACAATTTTGTGTTTATTTTTTTATCGGAATACAAAAAGATAAAACCGTATTATTTTTAATTTTGTCAGATTAAAAGTAATTGCGCGTTTTTGATGAAATATGTTAAGCCGATAGTTCGTATCTTGTTGAGTGTCACTTTATTAGTGGTGCTTGTGTTGGCGTTTGTCAAAATGCCGAGACAACAGTGCGAACGTATTCAGGTTGTAGCGCACACGCAAAACGAAAGCGTGGTTCTCACCCAATCCGATATCGAATCACTGCTCTCGGATGCGAAAATCGAAATCGTGGGTAAGGTTATAAAAGAAATCGATCTCGGGGAGGTTGCTAACCTTCTGAAAAAGAACCCGTTCATCGAAACGGTGAATTTCGTGCATTTTGCAGGCAAAAAACTGGTGATAGACTACACGTTGAGAGAAATCGTCCTGCATGTGTTCACCCCTAACGGTGAACATTATTTTGTGGATAGCAAGGGCATAGCGGTGCCGTTCACCATGAAAATGAAGGACTACCTGATGGTGGTCAATGGCAATGTGTCCGACAATTTCAAAGCAGGAAAGAAGGCCCCCGGAAAACTTCAGGATGCCCTTGCCCTGACCCGAAAAATCAATGAAAACGACTTCTATCAGGCTCAATTCCGCCAGATATACCTCAACAACCGCAACGAAATGGAACTCACAACGACCGTGGGCGGACAGACCGTCCTTTTCGGCAACCTCGACAACGCTGATGAAAAACTCGAGAACCTCAAGACGGTTTACGAAAAAGGGCTTTCCCACAAAGGCTACAACACTTACGCTCAATTGGACGCCCGCTACCGGAACAGAATTATAGCAACAAGAAAATAACCGCGCGTATGGAGAAAAATTACTCTTCCAACAGTTTCGAAATCAACAATATGGCAAGTGACCTCATCGTCGGCCTTGACATCGGCACCACCAAGGTAGCCACTATTATCGGCTATCTGAACAACAGAGGCAAAATTGAAATTCTCGGTCATGGGAAATCGGCCTCCAAAGGCGTGGAGTTCGGTCTTATCATGAACCTGCTCAAGGCACAGGAGAGCATCAAGACCTCTGTGCAGCTTGCCTCGAGCCACGCCCGGATGGACAACATCAGCAGTGTCTATGCCGGTATCGCCGCACGCCATATCCGTACCACCAACTGCAAACACTATATTCTCCGCTCCAACCACAACGCGCTGATTAGCCAAGAGGAACTGGACTCGATGAAAAGGGATGTGGAAAATATCGCACTCCCGCCCGACCAGAAAATCATCGCCATCATCCCGCAGAAATACGTGATTGAAGATTCTGCCGACGGCGCCAGCCATGAATCCATGGATCCTGTCGGCGAACTTGGGTCGAAAATCACTGGCTATTACCAAGTAATCACAGGAAACTATCAGGAAATAAAGAAAATACATACTTGCATTTCCAATGTCAATATTGAAACCGAGGATTTGATTCTCGAACCTGTGGCTTCCGGTTTGGCCTGCCTCACCGAAGAGGAGAAACAACGCGGCGTAGCCTTGATTGACATCGGCGGCGGTACCACCGACATGGTCATCTTCCAGAACGGTCACCCCAAATTCTGCAAGGTAATCCCTTTCGCTGGCTCTGTCATCACTAAAGACATCGCCAACGTATGCAAGATTCCGGAAGACACCGCCGAAGAACTCAAAATCAACCACGGCAGCTGCATACCGGCCAAGAGCAATCCTAACCGTGTGAGCACCATCATGCGCCCGCATCAGCAGACACCTCTGCGCATCACCGACGAACAGCTGGCCAAAATCATCTACAGCCGCGTGCATAACGACATTTTGGGTTATGTGAAGAAAGAGCTGGAAAGCTCCGGTTGTTTGAAAATGCTCCAGAACGGCGCCGGCCTCGTACTCACTGGCGGCGGTTCCAAATTGCGCCACATCATCGAACTCTGCCAATACGACCTCGGACTTAACACCCGTCCTGGCATCCCCTGTGTCGGTTTCTCCGACTCCCTGTCCAACGAATTGAAACAACCCCAATATTCCACCGCTCTCGGATTGCTCAAATACGGCATCGAAGAGGAAACAAAGGGTGTTCGTGTGGACGAACAAAAAGAGGAATTCACTAACCACCGCGATGAACGGGAGGATGATTTCCAACCCGACAACAACAGAAACACTGATGACAAGGATGGGAATGTTCGCAAACTACTTGACGATTTCAAAAGAAAATTGACCAAACTGTTCGAACAGATTTCATAACAAAGCCAAAACCATTAACCCTGTAAGTAATAATGAAAAACGATATGACAGAATCAATCAACTTCACACCCGATTTCGGAGCTAAAGAGAACACTGCCGACATCAAAGTGATCGGCGTAGGCGGCGGTGGCAGCAATGCCGTGCAACACATGTATTCCGAAGGCATCCAAGGTGTTGACTACTTGGTTTGCAACACCGACAAATGCCATCTGAACGCATGTAAAATCCAAGAGAAACTTTTGTTGGGCAACGGCCTCGGTGCAGGCGCCAATCCTGAAGTGGCTCAAAAATATGCCACCGAAAAGGAAAAAGAAATCAGAGAGTTCATCGGTGAGAACACTAAAATGCTCTTCATTGCCGCCGGTATGGGTAAGGGAACCGGCACCGGCGCATCCCCGGTGGTCGCAAAAGTCGCCAAGGAGATGGGCATCCTCACTGTCGGTGTAGTCACCGAACCCTTCAAATTCGAAGGTAAACGCATCATGAACGCTGCCACTGAGGGCATTGAGGAAATGAGCAAATATGTTGACTCTTTGATTATCGTCAACAACCAGAACCTCATGAAATACTACAATTCCCTGCCCATCAACGAAGCTTACGCACAAGTGGATGATATTCTCAAAAACGCTGTGAAATGCGTGGCTGAAATTATTACAGTCACATACGGTCAGAACGTTGACTTCAACGATGTGAAGACCATCATGGAACACAGCGGCAAGGCTCTCCTCGGCATCGCCACCGCACAAGGCGAAGACCGTGTGCAACAAGTTCTTGACGAGGTGCTCAACTGCCCTCTGCTTGAAAATGCCGACATCAGCAACGCCAAGAACTTCCTCTTCTTCGTCACATACGGTCCGTCAAAACAAATCACCATGGGCGAACTGGAAATCCTTCAAGACCGCTTCGACGAAATGCAGTCCGAAAATGTACACCTCATCTGGGGTCACGGACTGGACGAGACATTGGGTGACAGTCTCAAATTGTCCCTTGTGGTCACTAACTTCGACAACGTTCATGAGGAAGAGTCAGAAATCGTCATCAACACCACTGGCGAGACTATTGTGAATACTACCGAGGAAAATGTCCAGACCAATGTTCCTGAAATTAAAATCGAAGCCCCAGCAGCAGAGATGACCGAACAGCCCGCAGCCAAGGCAGAGGCTGAACCTGCTGAAATGGAACAGAAATCCGATTTCAAGACGAATAGTCCCGTGTTCTCAGATTTCCAATTCCCAGACTTGTCATCCGGAAACACCTCCAATTTCAACGGTGGTGACTATGATGACGATGAGATTTTCGCCAAAATGGTGGGTGAACCAGCCATCAAACGCGATGAACAATTGTTCGCCTCAGCGCAAAACAAAACCCAAACAACGGTGGAAGAACCCAGCAACGCGGTGTATTACGAACTGAAAGACGATGTTTTCGATGTCTTTCACGGTTTGGCCGATTAATTTCCCAAATCTAAATAAAATAGAAGGTGGAGCAGTTTTGCCCCACCTTTTTTATGATTTCACTTACCGCCCGAAATCATAGACCACTTTGAAACGCAATCCGAATCCTTGCATCGGGTAGTTGCGGATGATTTCGTAGTGGTTGTCGGCGATATTCAGCAACTCCAATTTAAGTCCGAGAGTTGAGTTGTGGAAATCAAAATCGTGGCTTAGCGTGATGCTGTGGTCGAAATAACCGGGAATCTCGTTCGCGGGGATGTTCTGCGACAAGGCATACCGCTTCCCGCAGGCGATAAAAGCGTAAGTGACCGTTATCCATGGTGTTTGTATGCTCAGACTCGTTGACCCAGACCACAATGGCGTGTACGGAATCTGGTGGTTGAACGTTTTGCCGTTTTCATCAGTACGGTCAACCGCTTTTTGGAATGTGACATTGCCGTTCAGCCGTAGAATATATCGGCCTGTTATGCGATACTGCCAGAACGTGTTCAGCTCCACTCCCGCCACATACACCTTGCCGTAGTTCAGCATCGTCCAGGAAAACAGATTGTGCGATGGAAACGCCACGATTTTGTCTTTCACGATGTTGAAATAGCCGTCCAACGTGGTTGAAACGGTGATTCTTCCGGCTGCCAGATGCGCCTCCTTCAGTACAAACCCCAAATTCCACTGATGCGTTTTTTCAGGGTTGAGGTTAACATTGCCTACCTCCCTATAGTACAAGTCATTGAATGTGGGCATTCTGAAGATGTTCTTGTAGAAAAAACGAAAATGCACCGTTTTTGCCAATTCCACCGAACCGCCAATAGAAGGCGAAAAATGGAAGAAATCCTGCATCTTCGGATTTTCCTGTATGATATTGTTGACGTATGTGAGCAACATGTTTGTGTTCAACTTCCAGCGGTTTCCAGCTAAAATGGCAGACAGCGATGTAAGTGAGGTAAGTCTCCCTGGATGTGCATAATCAAGCGAATTGGCTTTCATTTGCTGATAGAAGACATCTTGTGCTAAAGCAAACTGCAATTTCCGTACATTTTTAAGCGAATCTTTTTCCAAAATAGGCGAATATTGCACCGTGTTAGAGAAATAACTCTCATGCTGATGGTAGCGATTGTCCAAAAAACCCTCCAAATTCAGATAATCGGGATCGTAGTATCTCGTATAATCGTAGTTGAACTTCAGATTGGCCTGATAAGCCCATCTGTCGTTAAAATATTTGTGGTAATGAGCTTGTCCGAAGGCGTTCTGATTCCACAGCTTCTGATGTGACTCGGAATTGTAGAAGATTGTGGCGGATGGAAGTTCGCGAGCGGAATTGTAATAGTAAAGCTTAATGTTAAATCGTTGCGTTTTGTCAATCTGCCAGACCGCGTTAAATTCGGTGTTCAGTGTTTTAGTCTCCGCATTTTTACGGATTTCGTGGGAAACGCTGTCGTGAACGCCGCCATAATGGAGCGTGTAGGGGTAATTTCCCTTAGAGCGCATGGCATCTGCCGACAGATTCCAGAAAAAAAGGCGATCGTTGCGCTTTCTGGAAGTGACTTTGTGGGTGACACCAGCTTGAAGGGAGTAGAGACCATACATGCCAATGGTACCGCCTACCCGAAGGTTGAACGGTTTTTCAGGAATAATGTTTATTGTGTTGATTTTAAGAAGACTGCTATACGAAAACAACCTTGCTGGAACGAAAATCTTGTCGTCAAGGCCGACCACAAGGGAGATGGAAGAGACGTTTTCGAGGGAGAGTTTCCCGAGGTCGATTTGTCCGGTCTGGCAGTCGGTGAGGGCGATGTCGTCGTAAGCAACGCCCGTGTGTTGGGTGCCGAGACCGCGCACGGAGACCGTCTTCATGCCGCCAGTGCCGCCGTAGTCGCGCACCACCACGCCCGACATATACTTCAACGCATCAGATAGTTGAAGCGTTGGCAACTGTTTAATCTGCTGCGCGGAAATCTGTTGGACTGCCGCAGGTCCGGAAAAAACCTTCTGCGGCGAATCGGCGTTGATGTTCACCTCGCGGAGACGTTGTGTACGGATGCTGTCTCGGTTGCTCTGCGCATAAACAGAAAAGCTAAACAGCAAAAACACAACCACTAAGGGATATAATTTCAAATAATTTCTCATTCAGTAAATTAACGGCAAAAATACACAAAATAAGGATAACTATAGAATTGTAATACAAACTCTTTTTTGAACCCATGTCTCATATTATGACTGTCAATGTTTTTATAATATCAAAAAGAGCTCTTAATATTATACTAGAGAGGTTATCTTTCTTAGGATAATAATTGTATCTTTGCCGCTTTATAAAAACAATTAATTATTATGAAAAAAAGTATCATTTTTTGTTTATGTATTGCTGTAATTGCTTTGTTCTCAGCGTGTAAAGACCCAGATGGTGTGTACAACCCTTCAAAGAAAATTCAGAAAGTATTCACATTGAATGATGAAGGTGAAAAAGTTTTGTCTGAAGTTTGGCAATGGGATGGTAATGTGCTCACTGCTATTGATTATTATGACTATGATGGTTCACTTGCTTTAACGAACCGATTCTCATACGACAGTAAAAACCGTTTGATTGCTGTGGATGGCGGTGGCGCTCACAGTGAGTACATATACGATGGTAAGAAAATTGACAAAATCGTGATGACAGCCGATGGCTCTGGAATGGCCACTTATGATTTTGAGCACAAAGGAAATAAAATCAGTGAGATTGCCATTGACATAGACCTCTTTGATGACTGGAATGACGATGATTTAGGATGGGATAAAAAGGATATTATTTTTCCATTGCGTCTCATGATGCCTGAGATTTGTCCAGAAGTGGAAGCTGTCGTTAAAAAATGTTCCAAGGACTCTAAAGGCGATCAAGTAAAGATAAAATTGAATTGGGGTAGTGATAATGTGAAGTCCATGGATGTGAATTTTAACGTTTGGGGCATGAGTATGACGGAAATGGCAGAATTTACATACGATAACGAGAATAATCCTATGTATGGTTCCCTTGCTTCAATGAGTAGCAATGCTGCCGAAAATCTTTTCCTGAACAAGAATAATCCGCTGACCGTGAAAATAAGTTATATGGGTCAGATTTTTGGAACATCGGAATATACTTACGAATACGAAGACAACTATCCGGTCAAGGTGACTTGCAAAACTGTTGAAGACGAATTTACAAATGTCGCCACAGTTATGTACGAATATTAGTAGATAGAGCTTTCAGGTAGAATGCAACTTTCTGAAATTATACGCTATATAGAGCCTCGGGAGACTATTTTGGGTTCTCCCGAGGCTTTTGTCACGGAATTGGCCATCGACAGTCGCAAGGTGACGGTGCCGGAGCATACCCTTTTCTTCGCCATCGAAACGGAAAAGAATGACGGACATTTGTATATTCCGACCCTATATCAGATGGGGGTTCGTGACTTTGTGATTACCAAGGTTATGGAAAACTACGTGCAATGCGAGAATGCCAATTTCCTTTTTGTGGAGGATTCTGTGTCTGCGTTGCAGCGGTTGGCGCAAAAGCATCGCCAACAGTTCCATTATCCAGTCATCGGCATCACAGGCAGCAACGGCAAAACAATTGTCAAAGAGTGGCTGACATCCATTTTAGATGACAAATATCGGGTGGTGAAAAGCCCTGACAGTTATAACTCCCGTCTTGGAGTACCGCTCTCCGTCTGGCAAATGTCTGACCAACACGATATTGCTGTCTTCGAGGCGGGCATTTCCAGACCTAACGAGATGCGGGTTTTGGCCGACATCATCGATCCCACTATTGGCATTCTCACCAATATCGGGGCGGCGCACGCACAGTTTTTCCCGAGCAATAACCGCAAGATTATTGAGAAACTCAAGCTCTTCCAAAATGTAGAAGTTTTGATTTATCATAATGATAACCAAGAACTTAATATGATTCTTCAGCTACCGGAATATGCCCATTTGAATAAGGTTTCCTGGGGTGATTCCGACAGTGCCTATCCCGTGCAGATGCATGCCGCTCCGTCCGGTGGCACCATCATCGTCATCGGAGGTTTCGAATATACGGTACCGTTCATTGACAGCGCTTCGTTGGAGAATGTCACCCATGTGATTGTGACACTGTTGGTTGTCGGATTCCAACCTGAGGAAATTAACAGCCGGCTGGGGAGGCTCTCCCACATCAGCATGAGATTGGAGATTATGGAAGGTCGCAACCATTCTGTGATAATCAATGACACTTACAGTTTGGATATCAACTCATTGTCGGCGGCTCTCAACTTTTTGGACACGCAGACGCAAATGACGAAGAAGACACTCATTATCTCCGATTTCGAACAGGTTGGGAAATTGACGGAGGAGGATTTCCGGCGATTAAGTGCGCAGCTGAAACGTCACCACATCTCCAGAATGTTGGCTGTCGGCAGCAGTTTTGAAGGGTACAAGGGTGTTTTCGATTTGGAAGAGCAACTTTTCTTTCACGATACGGCTGATTTGCTAGCCCATTTGTCCGACCTGCCTATCTCCTATGAAATCATTTTGGTGAAGGGAGCCCGGAGTTTCCATTTCGAGCGGGTGGTCAATGCGTTGCAGCATAAAACCCACCTGACCATAATGCAGGTGAATCTTCCCGCGTTGGCCTACAATCTCAACTTCCATCGCAACCGTTTGCGCCCTGATACTAAGATAGTGGCCATGGTGAAAGCCTCCTCGTATGGTCTGGGTGATGTGGAATTGGTCAATACATTGTTGGATCAAGGAGTTGATTATCTGGCCGTTGCCTATACGGACGAAGGTGTTCGCCTGCGCAAACGCCGTATTGATACGCCCATCATTGTGCTCGGTGCCGAGGCACACAGCTTTGAGGTGATGGTGAACCACCGGCTTGAACCTGAAATCTTCAACTTCTTCTATTTGCAGCAATTGGAGGAAGTGCTGGCACGGCATCCGGAAATCCCGCAATTCAACATCCATATCAAAGTGGATACGGGAATGCATCGTTTAGGATTTGATTTACAAGATCTTCCTCCACTTATCGGAATCGTGAAGAACAATCCGAAACTGCACATCGCATCGGTGTTCTCTCATTTGGCCGCAGCCGAAGATCCCGCCGAAGATGCTTTCACTCGTCGGCAGATTGCCCTCTTTGGGCGTATGACCGACGTGCTTTGTGCCGCTTTCGATTACAAAATACTGCGCCATATCCTCAACAGTGCGGGCATCATCCGTTTTCCGGAAGCGCAGTTTGACATGGTGCGCCTCGGTCTCCAGCTGTACGGCTCCACCGAAATTCCGGAAGTGGCTTTAAAACTGCATAATGTAGTGACACTTAAGACGGTCATCACCCAGATCAAAAAGATTCCCGCTGGCGAGACGATTGGTTACAACCGAACGTGGAAGCTGCAGCGTGACACGCAGGTGGCCATTATCCCCATCGGATATGCAGATGGCTATCCGCGCGAACTTTGCAACGGTCGTGGAAAAGTGTTAGTGCAAGGGCAGAAGGTCCCCGTCATCGGCAAAGTCTGCATGGACATGTGCATGTTGGACATCACGGGGTTGCGTGTACATGAAGGCGATGAGGTCATCGTCTATGGCGAGGGCAACACTGTTTCGGAAATGGCGGAAGCCGCCGGTTTAATCAGCTATGAGTTGATGACCCGTATTTCGCAGCGCGTTCCCCGCGTGTATGTGCAGGAATAGTGGATGTCAATGGCTCGGCGTCTCTTCCAACGGACATCCGAGGAAAACATCTTTCCCGATATGTGTTATCGTTTCTGGCAGTTTTACCGAACTTAATCCTTGACAAAACGCGAAAGCCTCATCTCCGAGATGTCTCAATGAGGATGGAAACTCAATGGTGGTCAGACTCTTGCACCCTATGAAAGCGCGCGCACCGATGGAGGTGACTCTGGGCGGCAGATATATTTTTTTTAGAAGTACACAGCCGCTGAAGGCATCCTCGGCGATCTCTATGAGGCTATCCGGAAAAACGATGTTTTTCACACGTGCTCCTAAAAAGGCACATCTGCCAATGGCGGTGATGTTATCGGGAAGGATAACGGTCTCGACATCGGTTCCAAGAAATCCGCATTCCTCAACTGTGGTGATGTCTGTGGGGATAAAAATGTGAAGACCATCTCTGTCGGGGATGATATAGGGCGATTTGATGTTTGAATCCATTGTTGCTTGTTCTTAATATGAATACGTAAAGAAAGTGGAGCATTCCATTTCTCGGATCTCCAGTGTGGGGCTTGGACTCCCGTGTATGCAAGATACCGAAAAATGAGCCCCACCTAATGGCAATTACACACATATAGGCAAGCTCTTTTTTCGTGATCCGTGCATACTCCTGTGAAGGGTCCAAGTTCACACTGACGGAAACGCGAAAATGCGCTTTCTTTCAAAAAAAATGTTGCTCTTCCAAAAAAGTTGAACAACGTGGCAAAAATAGGAAAAATATTGAAATAAAAAAGCCCCGAATCAATTTGTTTGATCCGGGGCGTATCGTTGTGCCGTTAAAAGTGTTGCAGCTTACTTTGCTTCGATGTTTTTGCCGCAGTCGTTGACAATCATTTTGTACCAGCTGTCCGGCCATTTCGGCTGGTCGGGGAACACTACTTGCGGTTTCTCATTGCCGTTGGTGACAAACTTCCCGTTTTCCTCTTTCTTGACATTGCCATCGTGATATTTCACTAACAGATACTCGAACAGATGGTTCCATTCCTGACAGACATCGTGGGCAGCGCGAGTGGAGTAGGCGTTGATCTGCTTACGGGCAGCCTCAGGATTCTGTGAACATAATTCTTTCATTTTGGCAGACATTTGATCAATTTCTTTCACGAATTTGCCTTCCCATTGAGACTGTTTCTCATTGACGTGCTTGATCATGTCGCTGTAGCGGGTATAGACGTAGTTGCTGACTTTCGTGAAGGTCCAGAAAGCGGAGGTGGGGGAGTATTCCACCATGGAACCGTTGCCTTCGGCATACTCTTTCGGGATTTCGGTGATGCCGCAGAACATTGGGACAAAACAATTGGAACCGGCATCGTCAACTCCGAACCAATAGATGCCGCCGAACATGTCGGGCAGCCAGCTGCGGCATTGAGCCACAAACACAAAACCCGTCTGTTGTGTGGCCGTGGCGCGTTCGTGGATGTAGTTTTTGCCACCCACAGACCAAGTCATAGGACGCCAACGGTAAGGGCAGGCGTACGGGCCGGCGCCAAGGTCTTTCGACATATCCATGGAAGTGCCTTCGTAGTGGTCGCGCATCATCTGCATCATGAACTGAGCGTCAATCTGGGCTTTGTTGGCGGGCTTGATCCATAAGGGCATACGGTGCTTTAGGTTGTCGCCGCGGGCATAGTCTTCGTATTGGGCAACTTCCGCATGGTTTACATGGTTGAAGAAAGCCCATACACGGGCATCGCAGAAGCGGGCACCGTCGAAAGTGATGGGGTTGTAGGTGTCGCAGAAGCTGAACTGTGCGTCAGGAGCCTGTTTCGGGTCTTTCGGATAGAGCCCTTTCATGCGGGCGAAGGAGATGACATCTGCTGAATAGACGGTTTCCACAGTGGGTAGGAAAATCTTGTCTAACTCTTTGTTGGTGATGGAAGTTTTGCCGTCACGCAGCGGGAAGGTGGTTATGCGTGACTGGTTGGCGTGACCGGACACATATCCATCAGGAATGCGGCGTGCCACCCAAACAGCCCCGTTGCTCCACTCTTTCACCACTTTGCCCTTGGCATCCAGCACTTTCTCGCCTTTTCCAATCAAATCCATAATCCAAGCCTCGTTCGGATCCACGATGGAAAACGATTCGCCTTCGCTGGCATAACCGTAAGCGTCAAGCAGCTCCGAAATCACCTTGATGGCCTCGCGGGCATTTTTGGCGCGTTGTAACGTGATGTAAATCAGGGAACCGTAGTCAATGAGTCCTTGGCCATGCTCCAGCTCGGGAAGACCTCCATAGGTGGTTTCGCCGATGGCTAATTGGAATTCGTTCATGTTGCCAACTACAGAATAGGTGTGCGCCACCTGCGGAATCTGACCGAGCTTCTTGCCCGTGTCCCACGCGATGACATCCATCATGCTGCCGGCCGGATAGTTCGCCGCAGGACGATAATACAGTTCGCCGTAAAGCTGATGGGAATCAGCTGCATACGTCAGAAAACAAGAGCCGTCCTTGCTCGCGCCTTTCGTGACGATGAAATTTGTGCAGGCCAGGGCGCTGCTGAACACCAACAAGCTGCATAACAATGTGAATACGAAATTTTTCTTCATAAGGTTTTATTTACGTTTATAGATAATTCCCATAAAGGAGTTGCAAAAGTACATTTTTTGGCAATACAAAAGGATAATAAGTGTATTTTTGCACCCTGATAGATGTAATATCCTATTCTTGTTTGATAAAATTCTTATAAAAAATATTAATAATGAAGAATTTAGGGTTGTTTTGTGCGGTAATTGTGGCGGTTTTCGCTCTTTCTTCTTGTGAAAAAGATAATCTTGGCGTTTTTAATCCGAAAGCGAAAATCAATAAAATCTATTCCGAATCAGATGGACATTATCTGAAAGAACAGTGGTTCTGGAGCGATGACCAGCTTCGGCAAGTGGAATATTATAGGAAAAATGGTGCGGTGGACTACACCTGTCGCTATCAATATGAAGATGGCCTTCTGTATCGCATTGTGACGGATGAACAACACACTGATTTCGAGTATGATGGAAAAACACTCACGACCATAAAGACCTATTACGGCGACCTGCTTACGGAAACCTATTCGCTTTCTTTTGAAAAACAAAAACTGTCGCATATCTCTATAAGCAAGTCCGCTAAGTCCGTTGCTGGAACAGGTTATGACATTCTGCGCCTTTTTTCTCCGGAATTGGACTCTTATCTTTCCAAATCAGATGCAAAAAGGGAACATTATGATTACAGCACGGCCGAAATTGATTTTACATGGGAGAAAGATAATGTCAAATATATGAAAATGAAAATTGTTCGTCCGGATAGTGTTCAAAACCTGACATTCACGTATGTTTATGACGATAATATCAATCCGAAGAAGAATTTCTTCTCCCTTCTGCTTGATCATACCTTGTTGAATGACGAGCCGCAAACTTGTTTCTGCAGTGCCAACAATGCTGTCGGAATATATGTGACGGACTCTTACGACATCTTCTCGGAATCCACTTCTTTCACGTATGCCTACGATTATTACAAGAAATATCCGACTAAAGTCTATAGCACAAGCCTTGACAACGAAACCTTCACGGAGAAAAAAGAACTCCTTTACTCCTACGAGTACCTGTATTAGCTATTGGCTATTAGCTAATTCCCAGCATTCAACTGAATCCGCATCGTAGTCCCTTGGTCGATGACGGAGGATTTCACAAACAGTTTTCCGCGATGATAGTTTTGGATAATGCGTTTGGCCAAGGTCAGCCCCAATCCCCAGCCGCGGCTCTTGGAAGTGTAGCCCGGTGAGAATATGCGCTTCTGCATTTTCGGTGGAATCCCTTTTCCCGTGTCAGTGATGTCGATATACACTTTGCTCTTCTCTTCGGTGATGGAAATCGTGATGTCGCCCTTTCCGTTCATCGCGTCGGCGGAGTTCTTGCACAGGTTTTCTATCACCCACTCGAAGAGTTGTTGGTTCAACGGCAGCACTATGGGATGATCGGGCTTTTCGAAATGGATGTGTACCATTGAGGAGATGCGGGTCTGCAAGTAGTTGGTGAAATTGTCGATGATGGGCACAATGTCGGTGTCCTCCAAGACAGGCACAGACCCGATTTTCGAGAATCGTTGCGCGATGGTCTCCAATCGGTGGACATCTTTGCCGATTTCTTGCGGGATGGTTGGGTCAACCGGCATCTCCTTCAACAACTCTGTCCACGCCATAAGCGAAGAGATAGGTGTCCCTAACTGGTGCGCCGTCTCTTTTGACATGCCCACCCAGACGCGGTTTTCCTCCGAACGCTTCGTTACGCTGAACAGCAGGTAGGCAATGAGCAGGAACACGAAAATGATGCCGTATTGGATGAAGGGGAACAGCCGCAGTTGTGTCAGCACGGACGACTCCTCGTAGAACACGTAGCATTTCCCGTGATCCAGCCAATCCAAGACAATAGGGTCATTCTCCTCACGCATCTTCTCTAAACGTGCATTTACTTTGAACGGGGCGGCGATAATGGCGGAATCGATGTTGCCCGCCGCAATCACATTGATTTGTGTGCTGTCGGTGATAATGACCGGCACGGAAGCTGAGTTGATGACGGTCTCCTGGAAAAACGACTCCAACAAATTGTCAATCATCTCGCGGAAATCCCCGTAGATATGCGAGTTTTTGTAATATACCATTACATAGTCGCGGTGATAGTAGGGTAGTTTGAGACTGTCAAAATCCTGGATGCTCGCTCCCATTTCCCGGATGTTTCTCATGGCAAGAATGCTGTCAGGCAGGTTGATGGCCGCGTCAATGTTGCCGTTTGGATTGGCAATGATAGTAGGGACCGTCTGGTTGGCGGAAATAATATCTTGGTAAAAAGTGATGTCCTCATACAAGGATGCTTCAGCGACTTTTTTCACCGCTTTGGCGAAAATGGAAGCCTGATTCCCCTCCTCAATGCGGATGGAGTCGAAGAAACGCTCGGTCTCGTTGATGATTTGGGTCTTGTAGGTGATGGCGCCCGCCCAGATTTCAATGCGTTGGCGTTCCTCCTGCGCGATTTTTTTAATCAGCTTGTTGGAATAGATGATAATGGCCGTGAAGATTGTCGCCGCAGAGACGAACAGAATCCATTTCCAGGTGGGTTTCCGCATGTTTCCTGTCGTTCGTTATCGGGCATCGGCAGCTTCAAGCAGCTTGTCTATGATTTGCTCGATGGTGATGCCTTCAGCTTCCGCTTTGTAGTTCTTGATGATTCTGTGGCGCAGAATGTTGTAGGCAACAGCACGAACGTCCTCAATGTCTGGGGAGTATTTGCCGTCCAATACGGCATGGGTGCGCGCACCGATAATCAGGAATTGCGAAGCACGCGGACCCGCACCCCATGACAGATAGTCGTTCGCCCACGGGTGCGCCTTGGCAGTCCCCGGACGGGTCAGCGTGGACAAGTTCACGGCATAGCGATAGACATTTTCGGGAATCGGCACCTTTTGCAGCAATTTCTGGTAGAAGATGATTTCTTCTACGGTGAGGACGCGCTGCGGCTCCACCATGTCGCCATGGATGGTACGCTTCACAATCTCCTCTTCTTCGGCTGTGCTTGGGTAGTCAAGCATGATGTTGAACATGAAACGGTCTTGTTGCGCCTCAGGCAGCGGATATGTACCCTCCTGCTCAATAGGGTTCTGCGTGGCTAACACAAAGAACGGGTTCGGCAGGTCGTAAGTTGTTCCGTTCATACTCACCGAACGCTCCTGCATGGCTTCTAACAAGGCGGACTGCGTTTTCGGCGGCGTACGGTTAATCTCATCTGCCAGCACTATGTTGGCGAAAATGGGGCCTTTCACAAACTTGAAGTTGCGGTTGTCATCCAGAATTTCCGCACCCATGATGTCAGACGGCATCAGGTCAGGAGTGAATTGGATACGATTGTAGGTCATATCCACGGCTTTTGCGATGGTCGTAATCATCAATGTCTTGGCTAATCCAGGCACACCAATCAGCAGCGCATGGCTCCGGCTGAACATCGCCATCAACACGTTCTTCACTACGTCGTCCTGTCCCACAATCACTTTCGCGATCTCTTCGCGCAAGGTTTTGTACTTCTCCACAAACGACTCAATCGCTTCAATGTCTGTCTTCTTCTCTAAATCCATATATGTTCAATTATCAATTATCTTATCCTCTAATTCTCTCATCCTCTCATCACGGAATCTGCCACTTATTAACGAACGGACAGTATCGATATTGTTCGGAAATCTTCATATTCGTCACTTTCACTTTCTCCGCCACCCATTTTTCCATCGCCTCGTATTTCTTCTGTTCCAAAGCGGCGTTTTTGATCATGTCGTAGTCTTCCACCAAGTTGGCTTTGTGTTGCAGCACTCTTTCTTTGAGGTAGATCAGGCGGTAGGCCATCACGCCGTCGTCATTGACGAAGGGGACGCACTCCGAGTATTCCCCGGGAATCAGCTTGTTGATGGTGGTGAATGTCGCGTCATCCAAAGTCTGGCGGTCGAAAGTGAGGGAGCTGTTGTAAGGGTTGACCACCATTCCGCCGTTCATTTTCGTTTCCCCTTCGGAGAACCGTTTGGCTGCATCCTCTAATGTCAGTTTCTCGGAGATAATGATGTTGCGTACGCTGTCAAGGTAGGTGATGGCTCTGACTTGCTCGTCTGTCGATGGTTTCGGCTGTATCAGGATGTGGGCCACGCGGATGGATTCGCCTCGCCGTTCAATCATTTGGATGATATGATAGCCGGCCTGTGTCTTCACCACTTGGGAAATCTCACCTGATTTCAGGTTGAAAGCGATGGCCTCAAATTCCGGATAGAGAGTCCCGCGTTCCACAAATCCCAAGTCTCCGCCTTTGGACGCACTGCCGGGGTCGTCGGAGTAAAGACGCGCTAACGCCCCGAATTTCTCGCCCCGGAGGACACGCTCACGATAACTGTTCAGCCTTTCCTTCACTTCTGCAATTTCCTCATCGCTCACCGGCGGGATCTTTACGATTTCTCCGAACTGGTAGGATGTCTCCACCATCGGCATACTGTCTGGCCCTATTTTGGCCGCGAACTGGTTGACCTCCGATGGCGTCACGGTGATACTGCTCGTAATATTCGACTGAACCTGCTCGATGAGGGCTTGTTCGTACATCATCTCCCGCATGTCTTTCTTGATTTCCGCCATCGTCTTGTGGAAATAGTTTTCGATGTATTTGACATCGCCGCCAGTCTGTTGTAGGAAATATTGGATGCGGGTGTTCAGCCGGTAATCTACCTCTTCATCGGAAATCTCAATGCTGTCCAATTCCGCCTGGTTGACCATCAGCTTGTTGAAAACCAAATTCTCCAATATGCTGCAATACACTTCGTCGGGATCCTCGATAGTCTTGAACTGCGCTTTGTAGTCAATGAAGTGCTTTTCAAGGTCAGATCGCATGATAATCGATTTCCCGATCACCGCAACAATCCCGTCTATCGAAGTGCCCCCGTCTTGTCCACATACGGTGAGGCAAGTCAGTAAGAACAGCACACTGGTGATTATTTTTCTCATTCTTCCGTTGTTTTTTCGCTCATCAAAAAAATGGCGAAGATACAAAAAAAAGAAGACCAATGCCTTCTTTTTGCAAAATAATCCAACCTGATTGGATTATTTTCTGCCAAGACTTTCGTCAGAAACGGTAAGTTTCTTTCTGCCTTTTGCTCTGCGTGCTGCCAACACTCTGCGGCCGTTCGCAGTTGCCATTCTCTCTCTGAAACCGTGTTTGTGGCGGCGTCTCGTGTTCGAAGGTTGATACGTTCTTTTCATATTATTACGATTTTTTGTCCTTAATTTTTTGGGGTGCAAAAATACACTTTTTTTCTTTTCAACAATCCCCTTTTGAAAAAATATTTTCTTTCTTTTTATTTGGGCGTTCCGGCGCGGCTATGGTGGTATCCGTGCTCCGCAGATGCAGTGACCGCGCTGTATCGTGTCTTCCCGATATTCATCGTCAGTTCCTCCTGCCGCGCCGTCGGGCTTTCCGTATTATAGGTTAAAACCAAACATATTTTATCAAAAGTTATCAACATTTTCGACTTC
>CAMJPH010000006.1 GCA_946407715.1 uncultured Bacteroidales bacterium | reverse complement strand
TCATTTGGCAATGGCGTTTCGGTTGGAAGTGGTGCCGTTTTTGCCCTATACCACGCCCCCGAATTCACCCAGCCCTTCGTCCCCGACGATTCCGTGGGCATCGACGAGTACTACCAGAACCGCGAGCGCGAGATCTACCTCTCCCCCAACCCCACGGACGGGCATACCACCGTGTGCGGCTATATGTACGGCTACCGCAGCATCGAGCTGCTCGACCTCCAGGGCCGCAAACTGGCCACCCTCTTAGATTCGCCCCACGGCACGGACGTACCCGAAATCGACCTCTCCCCGTATCCCGCCGGCACATACCTCGTGAAGATCAACTTCGAGCGAGGGGTGAGCGTGGTGAGGAAAATAGTTAGGAGTTAGCAGTTAGTAGTTATCAGTTGGGCGATGGCGGGCAATAAGTGATGATGAGGCGATGAAATAATACGTGAAGATACGAGCGATACGCGGAGATAGCATTGAACGACACGCTTGTAGAGCAAGTACGCGACTCTCTTGACGATGAACAAGCATTGGAGCGTTGATTGCAAGAACAAATGGAACTGGCTTTGTTACAAAAACTACTTCAGCGTCAAGAAAGGGATGAAGCCGGCGGATTTGAAAACGCTCTGTTTCGTCCTGCCCGAGGGCGTTGAAACGCGGTTTGGCTTCTCCTGCTTCGCGGAGTGGCGATAGTCGGCGAATTTGGTCGGCGAAATTAACGAATTTAACGAATTAGAGGTTTTCCACCCCACCTCCTTTATCGCGCCTTCCTGTGTTCGATAAACACAGCGTTTCATCTCGCCATCTTCGACAAGATTTAAATAAGTGCAATAATCAGTGATGGGTTCACCGTTGACGCTTATCAGACAATCGCTCATGCGGATGCCTTTCTGATAAGCTTTCGAGTCCTGGCGCACCACCGCTTTCATCACGCCGAAAGTGTCGCTTTTGCCGGCCGGACCGTGACTTACTCCTTTTCTATCTCGTTTCCGACAACAATCACATTTTTTCCATCGTGCGGAAAGAAGACGAAACACTTTTTCGGACCATAAATGATCAACGAAGTGCGTTCCAACACTACTGAATCCGTCTTGAGCATGTGGGAGTTGGTTGAAATCCACAAATCCTGACGCTCAAGATATCCCATCGCAATCTCAGGGAAATGGAGTCGCATATAGAGCACGGTATCCTCTGATCGGCCAAACAAGCCGGCAGATGTAATAAACACCGAGTCTGTCTCAACCGTATAATCCGCGACTCCCTACTGAATCCTCGGATTGTCTTTTGACCAACATTTCAAAAAAGGCTCAAACACAACAATCCAGCCACCAATCCCGCTTAAATCAAAGGTCTTTTTGGCACACCTATACCTTATGCCTGCAAAAGCAGCGAGTGGTCCTGACATTTTTATTCAACCAGCATAAATTTCAAAAATTTTATGTATGTTTGCACACCATTTTTCTATGTAATGATGAAGAGATTTTTTTGTTTCAGTTTCCTGATATGCTTAGCGGTATTTGCTCAGGCTCAGCGTTTTACATCATTTTCCAAAGATCCTTCCAAAACCATTGAGGAGATGAAGGAATTTTATTCAACGGTACCGAAAGACCGCCAAAAGGATGCCAAGGAGGTTTTGGAAGCCTTCGAGGTGATGTGGACTACCCAGATGGACGGGGACAACCAGCAGGTCTTCATAGAGGAGGCCAACAAGATGGTGAAAAAAAAACACCGTCCGTTTCCTCACTTCCAAAGTTACATCAGCACATATCGGACTTTTTTAGAGAGCCAATATGCCAGTGAAACGGAAACTTGGCAGAAAATCCTAAGTTACCATATCGGGCAAAGCCCCACTTTCTTCCATGACAAAATGAAGATCTATGAACAATTCTTCAAGGAGAATATTATGAATCGGGGCGACAACGTCAAGTGGGTGGCCATGGGCTTTGCCGACCACCTGGGATTCGACGGGGAACCCTGTTTCGATTTCAAAGACATTGACCTTTGGGGGTATTCCGCGAAAGACAGTCTGATTGTCAGCAGCGTAAACGGAAGGTATTATCCTGACAAGCTGACATTCAAGGCCAATGGCGGAACCATCACTTGGGAACGCGCCGGCTTGGAGCCGAACGTCAAGGCAAAGCTGAAGACGTATGACATCGACCTTCGTTTCCCACATGTGGTGGCCAATAACGCGCTGTTCTACTACCCGAAGCTGTTCGCAAATCCGATTGTCGGACGCGTGGAGGAGAAAGCGGTGCTGCCCACTTCCGAGGAAAAGGCCTCCTATCCCCGCTTCATCAGCCAGGATGCGACCCTGCCGGTAAACAACCTCTACAAGGATGTGGACTATGTGGGCGGCTTTGAGATGCGCGGCGCTTCCATCTTCGGCACCGGCCAAGGCGACACATTAGCCGTTATCACCATTCGCAACGAAGGAAAAGTCATCGTCACCGCTCGCTCCCGCAGCTTCCTCATCCGCCCCACCAACTTGCTCTCGGAAGACGCACAAATATCCCTCTACATCGAGAACGATTCAATTTACCATCCCGCTGCCAACTTCAAATACGACAACGAGAAAAAATCGTTGCTGATTTCTCGACCCAAACAGGGTGTGGGCCGTTCACCTTTCTTCGACTCCTATCACAAATTGGACATGTATGTGGAATCCGTACAATGGGTCACCACCGAGAAACGCATTGAGCTTAAGCCAATTGTGGGCAATACCAGCGACCAAGCTGCCTATTTCGAGTCGCAGAACTACTACGAAGATGAGGTGATGCACGAAATTGCCGGCTACAACACAATGAACCCGCTCTATACGCTTTGGCAGCTTTTCAATAGTGCTGGCTACGAAGACCTCACCATCGAGGATGTCATCCGCTGGTTCAACAAGCCTCCGTTGGACATCAAGGCGATGATGATCGATTTCGCTGCACGCGGTTTCATCGAATACGACATCAACAACAACCGCATCCACTATCGCAGCAAAATCGCCCAGTATCTGAACAATCAGGTGAAGAAAAAGGACTACGACTACATCAAATTGGAATCGAAGACGCACTACGCTTCGCTGGATTTGGCCACTAACGACTTGAAGATTACCGGTTGCGAATTTTTCGTGCTCAGCGACCCGCAGATTGTGAACGTATATCCTATGAACGAACTGGTTACGGTCAAGAAAAACCGGGATATGGTCTTCTCCGGGCGGGTCATCGGCGGTCTGTTCGATTTCGTGACCCATAATTGCAAATTCGATTACGACCGTTTTCTCGTTGATATGGATATCATTGACACGCTCATCATGTATGTTGAAGACAAAAACGGTCCGATGGACATGTACGGTGACTACAAGCTGCAGCGTGTGCGCAGTGAAATTCAGGAGCTGTCCGGTGTTTTGTACATTGATGTTCCGGGCAACAAAAGCGGCATGACTGACTACCCCGACTACCCTATTTTCGAGGCACGCAAAGGCGGAAAAGTTTTCTACGACCAACCATACGTGTTGGGCGGTGTGTATGACCGCAACCGGTTCTACTATGCTGTGAATCAGTTCAGAATTGTGAATCTGGATAATTTCGTGATTGACTCCATGAAATTCACCGGCGCCCTGATTTCCGGCGGCATCTTCCCGGACATTGCCGAACCGCTGAAAGTACAGCCCGATTTCTCCTTGGGTTTTGTCCACAACACAACCGGGTTGCCCATGTATGGCACCAAAGGCGGCTATCAAGGTCGAATCAGCCTCAGCAACAGAGGATTGCGAGGAAAAGGAAACATCGACTACATCACCTCGCACACGTTCTCCGACAGTTTGGTCTTCTACTTGGACTCCACCAACGGCGCGGCCAATCGGCATATAGTGGACGAGCAAATGGCAGGCACGGAATTTCCGCCCGCGTCCGTCAACGAAGCTTATTTGCACTGGGAACCCTATCAGGATCAGATGTTCATACACACGATACAAGAGCCTATGGATTTGTTCCGGGAGGCGCAGCTTACGGGTAATTCTAAAATCACGCCAAGTGGTTTGTTCGGCACCGGCACCGTAAAATTCAACCGTGCCGACATCTCCTCACGGCTATTCCAGTTCAAGCATCACGAACTGTTAGCAGACACCGCCGATCTGCGGATATACGACATCAGCGGCGGCAAGGATGTCGCTTTCTCCACCGACAACTACAACTCGCACATCGATTTCAAAACCCGGAAAGGCCATTTCTTAGCTAATGGCGAAGCTTCCGAAGTCTATTTCGTGCAAAATGAGGTTAAAGCGAAATCCTCGGAATTCGAATGGGATCCCATTGACTCCACCATGCTTCGCTTCAAGTGGGACGATCCGCACAAGAACGTGGACATTGACAACACACCAACCAAGGAACTTGTTGACATGCAGAGCGTTGGCAACGAATTGTATGCCGTTGCACCGAATGCTAACTACATGTTCACGGCCGTGAATGCCGAATTCGACTTTGCCCAAAATGTCATTTCTGCACATGGAGTGCGCTACATCAACGTGGGTGACGCGGCCATCACGCCTCTGCACGGCGATGTCATCATCCGGAAAAAGGCAGCGATGGACGTTCTGGAGAACTCGCGCATTTTGGCCGGCCGAGACAACAAATATCACGAACTCTACAACTGCACCACGCGAGTTCAGAGTGCCACAAGATTCTATGCCAACGGCTATTATGATTACATTGATGCTGAACAACGTGTGCAAACTCTCTATTTCGACACCGTCTATTTCATGAAAGAGACATTCGGTGAGGCTAAAATCCCATTGGAGAAAGATTTCCATTTCAGTGACCAGTTCGCCTTTGACGGTCGTGCGGAACTTCACAGCACCAACCCGTTCCTCTCCTATTTCGGCGGTGTGGAAATCATCCACGGATGCGACTCCGTCAAACACGCCCGCATGAAAATCCTGCAACAGGTGGATCCGAACAACATTATGCTGCAAGTGCATGACCGCACCAAGGACATGAATGAGCGCAAAGTGGTGGTGGCTATCGCCTCCAGCAACAAAACCGGGCGGATTTACACGGCTTTCGGCGTGGCCAAGGATGAATTCAACGATGCGGAATACATCAACGTGTTCGGCTACATAACCTACGACAAAGAGACGCGAGAGTTCAAGGCGGCCTCTTTGGAGAAGCTGAACGACCCAAGTGTTCCCGGCAACATCATCACTCTCAACACCGACAACTGCGAGGCACACGGCAGCGGTACCATTGACATGGGCGCGAAATTAGGCCGTGTGGACTTCGTCACCAACGGCACCATTGTGAACTACACCCTCGCCGACTCCGCCGAAATGCACCTCACCACCTCCATCAACTTCTTCTTCAATGATAAATCCATGGATTTGATGAACAAGGCGTTAGAAAAGACCTCCTTGGACTTTGTGGATGTTTCTCAAGATGAGGCTTTTGACCTTGCTCTCTACAATATTTTGGGCAAGACGGAATATGACCGTTACCAGCGGAATGTGGCGTTGGGACAGAACCGCCGCCTGCCAGAAGCCCTGCAAGTGAAATTCCTGTTCTCCAACATCGACTTCGAGTGGGACAAGGAGCAGTCCACGTTCAAATCGCAGACTCAACTTCCGCTGATTATATGCGGTGAAAAAACCGTATATAAGATGGTTCCGGGCCGCATCGTGATTGAAAAACGCGGTTCCCGCAACCGACTCTACCTTTATTTCGAGTTTGACAACCAATTCTATTACTTCCAGTTCGACAACAACGCCGTGTCTGCCTTCGCTTCCGACAAGGCCTTCAACGATGCCATCACCAGCGTGAAACCCAAGAACAGATTCCAAGCTCCCGACCAAGCCAAAGGACTTCCCTCTTTCACCTATAAATTGGGTAACAGAAGTTTGAAAAACAAGTTCGTGAAAAAGTATTTCACAGATATTGAAGAAGAACCGGAAACTGAAGAGTAAAATGGAACGGATTTGGATAGCGGGGCCCTGCGCGGCAGAAAGCCGTACCCAATTGTTAGATACAGCAGCGCAACTTGCTGAACAAGCGCAGAAAAAGGGCATTACACTGCATTATTTCAGAACCGGCGCCTGGAAAGTGCGGAGTACACCCGACAGCTTTGCAGGTGCAGGCGAGACCGCCTTGCCTTGGTTGCAGGAAGTACAGAACACATACCACATTCCCGTTTGCGCGGAGGTGATGAATGCCAAACATGTGGAATTGTGTGCCAAACACGAAATCCATACGATATGGGTGGGTGCTCGCACATCCGTCAACCCTGTCGAAGTGCAGAAGATTGCCGACGCTGTAAAGCACTCCAGATTCACCGTCATGGTCAAGAATCCGATGATTCCCGATCTGAAACTGTGGATTGGAAACATCGAACGATTCCTGAAGGCGGACATTCAGGGCGTGATGGCCATCCACCGGGGATTTTCGGACGTTCAGGAGAATATCTACCGCAACGCTCCTTTCTGGCACATCCCCATCGAATTGAAAGTGCAGATGCCCGATTTGCCCATCCTGTGTGACCCTTCGCACTTATGCGGAAAAGTGGAATGGATTCCCGAAGTCGCGCAATTGGCAATGAACTACGGTTTCAACGGTCTGATGGTTGAATGCCACTTCCATCCCGAACAAGCTCTCTCCGATGCGGACCAGCAGATGCTTCCCGCCAACTGGGCTGATATGATAAGCCGTTTGGACTTGCGCAACGACTCGGCCGATTTGGAATTGGTAAAACAGCGTTCAACTCTTGAAAATATTGACAATCAAATAAGTACGCTTCTCTATCAACGCATGAAGATGGTGGATGAGATTGCAGAGATTAAACGGAAAAAACATATTTCCGTAGTACAACCCCAACAATGGCAACAAGTGGTGAAACGCTACACAAAACACTCAGAAGATACTTATTATCAAATATTTATCAAGCAATTTCTCGAATTATTGCACCAATCTTCCATCGAACGGCAAAAGTGAAATTCAACCATTGGCCATTGGCTTTTAACTTTTGACCAACAGCCAATAAAAAATAAGTGGGATTATGAATAATATTAGGTTTAAAGTGTATTTTTGCGGTCTTTTTAATACATGGATAAAAAATGAGTGAGAACAGAAGTAAATATACCGGATGTCTTGTGTTTTTGTGGCTTTTAGTCGCTTTTTTGGGCGGTTTCTCCATTGCATTGCATTGGAATCCTCGCCGATTGAGCAAAAACGGAAACGCCGAGCTGCAAAAGATGAGCGAGGTAATGAGCTACATCGAACGCTATTATGTGGATGATATTAACACTGATTCCATATATGGACTGGCTATCAACGCAATGCTGCAAGGACTGGATCCGCATTCCAGTTATGCTACCGCCGATGAGAACAAAACCATGATGGAGACATTGGAAGGCTCCTTTGAAGGCATCGGCATCCAATTCAACATTATGAACGACACTTTGATGGTGGTTTCCGTGATTTCCGGCGGTCCCTCGGAGAAAGCCGGTCTGATGGCGGGCGACCGCATGATCGAAGTGGATGGAAAATCCATTATCGGCATCAAGAATGAGCAGGCCTTCAAAAAATTGCGCGGTAAGAAGGGGTCTAAAGTGAAGGTTGGCATTCTGAGACCTGGCTTCAAAGACAAATACACCTACGAAATAACTCGCGGTGTGATACCCACTTACACTGTTGACGTAGCCTATATGATTGATTCACAGACTGGCTATATCAAACTGAACGAATTTGGCAGCACCACAGCCAAGGAGTTCAACAAAGCCATCCAGAAACTGAAACGGCAAGGCATGGGTAATCTGATTGTGGATTTGCGAGGCAACGGCGGCGGTTTCTTGGATGCGGCCGTCAGTGTGTGCGACGAATTTCTGGGCAACAAGCAGAAAATCGTCTCTATTGAAGGTTCCAAAACGCGTCCCGAAATCATATATGCCTCGCGGAACGGCGACTTCGAGCAAGGAAAAGTCGTGATTTTGATTGACGACTTCAGCGCCTCTGCCAGCGAAATTGTGGCCGGAGCCATTCAGGACAACGACCGCGGCACCGTCATCGGACGTCGTTCGTTCGGCAAGGGACTGGTACAGCGACAGTTCGATTTAGAGGACAAATCGTCCATCCGATTGACCACTTCGCGCTACCACACCCCCAGCGGACGCTGCATCCAGCGCGATTATGAGAACGGAACGGAGGCCTACTACGAGGACATCTACAAACGGTTGGTCAACGGCGAGATGGAAAGCCTCGACAGCATCCACTTGGACTCCTCCAAAGTCTATCATACCCTAAAGGGGCGCACAGTATATGGCGGGGGCGGCATCATGCCCGACATCTTCGTGCCCATTGACCGCGGCGACGACCTCAACGCCTACTACGACATCGCCAACTCTTCGGCACTCATCCAATTCGCCTTCCATTACACCAACGAGAACAAATCCGCGCTGAAACAGCAATACCCTGACACACAATCCTACGTGGCAAAGATGCAGGTCAACGACCAGATGCTACAACGACTCATCCAATATTACGAGAAAAACAACAAGAAAAAAGTGTCGAAAATGTCCACCAACTCTTCCAAGGAGCTGAAAACCTGGTTGAAGGCACTGATCGGTCGCAACCTTTACGGCGACGAGGCGTTCTACCCGGTGGTCAATAAAACGGACAAAGTGATAAACAAGGCTTTGGAAACTTTGAGGTAGAAACACTGTTTGCAAAGCCCTTTGTACGATGCTGTAATAAATATTTCGGCAAATGCCGAAATGTCAAATTATTCAGGATCACATGCGCTGAAAGTGCCTTCGTGTGGAGACAATAATGGCAACGTTGACTATCAAGACAAAGATAACAAAGATAACGAAACATCCCCAACCGCAAATCGGAAACCGCAAACCGAAAAAAATATCGTACCTTTGCCGCCGTTTTGGTAAGGTATGGAATATCTCGGAAGAATTTTTAAGTATCTGAAAAACTACAAGTTGCAGATTGTGCTCATTCTGTTCGTGCAGCTGCTGTATGCATTTTTCTCCATCTTCACCCTCACCCTTCTCGTGCCGTTCCTTCAGGTGCTGTTCCGCCAAGTGGAGGCGGTGACCACACGTCCCGAATTCTCCTTTTCCCCGCAATATCTCATAGACACGTTCTATTACCTAATGAATACGGTGATTGAACGTCACGGGCAAGCCTCCGCACTGCTGTTCATCGCCGGCACCATGATTCTGCTCTCGTTCCTGTCAAACCTTTGCCGTTATGCGGGCATGTTCTGGCTCTCGCACATCCGCTCCGGCATCCTCTCCAACATCCGCGATGAATTTTATCGCAAGCTGATCCGCCTGCCGCTGTCATACTACGCGAAGCAGCGTTCCGGCGACATCGTCAGCCGCATGGGAGCCGATGTCCTTGAAGTGGAGTGGACGGTAATCTCCTCCTTATTGACCCTTTGCCGTGACCCATTCCTGATCATTGCCTATCTGATTACGCTGTTCGCCATCAGTGTGAAACTCAGCGTGGTAACCCTTCTGATTCTTCCGCTGATGGCTCTCATCCTCTCCGTTATCGGGAAGAACATCCGCAACTACTCGCTGCGGTCGCAGGAGTTGATCGGGCAGATAACAGCCTATTTCGAGGAGGCGGTGGATGGGCTGCGCATCATCAAGGGCTACAATGCGCAAGATTATATGTCGGGGCAGTTTCGGAAGAAGAATTTCCGATTCTATCGTCTCAACAAGAAAATTTTCAGGATCAAAGAGTTAGGATCGCCGCTGATTGAGTTTCTTTGTATTTTCGCAGTATTAGCCATCTCCATGATCGGGTTAGTGGTGTTCCCCGACAGTTTCGCATCCCGGGGATCCGCCTTCATGCTCTATTTCGTGGTCTTCGCACGCATGATTCCACCGGCCAAGTCGTTGGCCACCACCTATTACCAAATACGCAAGGGGATGGGCGCGGCCGCCCGCATCTATGAAGTGATAGATGCCGAGGTGGAGATCAAGGATGTTCCCAATGCAAAGCATATTACTGATTTTCAAGAAACTATTGAGTTCAAGAATGTCTGTTTTTCCTATAACCCTGAGATTGAAAAAGAGGAGGATTGCGAGGTGCTACGGAATGTCAGTTTTACGTTGAAGAAAGGCGAGACCTTGGCGATTGTGGGGCCGTCCGGCAGCGGGAAGTCAACCTTGGTGGATCTGCTTTCGAGATTCTACGATATCCGTTTCGGCGAGATTCTGATTGATGGTGTGCCGATCAAGGAGTATGCGCTGACCGATTTGAGAGGACTGTTCGGAATTGTCAACCAGGACGTGTTCCTTTTCGATGACACGGTATATGAGAATTTGACCTTCGGGGCGAAGAATGCCACTGAAGAAGAGGTGGTTACAGCCGCGAAAATCGCGCAGGCGCACGACTTCATCATGGAGCTGGAGGGCGGGTACCAGACGCGGATCGGCAACCGGGGGATGCGGCTTTCCGGCGGCCAACGGCAGCGGCTCAGCATCGCCCGCGCCATCCTCAAAAACCCGCAGATTTTCATCCTCGACGAGGCCACTTCCGCGCTTGACAACGAATCCGAACTTCTCTTTCAGGAAGCATTACTCCCTTATATTGAACAACATACTGGCATCATTATCGCTCACCGGCTTTCCACAATCCGCTTCGTTGACCATATTCTCTTCCTGAAAGACGGCCGTGTGGAAGAGTTCGGCTCCCACAACGAGCTGATGGCGAAAAAAGGGGAATATTACCATTTTTGTACCGCGCAAAATCTGTCGGAATAACACACAATCCGCTGTTAAAAAACAATTTTAATTCTGCTATAAGCACTTCACAATAACACTATATTTGCAATTTGTATAAATATTGGAATAATATGTATAAAATTGCAGTAGTAGCAGGCGGAGACTCCGGCGAATATGAAGTCTCTTTGAAATCGGGCGACAACATTTTCCAACAGTTGGACAAGACGTTGTTTGAGCCCTATTTGGTTCATTTCAAAGGCAGCGACTGGCATCACCAGACTGCGGACGGACGGCAGTTCCAGATTGACAAGAACGATTTTTCACTGACCATTGACGGTCGGAAAATTGTGTTCGATGCCGTCTTCATCGCCATTCACGGCACACCGGGCGAGAATGGGAGACTGCAAGGGTACTTTGACATGTTGAAGATACCCTACATCGGATGCGGTTGTTTCTCTTCGGCTCTCACATTCAACAAGTTCTACTGCAACTTAGCGGTTAAGCAGTTGGGTGTTCCCATCGCCCCTTCCCTGCATTTCTATGTCGGTGACCCCATTGATATCGAACGCATTGAGGAGGTCTGTGGTTACCCCTGCTTCGTGAAATCCTGCAATTCAGGTTCCAGCGTGGGCGTGACGAAGGTGCATAACCGTGAGGAATTGATGCCGGCTTTTGAAGAGGCACTGAAGTATGACAACCAGCTGATTGTGGAAAGGATGATCCACGGTCGTGAGTTAGCCTGCGGGGTCACGGCAGCGTACGGAGATGTCAAGATGTTAGCTATCACGGAAATAGTGGCTCACAATGAATTTTACGATTATAATGCCAAATATACGGATGTGGGACATAGCCTCATCACACCCGCAGACATCCCCCCCGATATGCAACAACTTGTCAGGCAATATGCTGAGTTGGTCTTCCGCCAGCTTGATTGCAAGGGCATCGTCCGCGTGGACTTTATTCTTGATGAGGTTGCGAAAACGCCCTATTTCCTTGAGGTTAACACCATTCCCGGCCAGACAGCCATGAGCATCATTCCGGCACAGGTGAAGAGCCTGGGGCTGGACGTTCGTGAGTTCTATACGAAGCTGGTTCTTGAGGCGATGAGATGAAACGATGAATATAGAAGAAACATATTCCTTAAGCAGCCCCGGAGGGGCAAGACGCGCGAAGCGCAAGTAACCCCATACAAGCGAAGCGCAGTGTGGGGGTGAGGTAATGACGAAATGAAAAAGCAAAATGATGACTTATAAACAGGTTAGAATAATAATGTGCATCATGGCCGTCACGATAGCGGGTCATGCGCAGTATAACGAGCAGGACATCCGTGATTACATCGAACAATATTCGGAGGTGGCCATCCAGAAGATGCATGAGTACAAGATTCCGGCGAGCATCACGGTGGCGCAGGGCATCTTCGAGAGCGCCTGCGGCAAAAGCCGTCTCGCCGTTATGGGCAACAACCACTTCGGCATCAAATGTCACGAGTGGGCCGGCGACACCATTCTGATCGATGACGACGAGTTGCAGGAATGCTTCCGTAAGTATCCATCGGTGGCGGAGTCATATACCGACCATTCGCTGTTCCTGACCAACCGGAAACGCTATGCCAATCTGTTTCAGTTAGACATCATGGACTACAGGTCATGGGCCAGAACGTTGAAGCAGGATGGTTATGCCACCAACCCGCAGTACGCCGACCGGCTCATCAGCCTGATCGAGCGGTTCAACATCGCCCGCTTGGACACGATTTACTATCAGCAAGCGAATGGCATACTTCCTGTAACAGCCAGCGAGCCTAAGCCTGTTGCGCAAAACCCGAAACCTGCGGTAAAACCGTCAGAACCGGCAAAACATAGCAAGAAGGTGTTCACTGCTATCGGGAGTGAGTTTCCGTCAGACGAAAGCCCATTCACTTACAGGAAAGTGTTCAAGAACAACAACACCTATTTTGTCATCGCGGAGAAAGGCGACACTTACGAGAAGATTGCCCAAGACATTTTAGTGATGTCGGACAATTTGCGCAAGTTCAACGATGTCGGGCCGAATGACGAACCTGTGGAGAACGAGATTGTGTATGTGGAGGCCAAAGCGCGCGGGAACGCCATGCGTGTCCACACTGTGCAGCCTGGGGAAACGCTTCGTTACATTTCACAACGCTATGGTGTCCAGCTCCGCTACATTTTCAAATACAATATGTTGGATGAAAATTCCGTTATTTATCCCGGAGACCAGATATTATTGAAACGATAAATTACAAGACGATGAAAAAAATATATTGTTTGTTAGCAGGCTTATGCCTGATATCCGTCGGTTTCGCGCAATACACGATGGAGGATCATATTTACGATTATATTGACGAGTACAAGAACCTGGCTATGCAGGAGATGGAGTTGTACGGGGTGCCGGCCAGTATCACGTTGGCACAGGCCATCTACGCCTCACAGGCAGGCACCAACGACTTGGTTCGCGAATGCCACAACCATTTCGCCATCATGTGTCATACGCAGGAGTGGACAGGGGAGACCTATTACCGTCCTTCCGACAAAAAGCAGGAGAACTGTTACCGCAAGTATGCCACCGATGCGGAGTCATACCGCGACCATTCGCTGTTCCTCTCCACCCGAAGCCGCTACGTGAAATTGTTCTATTTTCCCATAACGGACTACAAGTCATGGGCCAACGGGCTTCTTGAAGCGGGCTTCTCTGGCAACCCGAAATATGCCGACACATTAGTGTCCATCATCGAGAAATACTATCTGATGCACTATGACCGCAAAGTGGCGCAGAAATTAGGCGATACAGTGGCATTGCGAGCCGTGGAGAAGCCGCATCCGGAACGGACCGGTGTTGTGGCACAAACGGAAACTCCGATTCCTGCCGCACAACCTACAACCCCGACAACAAAACCCGTGGAGAAACCCGTGGAAACAGTTCAGCCCGTGCAGCCTAAAACAGATCCCACCCCGCAAAAACCTGTTGAAACTCCTAAGACAGAACCCCAAAAGCCAGCAGAAACCCCTAAGACAGAAACTCAAAAACCTGCGGTGAAAACGGATACCATGGAGGTGAACGGCATACAAGTGCTGGTGGAAAAAACCGAAAAACCGAAAAAACCCAAGGAATCCCAACCCGTACAAGAATCCGAACAACCCGCCGCCCAACCGCAACCAACTCAGCCGGAAAAGGTGGACGGAGCCAATGTTTTCGTGTTGGATCCTTATTCAATATCCTATAAATCAGCATACTACCCTTATACCAGCCGTCCTGTGTTTGAGAACAACAAAACGAAGTTTATCCTGGCACGCCCCGGCGACACGTACCAGAAACTAGCCGCCTCTTTACAGATGACGGAGAAAAACCTGCGCCTCTACAACGATGTTTATGATGGCTCGGAACCCATTGAGGATGAGGTGATTTACCTGGAAATGAAAAGCACGAAGTCATCGGTACCGTATCATGCGTTACAAGAAGGCGACACCTATCGCTATATCGCCCAACGGTATGGGATTCAGCTGAAGATACTGATCAAGCGGAACAGCGGAAACATCAACAACTACAAGGTTGGAGATCAAATCTGTATCGGTTGTAATTAGAAATGCCTAAGTCTTTCTACCATTTTAATCCCAAAACGCTGACGTATGAGAAGGTGAAGCTCAGCTTCAAACACCTTTTCAAACGGCTTGCGTGGGTTTTCGCCAGCGGCGTGGCCTTTGCCTTGATTTTTGTCTGGATAGGGTTCTATTTCATAGATTCACCCAAGGTGAAAATTCTGGAGAAGGAGAACAATGAGTTGAAAGAGGAGGTCAACCACTTGAACGCCCGCATTGATGTCATGTCGGATGTTTTGGCTGACATTGAAGATAGGGACGACAATGTGTATCGTAATGTTTTTGAGACGGACCCGGTGCCGGCGAGTGAACGCTACCCGTTGCTGGCGGAGGACACGCATTTCGACAGTTTGTCGCGTTCCGAAGCCTACTCCATGCTGAAGGCCGCCAACAAGAAAGCCGACCAGCTGACCGTCCGGCTTGCGGTGCAGACCCGCTCTTTGGACACGTTGGAGAAGATCGCCACCTCAAAAGCCAAGATGCTTGCGGCAATTCCCGCTATCCGTCCACTGAAGAACATGTACACAATCACATCCGGTTTTGGCCGCCGTTACCATCCGGTTCTCAAGACGTTACGAAACCACACAGGCATCGACATCGCCGCTCCGAAAGGAACGCCCATCTACGCCACCGCCGACGGCACGGTCTCCCGCGAAAATCCCGGCTCCGGCTACGGTATCTGCGTGTTGCTGAACCACGGTTACTCGTACCAGACGCTCTACGCCCACATGTCGAAGGCCGCCGTGAGACCCGGACAGAAAGTGAAACGTGGCCAACTGATTGGCTACGTGGGCTCCTCGGGCATGTCCTCAGGCACACACCTGCATTACGAGGTGATCAAAAACGGCCAGCCTGTCAATCCGATTTACTATTTCTACATTGACATTACCCCCGAAGAGTACAATTCTTTGCTTGAATCCTCCAAGAAAATCAACCAGGCGTTGTCATAGTGTGCCACCTGTTGTGCGGTTTTAACGACCTCCCTTTTCCTGTGAAGTATTGCCCTCCCCCAGTCTTCTCACTGCCGGTGTACTCGATGGGACCTTCGTCCTTGAGCCGCTTGAGGATGCGGTTGAGAGTGCCAGTGAGAATTGGAAGTTTCGACAGCAACACAAGATGCGACATGGGCAGCTGTCTGTCCGAAATTTGCGAAATCTTTGCTCATATCACCAATATTAAGGGGTGCAAAAACACATTTTCAAGGTGGTTTGAGCGTTTGGGATGCAAAAAGTGACGAAATTGTGTTTTTTTCAAATTCGCAATAGGACGGAAGATTTTTTTTGCTTGTAAACCATTGTCTTTCAATCAATAACGAACAATAGAAAAGGAATTTATTTTATCATTTATTCTATCATTTTTTTATCTCAATTTTGCGTTTTTGTCAAAAAATGGTCATTTTTGATGGAATAAACGTAAAAAGAAAGCGAAACCGCTAATATATTTCGTATCTTTGTCCAAAATTTTGCGTCTCAACAATGACCCCATAATCCCGAATAACCAATAATCAATCATAATTCACCCAAAACACAAAACAATGCAAAAACTTATCTTATCCTTCTTCATTTTATTTTTTACCGTGGCTTGCATCGCTCAGGGGAACCTTCCCCGCACCTACGACTACGACAACACCGGCAACCGAATCTTACGCACAACGGTACGGTTGCGGCAGGCGGTTGCAACCGGGGCGGACACGAGTTTCGCTGATGTCTCAAACTCAAAACAAGAGCCCTATTATGAGGAGGCTATCGGAGAAAACAACGTTAAAATTTACCCGAACCCGACAAAAGGGATGGTTACCTTGCAATTCGATAAACCTGTGAAGACAGGACTTTACAGACTTTCGGATTTGTCTGGAAAGTTACTGTTGGACGGAACCATAACGACCTCAATTTTCACCCTTGACTTGTCGCGATACGAAAACGGGGTGTATCTGCTTACACTTACATTGGATGGGCAAACAGACACATGGAAAATCATCAAACAATAACCAACATTATGAAATCACAACATAAAACATCAGTAATCAGTTTATTTGTGGCAATTAATCTGATAATTGCCACTTTGTATGCACAGAACACCTCTTTGCCCGTGGGCGCTATTCCGGGCAGTGCGGATGTCACCGCTATGGGCGCGGCCACGTATAACATACCCATTGAAGTTGTGCCTGGTACACAGGGCGTGCAACCGAACTTGAGTGTGGTGTATAACAATATGGCAGGCACCGGCATTTTGGGAAGCCAATGGGATTTAGGCGGTTTGTCCGCCATCACCCGGGTGGGACAGAACAAGTTTTTGGATTCGCATTCTTCCTCCGTGATGTTGGATAACAATGACAGGTTCGCGTTGGACGGAAACAGACTGGTGTGCAATGACCCCACACTTTATGGATTAAATGGAACCCTCTACCGTCCTGAATTTGAGGATTTTTCTAAAATCTACTCTTACGGAACAATAGGAAATGGTCCTGAATACTTCTTGGTCTATCGTGATGACGGCAGCGTTGTGGAATACGGCAACAGTGCGGATTCGAGGCAGATGTTAGGCACAAAAGTCTATAGTTGGTATATCAACAAAATCACGGATATCAACGGCAACTATATGATTTTCTCTTACGGAGGCAGCGGAGGTGAAATCTGGATTGACCATATTGATTACACGGGCAATTCAGCTGCTGGTTTGTCCCCTTACGCGAGGGTGAAATTCTCATACGACGTTTTACCGAATATGGAATCCTCATTTGTGGCGGGTTATGAGATTCCTCAAAGGAGACTTTTGCAGACAATTACCGTGCAGTATAAAAACGGTTCGAGTTACGAAATGGTACGACAATACCAGTTTTCCTATTCTGACGGATTCCCGAAGCAGCTGACGAACGTGCAGCTGATGGCTGCGGACGGGTCAACGCTGAACCCGACGAGTGTGGAGTGGAATGGTTCATCTCCCCAAGATTTTGTTGACACAACCATGATTCCAATTCAATATCCAGAAAGTGAAAGTAAACATATTGCTGTTGACTTTAACAAGGACGGGAAATGTGATTTGTTTGTATATGACCAAAATTCAATTTATTTTTTTGACAACCAAAATGGTGATTTCATGTACAGTAATTATCATTATGATGCAAATACTCAGTGGCATATACGAAAATGCGTGCCTGCTGATATGGATGGAGATGGATACAGTGAGCTAATCACGGCGTTTACAGATTATAACAAGCACATGACCTATGTAACAAGGACCAGCTTCCCATTTCAGATGGACACCCTTTTCCCTGTTTTCTCAACCAACGGCTACAAGGATATTGTCACTGGGGATTTCCTCGGTAACGGGCAGAATCAGGTGGTGGTGCTTTACCAAGGTCCTTCCTCCTGCTATATCCGATCTTCTTTCCAAAGTGTCCAGCAATCCGTAACAGGAGGAAGCATTGATGCGGTTGACTTTGACGGTGATGGTCAAATGGAACTGATGATATTGGACGAAACGACGCTGACCAATTTTACCATTTACAAGTTTGACGAAACCCTTAATGCTTTCACAGCAATCTGTCAGGGTGTTTTCAACAGTGCGTTTCGTGCTTCCGGTGATTTCAATGGGGACGGAATTGCAGATGTTTTGGTTGGCCAAAGTACGACTTTTAGTATTTTATTGGGTACGGGAACAGGGTTTGTCCCCAAACCGGCCAATAAGACTTTCGGATACCATAACACATTGGGTACCTATAGAATCAACCCCATGGTTGTGGACATAAACAATGATGGCTATGATGATGTGCTGGCTTTTAACAAGAGTGCCGACGGTTTGAAAGTGGTTTGCTATGTGGGTTGCGGGTATTACAAGGATACCGTTCGTTTTCAAAACAAAATAGCCATATCGATGTTACCAGTTATTCTCGATAGTGTAGAACTTGGCAAACACGATTTCACTTTTGGCGATTTTAACGATGATCACCATTTAGACCTGATCTCTTTCAAAACAATTGATGCACTTCATGATGGGGTCCTTCTGTATGAATTCAAAATGGACAAACGTGTCCCTCAAGTTCAAAAGGTGACAGAAGGGGACGGCTCTTTTGTGCGATGGATGTATCAGGACATTTACGGGTTGTATTACAGGTATGCCTCCCATATCAGCATCCTGCCTTATCAGTACAATGTGGTGGAGAGCATGACGGAAACTTTGGGCGCAGCATCACAGACGAATACCCAGCTATACTCCTTCCAAAAACCCACCTTTAGCTTTATGAGGATGCAACGGATGGGATTCTTGAAAATTTCAAAAACAGATGTAAACAGGCAAAAGACGGATTCGCTTTACAGCCAGGTAGTAAAGAATGATTATGGTGTATCACAAGAGATTCTTATGCCGGCAGTTCAAAAAACGTACTTTTCAAGTCAACTTAGCGAATCCATAGAGTATCAAACGCAATGCTTGCTGTTTGGCAATGGGAAGAGACGTCTTCCTTATATCATAAAAACCTTGGATACCAATCAGTTGAATATGTCCGTAATAACAAAAATGGCTATTCGGTGGCCGCATACGGGAAGATTGCAGGTAGAAAGCACGGCTATTAAGAATACAGGTGATTTCTATCCGCAAGTTACAGAAAGGAAGGAATATCGACAAACAACCCATACCATGCCGTCAGGCTCATTCATTACATTAAATGATTCCATAATAACAGAGGCATGGATGAATAATTCTAACATCAAGTCAGTCCAAAAGCAATATTTCACCTACAACAATCGTTATTTGCCTGAACAAATCACTGTTGTTATGGATGGAGTATCTACTTCAAAGACAATTCAAAACTATGATAATTATGGAAATGGAAGATTGGTCACAGATTCCGGTGACAGCTGTTTGGCCAAATCCACAACCTTGTCTTTTGACAATACAGGCAGGTTTTGTGTTCTTGAGAGTTCAGGTTCTTCATTTAATATCAGTAGGACCTTTTCACCAAAAAAAGGCCTTCTTCTCTCTATTACTGACGAAAATGATTTGACAACCACCTATACATACGATATTTTCGACAAACTCACCGCCGTCCACCACCCAGACGGAAACACGGACACTATCCGATACGGATGGTACATGTACGATGAAATACCTAACGCCAAATACTACTCTTTAACTCATGTACCTGGAAAAACATTCGACACGGAGCGGTATTATGACTTATTGGGGAGGAATATTTGTACCCGTGAGAGCGGCTTCTTCACAGACACTTGCTATGACATAAAAGGGAATGTGTATCGTGTTTCCGCACCCTATATTAGAGGCACCTCTGACGCTAACAAGATATGGCATACTTTCCAATATGACCAGTTTGGCAGAACCACCAGTGAGGTCGGACCCTATTCCAATGTCTCTTATCAGTATACCGGATATACTACAACGGTTACGGACAACTTGAGACAAACCGTCTCAACCCGCACAACAGATGCGGTAGGGCGTGTCATCTCTGTGACGGATCCGGGTGGGACGATAACATTCAATTACTCCCATGTTCTTCATAATGGCAGAACAGCCACACAAACGAACGTCACGGCTTGTGGCCACACCTCCCAAATCATCGCTGACGCTTCGGGAAACCGTCTTCGCATTGTTGACCCCAATGCTGGAGCGGTGACATGCCGTTTTAATGCCCACAACCAACCCTTACAGCAAACCGATGCCAACGGCAATAATATTCGTTTCCAATATGATGAATGGGGACGATTGACAAGTAAAACAAACATAACACCGTCTAACATCATTTCTGAAGTTTTTCGATATACCTACGACCATTATACTTCTTCGAATCGCGGGAAAGGGAAGTTATATCGCGTGTTGAGAAATGACACCCTCTGCGAACAATACACGTACGATGCTCTCTCCCGCCCCGCCAAGCGCATCCGCTATATTGATGGTACAGCCTTTCAGGAATCATATACCTATAACGCTTACGGGCAGCTTGCCACGCTGACCTATCCGGACGGTTTTGCCGTTGATTACACCTATACAGGGAAAGGCTATCTTGAAGAGATTAAAAACCATGCCAACCACAACAATATATTCAGCGCATATACCCACAATCTCTACGGGCAGCCGACCAAATGCGGTTATGGCAACGCCACGGCCACGAAATACGAGTACAATGCGGCAGGACTGCTGACACGAATGTTTACGGGACTAAAACACTATGGCATGACTCCTAATCCTCACGACACTCTTATTCCATTGTCGTTTCCAGTTGACTTGGACGGCGTGGCTGACATAAACGAGTTGGATGATATGGACGTATTGATAGAAGAGCCTTTCACCGTGGACTCCACCATCCAGAATTTCCGCTACACTTACGACAACATGGGGCGCCTCATCCAGCGCACGCAGAAGAACAGCCAGTACGAGACGTCCCAATACGATATCATGGACCGGCTGACCTCGTTTACACAAAGCAATGGTGTTAGCAGACCGAATACTTTCACCACCACATACGACTCCCAAGGCAACATCTTGAGCAACACCTTGGCGGGAACGTACAGTTACGAAAGTGGCAAACCGCACGCCGTGACGGAGGTGACACCTTCGACCAACTCCTCTAATGCCATATCCGCCGCCGATTGTGAAACTGACTACAATGTCTTTAACCAGCCGTCCCGTATAGCTGAAGGCGATGTGGAGATTCTGTTGGAGTATGGGGCTGACAACCAGCGGGTGAAGGCGGTGTTCAAAGATCAGGGGCATACCTTGTACACCCGCTACTATATCAGTGCCAATTATGAGAAAGAGGTGGATGCCGCTGGGGTGGTCACCCACTACAATTACATTTACGGTTCCACCGGCCTCGCCGCCATCTGCGTGCGCCGCAACGGTGTGGACAGCATGTATTACGTACACCCCGACCGCTTGGGCAGCTACACGCACATCACCAATGCCAACAAACAGGTGATTCGCAATCTCCATTTCGACCCGTGGGGCAACGTGAAGACCGACACCGACTGGCGCACATTCGACAGTACCACGTTGTCCGGCAACTTGGCGGGAACTTTCCGCTTTACCCGGGGTTTCACCGGCCACGAGCACTATGCCGACCTGAAAATCATCAACATGAACGGCCGCTTGTACGACCCTGTGATCGCCCGTTTTTTCTCCCCCGACAATTTCGTGCAGGCACCGGAGTTTACGCAGAGCTACAACCGGTATTCGTATTGTCTGAACAACCCGTTGCAGTGGGTGGACCCGAGCGGGGAACTCTCTTTTAATGATTGGTACATTGACTCAAAGCGGAACTTGCAGTGGTTTGAGAGCACCAGCGATTATGTGGAAGTGAACGGAGAAATTTATTCCCGTGTTGGGAGCACGGTAATACGCTTTTCAAGCAACGGCCAAAAAATTTATGGCGATGAATACGGCGGAATACATTATATTTATCCGCTGGGGGAGGTGGTGATAGGTAAGGACAAACAACAGGAGGCTATTTCTTCTTCAGAAATAGAGATAGAGTTAAATTATCCACAAAATGCCTCCATCATTCTTTCCAATCTTTTTAGTATTGCCGGTTTAAGAATGGAACAAAGCAGTTCCACATTTAGTTTGACCGACAGTAAGGGAAACATTAGCCTTCATTATTACAAAAGTGGATGGTTAGGGAATCAATATGTGAAAACATTTTCTATAGTTGATTATGCAAAATATTTTGAAAAAACAGGGAAGGCTCTCGGATGGATTGATGTTGGCTATAATGGTCTTCGTATGCTTTCAACGGATGATATAAAAAAGAAAGTTGTATATGGTTTTGATGCTGGTTTTGGATTAATCGGCATATATGGAGGAGGATATGGTATAGCACTTTCATTATACTATTCAGCGGTAATTAAAAACTATCCTCAAATACAACAAAATGTAAATAAGCAATATGAGGACAGAGCTAACATGATGTTGAGGGGATATATTCCTGTTGGCACACCTGGTTTCCCTTTCAAATAATAATTCATTATGAGCAGGTTTTGGGAATATTGTTTTTATCGGTATTGTCAGTTTTATCTGAAACATCCTTTGATCAGTTTTGGATTAACTAAATCATATGATAGTTTTGGAGAGAGGTTTGTCTCCACCCAACAATTTCTGAACATGTTTTTCGTTTTCTTGTTGGTTTTTGGAAAGATTCTTGACTTGGAATCTTTAACTTTACCTTTTTTCATTTTTTTTGCACTAGCTTGTGTGATCATAAACATAGTGAATAATAACAGATATAACAAAAGCCTCTATAAGCAATTAGAAGAAAAATACAAGTTTGAAAAAAACAGACGGCTAAAAGGGATTCTCGTGGTGTTATACTGGTTGTTGTCAACGTTTTCTGTATTTGCATTGGCTTTCTTTTGAGTAATAATGTCCCGCTAATGAATCTTTTATTAATTATTGTATTAATGCTATTGAAAAATGGAAAAGAAATCAACCGATGATTCTCGTTATGGCTATTGCCGTCATACATACTATGTTAGTTGTGGCATTCTTTATTTTGTTTTGGAAATGTTGAAACAATTAAAATAGATTTAATATGAGAACAATAACTATTGTTTGGGCATTTATATTTTCAATGTTGTTTTCGTCAGCGTTTTCTCAAAACATCATTAAGATCAAAGAAATAATCTTCATAGACGAGGAATATGAATTAATCCGTGATTCATTTAGTACTACGTTAATAAAGAATGAGGATTTTTTGCGTTTAAATTACAGACACTTACTGTTTGACATAGAAATACCGAAGTCAGACAGCTACATTGACATTAACGTTTCTAATATGAAAGTGTGCATAGATTCTTCAGAATGTTCAATACCGTTGATTGATTGTGGTGTTTTTAATTATACAGATAGTTCGATACATGTTCATGCGTATTGTGTGTTCAAAGACAGTATGATTCCCGGAGGGCAAGATTTCATTCGATGATGCTTATGAGAATTATAAAAATCTTCATGATATTTTACAGCAATCTTTGAGAATCATCTACTCAACATCAGATAAGTCAGAACAATATGACTTGGAAATTCCACAATTAACAATAATATCCCCTCAACTTTCTTATGGCGAAAAGAATAATATCCGACATGAATTTTGCCCCTGTTCAACAGAAGAACGATGGAAATAGTACCCCAATCCAAGCCGATCATTCAACTTTTTTATATCGATACCGCTAAATCCATAATCCTGTCATGAATAGAATAATCATTCTCTATCTGACACTGCTGTCAACGTTATGTTACGCTCAACAGTCCTCATGCAACGACTCTATACCTGTGGTCAGAACCGTTCATGAGCTAACTAATTCAGACTCTAAAGAAATAATCCTTAGAACGAATGATATTCGTTTTCAATTTGTTTATAGACATTTAGACACAACAAAAAGACAAACATGTATGGTGTTAGATTCTATTGCATCTTATTTAATCGCAGAAATCAGTAATATCAAGTCTGTCATAATCAATGTTCACTTGTCACTTGCTGAGTGGGATGAATATTATTCTGCCAGTAACTTGCTCTATATGTGTGATGACATTGTATCGTATCTTGCGAGCAAAGGCGTTGACACAACTGTAATTACTACAAAACAACGATATAATTATTTCCCCTTGATCAACTGCTTTGATATGAATGGTGATAAAAGAGAAGACTGTTTTGAAAATTATGATTTCAGGATAAACCGTCGTGTTGAGTTTGTGATAGAAAAATGGAAATGACATAAGACTTAATGACTATAAAAATTATCAAAATGATTTCTTCACACCACGTCCTAAAACGAATGGCATAACTCCTTTTTATAAACTTAAATGATTAAAAAAGATGAAAAAATCCATAGTTATACTCACATTATGTTTGACGGTTTTACAGGTCTTGGCACAAAAACATCAAAAAATTGTGTTTTCAATCGACACGGTTAATACTCAGCATTGTAGATTCGAATCAAACGATACATTTCTTATAAGAATTCAATGGGATTTCGAGAAGGTTAACTTGTCAAAACATACAAAAACTGAATTAGATAGCATAATTGAAAAAATTAAAATATTGAACATTGATAAAGTCAGTGTTTATTACTGGGATTATGACTATGATTGCAGTGCTGCATATTTTTTCAGAAAAAGGAGTGCCTTTTTATATGATTATATTGACAAAAATGTCTTAATTGACACAATGTATGTTAATCATCGCTTTGTCAGCTGTGAGAAGAGTTGTATCTTTTCAGAAGAGTCTTTGTCTCGAACGTTACTTATTTATGCAACAGATTCAACCCATTAACGTTTTAATTGTTTTTCGCCCCATCAATAACCGCTATGTCCATCATCTTCACATATAGTCCGCAGACCCTGCCGACCTCAACGCCATTAGTATCCGTTGGAAGTTCCGCCATTCACATTCAACTTAGTTTATGATTTTTGGAATGATATGTTGTTCATGTTGTTGTTATATTTCTAAGACAAAGAAGGATGTCCTCAGATCAAGCATATTATACGCGCAGATACGTGCGATACGCGGAGAAAAACGCCCTCGCCGCCATCTGCGTGCGCCGCAACGGTGTGGACAGCATGTACTACGTACATCCCGACCGCTTGGGCAGCTACACGCACATCACCAATGCCAACAAACAGGTGATTCACAATCTCCATTTCGACCCGTGGGGCAACGTGAAAAACGATGCCAACTGGCTCGCTTTCGACTCCACCACGCTGTCCGGCAACCTGGCGGGAACCTTCCGCTTTTCCCGGGGTTTCACCGGCCACGAGCACTACGCCGACCTGAAGATCATCAACATGAACGGCCGCCTGTACGACCCCGTGATCGCCCGCTTCTTCTCCCCCGACAACTTCGTGCAGGCGCCGGAGTTCACGCAGAGCTACAACCGGTATTCGTATTGTCTGAACAACCCGTTGCAGTGGGTGGACCCGAGCGGGGAAGATATTCTTGACCCGTGGTATCGGGATGCAATAGGTATTGTACGTTGGACTGATTCAGAATTCAAAATGCCTAAAGGTGGTTTCTTTCTTGGTAGCGAGGGCGTGTTCACCAGTGACGGTGAGATGCGCTACTACTATGCGGACGGAAGGGTTTCGAATCTCAAGTTACCGCAGGTGATAATACATATGGGAACAGAAGCCACTCCAACAGAAACCTATATTGCGATAAATTCTTATAGCACGAATCCTTATCCCGACTTTATAGATGTTGGATTATTATTGCTTGAGTCAGGGACAACGACAACCTCTGAAAATTTTAAAGTGACTGGCATCAAGTATTACGATGAGACAAAAGGTCTGTGGCTTGGAAAAGATGGTCAATACAGACCTATGAATGTTAATGGAAATAGAACCATAGGTGGCAAATTGAAATACGCGAAAGCCACGAGAGACTTATATTTTGTTAAATCAAATTATATGCGATTATCGGGATATGGATTATCTGGGTTCGATGCTTTTTTATCAATTTCTAATGTCTCAAGGAATAACTCATTAGCAGAAAACACATCTTATCTAATGGATGCTTCAATGGACATTATTGGAGCTGTAGGACCTTTAGGAATGCTGTTGTCCTTACATTACACAATTGATATTAAAAATTATCCGATTATGCAACAGGAGATACGCCGTCAGCATTATAACAGGAACGATATGATTAAAAGAGGTTACATTCCAGTTGGATATCCTGGAATGCCGTTTAGATAAAATTTGCGTGCTATGTTTAGATTTTGGGAATATTGCTTTTATAGAGTTGCTGACACGAAACTGACCAAAGAACTTGTTTCAGAAGTTTTTTCATCAGTGACATCATGTGGCTATATTTCATTGTTTCAGATTATGAATTTATGTACAATACTGAATTTAATATCAATGCCACGTTTTTTGTTTTGGACAATTACTGTTTTGGTATATTTTATTATTCTATTTTATAATTTTCAGATTATGAATGATAAAAAATATGAGGAACTCAAAGCAAAACATAAAGATGAAACCCACAGGGTATTTAAAGGATTTGGAGTGATAATGTATATGTTGATATCTTTTATTTTGGTCATACTGTCTTTTTTTTATGTAAATGATAGCGTATGAGAGGCTACTACAATTACATTTTCACAACGATTTCCTCCATGCGTGACGCGGGTTTCTACCGGATAGGCGACCCCTCCGAGCAGATGGGTAGCTTCTCCAGCAACTATCAATACGTCGCTCCCATCAATCCGGGGTATATCAATGGGTTGAACGGTTTTTCCTTGGCCAATGGAGCCAAAACTAACTTGATTGAGACAGCGGTGAGATACCACTTCAAGTCAGCACATTCTTGGTGGGAGTTCAACCATCTGCGCCCAAAGCAGAAAGAATTTCGATATAACAAAGCATTGGGGAAGGCGGGACTGAAGTATTTGAGAGGATATGAAAAATTGGGGAAAGGAATATCTGCTGTTTCGGCAACGATGGAGACTGTTAATTTTGTCTCATATTCCGTCAACAACGGATTACGGTGGGATGTTGCTGCAAAATATGGTCTTGACATGACAATGACATTGATAGGAACTTTCGGAGGTCCTGTGGGTTTCATTGTCAGTACTACATATTTCATTTTGGATGTCTCAACCGATGGCTTCGGTGGATTTGGTAAAATGTATTAATTATGAGAAAAGATAGTGAAAGTGAAGTTCCATTATGGAAAAGACTTATTAGCCGACTATATTTGTGGTATTCAGTTGAGACCACTTATATGTTGGGCAAAACAAAAACCACCCCGATAGGTCTGATGTTTTTCCATATAGGGAGTACTTTTCTTATATTTTTCACACTGTTATTCCCTTCTGTCGTACGCAATTACACAGATAGTTTCTTAATTTATTCTTTAGTAAGCTTATTGGTTGCTATTTTTGTTTCAGAAGTTGTCTTTAGAATTCGTTTTTCCTCTGAAAAGGGAATGACTTTTTTTCTTAATCAAGCAGGAGATAATTACGTAAAAAAAATTGAAAGGTTAAAGTCTGACACACACCCTTTAGTTGTAGTGTTTATATGCATATTACACGTATTAATGAAGATTTTCTTATTTTTGTTAATATTTTTTAAGGTAGTTGGAATATTATGATTGTCCGATTTGGAGGATTTGGAAAAATGTATTAAACATGAATGCACAAAAAGGTAATTTTCGTTTTTCATGGTGGTTGAAGTGGCTCTGCAGAGCATATCAATGGTTCTCGCTGGAAATAATGTATTCCACAATATCAAGCGCTTTGGGATTTTTGGGATTTCATATTTGGATGGTGTTGTGGAGTATTGTCCCCTTTTTCTTTCCAAATCTTGTATTGCTATATTACAGAGCATATTATCTTTTCGTTTTTATAGGTGCGTTTTTAGTTGTAATTGCACTGTCTGTAATCGATTATTACACCATAAAATCATCAGCAAAAAAAACGGAAGAGTTCTTGTCTTATGCGGGGAAATCTTTTATTAATTCTATTGAAAATATGAAAAGAACTTTACCAATGGTTCTCGTTATGGCTATTGCCATCATACATACTATGATAGTTGTGGCCTTTTTCATTTTGTCGTTTTTAATCAATTCGAAAGTCATATAAAGTTGGCTCACCTGGTTTCCCTTTCAAATAATAAGTCATTATGAACAGGTTTTGGGAATATTGTTTTTATCGGTATTGTCAGTTTTATCTGAAACATCCTTTGATCAATTTCGGATTAACTAAAGGGTATGATGGTTTTGGAGAGATTTGTGTCCACTCAACAGTTGCTAAACATATTATTTCTATACTTTTTGATTTTCGGGAAGATTATTAATGTTAATATTTCGAATCTGTGGTTTTTAGTAGGAGTTGCTATCGTATGTGTACTTTTAGGAATAGTTAACGAAAAAAATATAACAAAATCACATATAAACGCTTGGAAGAAAAGTATAAATTTGAAAAAAACAGACGACTAAAAGGATGGCTTGTCGTTTTTTATTGGCTATTATCAACGTTTTTGTTTTTTGCTGTTTTATTTATTTGAAAAATGTATTGAATATCGGAAATACCGTTACAATCCTATAATTGAGTCATGAAAAGAATAATCCTTCTCTATTTGACACTGCTGTCAACGTTATGTTACGCTCAACAGTCCTCATGCAACGACTGCATCCCTGTAGTCAGAACCGTTCATGAGCTAACTAATTCAGACTCTAAAGAAATAATCCTCAGAACGAATGATATTTGTTTCCAGTTTGTGTATCGGCATTTGGACACTTCTGACTATCAAACTCGCACTTTTTTAGATTCTATTGCAAGTTTTTTGTTGTCAAATGACGATATTGAAACCGTTGAAGTTGACGTTCATCTGTCTCTTACAGAATGGGATGAGACCTATTCTGTAAGCTTGTTGTTGTATATGTACGAAGAAATCATCTCCTATTTAGGAAACAGAGGCGTGGACACAACGTATGTGAAAGGAAGGCAATGCTATAATAATTGCCCCATAGTCAATTGCAACGAATTGTCAGGTGAGGAAAGAAGAAATTGCTTCGTCAACGATGATCCTATACTGAATCATCGTGTTGAGTTTGTGATAAAAAAACGGGAATGAAGAAATGTTTAAATAACGAGAACAGATCCGCAGAGACACACGGCCTCGCCGCCATTTGCGTGCGCCGCAACGGTGTCGATAGCATGTACTATGTACACCCCGACCGCCTCGGCAGCTACACACACATCACCGACAGCAGCAGGCACGTGATACGTGCGTTGCACTTCGATCCGTGGGGGAATGTGAAAAGCGATGCGGATTGGAAGGCCTTTGTGGAGGATGCGCCTGTTTCGCTCACAAGCTCCTTCCGTTTTTCCCGTGGCTTCACCGGCCACGAGCACTACGCCGAGTTGAAGATCATCAACATGAACGGCCGTTTGTACGACCCCGTGATCGCCCGCTTCTTCTCCCCCGACAACTTCGTGCAGGCACCGGGGTTCACGCAGAGTTACAACCGGTACTCGTACTGTCTGAACAATCCGTTGCAATTTACGGATCCGAGTGGGGAAAGTTTTATTGCAGCGGCTTTCGTCATTGGTGCACTGACTAATGTGTTCTTCCAGATGATTTCCGGAAACATCAACAGTGCGGGAGACTTCCTGTTCTCTGCTGGAATTGGAGGTCTTGCTGGAATGGCGGGTGCGGCGGCAGGAAGTGCTGCTGCTGGTGCCGTGGGCGTTGGCGGTTTTCTGGGAGGAGCCGCTTCAGGCGCGGCCTCGGGTGCGGCGGCAGGCGCAATCAACGGTTTAGGGAATTCCCTAATTGCCGGCAACAATCTGAGCACTGCCATAGGACACGGCTTTTTCGGCGGTTTCATGGGTGCGTTGGGCGGAGGACTGATGGGGGGACTTATTCAGGGAATATCAGATTACAGAAACGGTTTTAATTTTTGGAACGGATACGGTTTTATTGAGCAAGAATTAGGGATTTATGTATCGAAGGAAGATTTCGATTATTATCAACGAGTTGCTAAAAGTTATAATTCATGTTCTTATCTCTCTGAAAATGATGAAAACTTAAGAAACCGTGTGTGTGACATGTTCGATGTTGACTTTGATTGGGGTATTTCTAAATTTACAACTTATGTTGACGATAATTATGGTTTAACAATGGATGGTATATATGTGAACAAGACTGGAGGGCTTGTTAGTGGATATACATCCAACTGCCTTCCACGGGAGGTTCATATTTCTCCATACTATGCCTCGGCCTCAAATACGGAATTTATAGAATGTGTAGGTCACGAATTAATCCACGCATACCATCTCTACACTATACCTTCCTACTATAGACCGTATTCTGAACGTGTTGCATATCAATACTCTTATAACGTTTACTGGAGAAATGGTTATTATGCCAAAGCAACGAGGCTTGTCTATTTAGAATCTTTAAAAGGATATTGGGGTCCATATCCTCCCCAATATCAAATTCCTTCACCTTATTTTCATCTTTATTGAAACCTGTCGTATGAAACAAACAGTCTTTTTTTTCCTTTTTATATTCACTATTTTCAACGCCACGTCGCAAACAGATGCTATATACTGCAACTATGGTGACAGTAGTGATTTTTTGCTGGTCATGTTATCCTTTTTCCCGGACGGGAGTTACAAATTTACTATCACAGACATGTCCATTGACGATCTGCCTGTTGATCTTTTTGTTTCAACAGGTCCTTATTCTGAAAACAAAAAGGGAACATACATTTTAACAGACAGTTATGGTAATAAGTTGACTGTGACGAAAGAAGGGCCAATTCCAGCTCTGGTGTTTGACAAAAGCGCTCCTATCTATTTGCGCAACAAAAGATTGTTCTTCCTTGGAGGAACAGATCCAACCACCAAACGTTATGGATCTCTAACCACATGGTCTTATTTTTCAAAAGAAGAACTTCAAGGATATTACAATAATAAGACAAAGTTTAATCTTGATGATGGATCATACCGTGCTGTTAGAGATATAGACTTTAGTTTAACTCTTCAAAACAACCACTACATTCTCCAAGCTGAGTGTTTTCGTCAAGAACCTCAGATATTATCAAAAGGTAAGTTCCGAAGGCAAAAGAACATCCTCGTTTTCAGAGATGAAGGAGGTTTTGTCTTTTATATGCTAATGGCGGAAGATGGATTGCTACTCAAATATGAAAATGGATATGAAAAATTAAAAAGATAATCTTTCTACTATGAAAAAACTTCAATTGTGCCCCACCTCATTATATATGAGAAAAGTATTTCTGTTCGTTATTTTTATGATAACATTGTTTCGTTGTTTCCCTCAAGAAGTCATCGGTCATTATAAACAATGCTCCCCTCCTTTGTTTAAGCCTATTGATTTTCAAATTGACCTGTTTTTTTTGAACGGGGATCCTATATGATTGAGATGAGGGAATGTTCACGTGTTTTCCAAGCTGATAGCAATAAGACAAATGTTGATGAACTTGAGCAAATAGATGATATTGATTATGTGATTATACTTTCCAATGGGGCTTTTAGAATAGATTCAAACAAACTCTTCCTTAAAGATGACATTGAAAACTACACCATGGTTTTTTACATTGAGAATGACAGGCTGGTTGCTGACAAAACATTTGGATTTATGAAAAATGTCTCTTTTTGCTATTCGAATTCTGTTGCCGAATCGTGGGTCACAGAACGTTTCAAAAATGCAGCATCCTATTTCACTCAAACAGAATGTGAAACCTACAATGCGGAACAAACTACTCAAAAGCCTTTGAAATATGGAATTTATGGAGATAAATATGATCTTATGAGCAATTCTTTTAATTATAGGATAAACCAAGACAGCACGTATGTCATCACATATAAAAGAAAAATTATATCAGAAGGTATGTGGCAACGTGAAAATAATGTCCTAATCCTTACAGATAAGGATTTACAATTCCCATTCTACTTGTTGATTGGGGATGGTGTTTTAATAAAAAAGCAATCTTCCAGAAACATAAAAATTCCTTTCGTACCAGAATATTGTAATTAAAAATCATATTGCGGACGGCAACTCAACTCCGAATTTCGTGTTTTTGTGGTCTAAAATAGTATGAACCGTCACCGACCATATTGCTCCCAACCCGCAGAAAAGCCCGATGAGGTTATACGTGCAGATACGCGAGATACGTGGAAATATATATCCTATACCTCTGGTCTCGCCGCCATCTGCGTGCGCCGCAACGGTGTGGACAGCATGTATTATATGCATCCCGACCGTTTGGGCAGCTACACGCACATCACCAATGCCAACAAACAGGTGATTCGCAATCTCCATTTCGACCCGTGGGGCAACGTGAAAAACGATGCCAACTGGCTCACCTTCGACTCCACCACGCTGTCCGGCAACTTGGCGGGAACTTTCCGTTTTTCCCGGGGTTTCACCGGCCACGAGCACTACGCCGACCTGAAAATCATCAACATGAACGGCCGCCTGTACGACCCCGTGATCGCCCGCTTCTTCTCCCCCGACAACTTCGTGCAGGCACCGGGGTTCACGCAGAGTTACAACCGGTACTCGTACTGTCTGAACAATCCGTTGCAGTGGGTGGAAAGCCTTGTTGGTGGAAATCTTCCCATCAACGGAATCAGTTTTTAAGACATAAATCTTTGGAAGTATGAAATCAAATATAATGCTATTGTCAGCAAGTCTTTGTTCTGCCCAGCAGCGATGCAATTGTCAAATCGTTGAGAAAAAACTGTATTTCCAAGACACATTATGCATTACGGGAAAAGACACTTTTGACTATCCCGACACACCGTTGTTTTACGACCGAATATTATTGGAGAATGACACAGCACTCAAATTTATAGCCCAAATGCAAACCCTTACATATATGGCTATGGATGAAAAGAATCTGCGTTTCAACAACGCCGGGGATTGTATGCGTGTCATTCTGTTAAATGAGGGTAAAGGTTTAAAATATAGCATATATTCTATAGGGACTATGTCTGATACACTGCTGATTAAAGAAGGAGAGCAAGTAGATCAGCCAAATGAAATTCATGAAACCAGAGACTACACTTACACGGTTTGTTCGATAGTTTTGCCTCACAGGATTAAGAAAAAAATATGCTCTTTGACCGATAACATTGTACATGTTCCTAAAGAATTCTGCATGCCGCTGATCATCACCTATTATGTCGAACTATGCACGGGCAACGAGTATTATAACTTTGCAACGGATGATTGTTATTGTTATGAACCTGGAGAAACCAGACAACAGGAAAAATGGCGATACAGGCACCAAAACAAATATCTTATCCAGTTAGAGAAAACACTTCTCAAAATCCGCTCGAAATGCGAGAAGAAATGAAAGTGCAATCCGCAATGCCTAATTGACAAGTATGTTTTTTGTTACAAAACTTTCGCTGAATCAGAAAAAGTTGTACTTTTGCAACCGCAACAGCCATTTCGGAAATGGCTGTTGCGGAAATTAAGACATCTCGTACAAAGGACTTTCAATGGAAGAAATGTAACGAAAATATTAGTACTTTTGCACTTCCATATAAAACCCGAATCTATTAAAATGCAGTACGAGTACGACAGTTTGAGAAAGTTTGTTGCAATAGCCGTTATCGCGTTATTGTTTACTGCTTTGCTGGTCTCCTGCAAGACCAAATTCGACCATCCCGACAAGCAGATTTTCCATTATAATGAGTCTTCCGGCATCCTGTCCTTGGATCCGGCATACGCTTCCGGACAATCCACGATATGGCCTTGTAACCAGCTGTATAACGGCTTGGTGGATATGGACGAGAATCTGGAGGTGGTGCCGGCCATCGCGAAAAGCTGGACGATTTCCGATGACGGGAAAACCTACACGTTCATCCTGCGCGATGATGTGCAGTTCCATCAGACGGAGTTCTTCCCGTTTAACAAACCGCGATATGTCACCGCATCCGATTTCGTCTATAGTCTGGGACGCATTCTCAGTTCTGATGTGGCTTCGCCGGGTGCGTGGATTTTCCAGAAGGTGAAACGCGACGAAAACGGCATTCCTGCATTTAAAGCGTTGAATGACACGGTGTTCCAAATTGAATTGTCCGAACCATTCCCGCCGTTTTTGGGGATTCTCACGATGAAATACTGTTCCGTGGTGCCGCACGAGGTGGTGGAACGCTACGGCAAGGATTACCGCAAATACCCCGTCGGCACGGGACCGTTCCAAATGCAGCTGTGGGAGGAGGGTGTGAAGTTGGTGATGCGCAAGAATCCCAATTACTTTGAGAAAGATTCCGCAGGCAACCGATTGCCTTATTTAGATGCGGTCGCGGTTTCCTTCATTGTCGATAAACAGTCTGTGTTTATGGAGTTTATGAAAGGAACCCTCGACTTTATGTCCGGTGTGGATCCGAGCTATAAGGATGCCTTGCTCACCAAAGACGGTCGCTTGAATCCGGACTACGCGGACAAAATCACGCTGATTACGGGACCATATCTGAACACAGAGTATTTAGGATTCAACTTGAAACCTACGGGGAAGCCCAATCCTTTGTTGGACAAGCGGGTTCGTCAGGCCATCAATTACGGTTTCGACCGGGACAAGATGATGAAGTACCTGCGTAACAATATGGGCTATGCCGGAGTTGGCGGGTTTGTGCCGCGAGGGATGCCGTCGTACGGGCCTGAGCGCACAGGCGGCTACGATTACAATCCGCAAAAAGCGTTGAAACTTTTGGCGGAGGCTGGCTATCCCAATGGCAAGGGGTTGCCGGAAATCACGCTCACCGTGTCGGCGCAGTATGCGGATCTGTGCCAGTACATCCAGCACGAATTGGAACAGTTGGGCATCACATTGAAGCTGGATATCGCGCAACCCGCGCAACAACGCCAGATGATGCGGGCTTACCAGCTGCCGTTTTTCCGGGGTTCGTGGATTTGCGACTACCCCGACGCCGAAAACCAGATGTCGCTCTTCTATTCCAAAAACCTGCAGCCAGTGGGCTCCAACTACACCCATTACGTGAATCCTGCGTTCGACAAATTGTATGAAAAATCCCAGCGTTGCACGGATGATTCGATCCGCAACGAATATTATACCCGTATGGACTCGATTTTAGTGACGGATGCCCCGTTTGTCGTCCTGTACTACGACAAGGTGGCGCGTTTCGTGCAGAAAAACGTGCAAGGATTAGGCACAAATCCTGTGAACATGTTGGATTTGCGGCGGGTGAGAATGAAACAATAGAAGAAAGTTTTTCTTTGTTTATTATCTCAAGTGTCTCTGTAGAACATCCCGTTCGCAATCCCCATGTTGTCGTTCGGTCAGTTTTTCACGCATCGGATGGCGCAGTAGTGGATGTCTGGCAACGAAGAAATCTTCGGCGAGTCTTGGTCTGGGGTCAAAAGCAGAACGTAGGACTGAACTTCCATGGAGTCAGAGCCAAACCATCCCCAATTGGGTTGTATCCATGGAGTTTGGACCGTGTCCGTTATGGTGATAGGGAAATCATCGTTATGGTCAGAAGACCAGTAGTAGGCATTCCCCTGTTGGGTCCAACGTTGTTCGAAAACCTCGGTGTGGCGTCCGTATGAGATAAAATAACCCGTGGGAAGGGCAGAGAAGCCCGTTTTGTTGAAATTTGCGGCTTCCGAAGATGAAGACCATTGTTGGCTTGACAGGGCACAGGACACAGAGCCAGATGATTCCCAAAATTCTGGGTGTGCAGTGACATGGTCAATGAGTTGCTGCCATTCGGCATGAGAAGGGAGATGCCAGCCATTGGGGCAGATGCCTCGGACAAGCTCGCTTTCTGAACCCGCACCATATTGTGCTGCCATTGCATTATATAGCATCTTTCCCCCATATTCTATGTAGGCGGGCTCCGTCTGGCGTATATCGAACCCTTGTAGTGCGATTCCATTGGGCAGGTGTGTGACCCTTAAATCCTGGCTCATCCATGTCTGTGTTCCGATACACACGGTGTCGTACGTGTTACCGTCAACATCTACAGGTTTGCCTAATTCAATAATTTCGGGCTTACAGGCACAAAACAGTGTGGCAATTACAAAGAACACAAAACACGAATTTTTCATATTACTTTAATTCTGTGAATTTCTTTCAATTTTAGCTGTTAATAAACAAGTAAGTTATTGTTAATGAATAAGTTAGCAACAACTTGCTGTTCTCGTATTTTTCACCTATTTTTGCAATTGCTAACTTCAACAAACAATTGGTAAGAAATACGGCAGCAAAGATACAAATTTTAGACAAACAAATCAACAGCTTCGGCGGAATTTTTTACGTCATCAGCCAATTCTGTTCTTCCGGTCAGGCGGCTCTGATTGACAAGGCACTGGGAGTCAAAGGGATAAATACAAAGTTCGCCTATTCCGACGTGGTCGAGAATCTCATGTCCGTCTTCGTGAGCGGCGGTGAGGTGCTGGAGGATGTGAACTTTCTCCGGCAGGAGGCTTTCAAGGCGAACCCCGACTACCGCGAACTGCCAAGCCTTGGGAAAGCGCATCGCCGCCAACAAGGCTTTCGGTCTGGAGGCGACCTCTTACGGTTTTTCCCCTCTCCCCATTCGTTTGGGTGGGGGAACTCATGCCCTCTGGTCTGCAAAATGCGCTCCCGGAGGCCGCGCAACCGCATTTTTCGTCAACCAAGAGTGCATCTACGCGGCTTTGAGGCACCCGCCGGAGGCTGAAGGGGGTATTGCGGAAATTAAGATATTTTTGTTTCCCGATTTTTTGTACTTTTGCGGCGCAAAAATTTACTATGGCAAATTATCCGGATTCGATAGACAGAATTACGAAAGCGCGGCTCAGACTTTCCGCTTTCGGTTCTATTTTCAGCATCGCACTCACCATGTTCTTCATCGGGGCGCTGGCGTTTTTCGCCTTTTTCTCGATGAGGTATCTCCAAAATCTCTCCCAAAAAATCGAAATGGAAGTGCTTTTCTATTCCGACATCAAGGAGGCCGACATCGACGCCTTAGAGAAACAAATCAAACTGAAACCGTACATCGAGTCGTCGCGGGTGTCGTCGCGGGAGGAAAACACACGCACCGCGCAGCAAATCATCGGCAGCAATTTCACGGAGGTGATTTCCAATCCCATCAACGCCTCCATCATCGTCAACGTGAAACCGCAATACGCCAACTCCGACTCCCTCAACAAAATCTCCAAGGAGCTGAAACGCAACCCGATAGTTCAAGATGTTGATTATCCGGACTTTATCGTGAAATCCATCAGCAACAACTTCCGCAAAATCCAATGGGTGATTTTAGCCATCTGCGCCGTCTTCATGGTCATCTCCATGCTGTTGGTCGCCAACTGCATCCGCCTCAACATCTTCGCCAAACGGTTCAATATCAAGAGTATGCTGTTGGTGGGAGCCACACCCCAATTCGTCCGCCGGCCTTTTGTCACAAAGGGGATGCTCCAAGGCATCTGGGGCGGTCTCATCGCCGTGGCACTGTTAGCGGCAACACTGCTTTACAGCAACCGGATGGCCCCCGATTTTGTGGATTTCTCGGCCATGATTTATATTGTCATCATCCTGGCGGCCGTATTCGTGTTCAGTATGCTGTTCACCATGCTGATTTCGGCGTTCTCCGTGAACAGGTACATCCGGGTCAATGACGAAAGGTTATACATGTAATTTATTAACATCCAATATTATGAGCAATACGAAAAATGAGAACGCAATCAACGAGAGAGGCAACCGCCCACCGTTGTTCCGCACAATGAACTACATACTAATGGGCATAGGCGCACTGCTCCTGCTCATCGGCTATATCTGCCTTGCTGGCGGTGATGTCCCGGACGAGGTCTTCGACGGCGAAATCTTCAACACCCGCCGAATTGTGGTGGCCCCGATCCTGATTTTCATAGGCTTAGTGGTGGAAATCGTGGCCATCATGTGGCATCCGAAAGCCACCGAAAACAACAACCAATAATCTTCCGTCATGAGCTGGTTAGAAGCATTAATCTTAGGTGTTGTTCAAGGATTGACTGAATTCCTGCCTGTCAGCAGCAGCGGGCATCTCACTATCCTGTCTAACCTGTTCGGGTTAGAGGGTGAATCCAACCTGACGATGATTGTAGTCCTGCATGTGGCCACCGTGCTCAGCACCTTGACCATCTTGTGGAAAGAAGTCGTATGGATTTTCAAAGATCTGTTCTCAAAACAGTCGTGGAAAAGCTATTCCGGGTTGAACGAAGGCACCCGTTTCGCCATCAACATCTTGATTTCCATGATTCCTGTGGGCATTGTGGGATTGTTTTTCAAAGATAAGGTGGAGGAGATTTTCGGCTCAGGCCTGCTGATTGTCGGCATCATGCTGTTGGTCACGGCCTCGCTGTTGGCTTTCTCCTATTATGCAAAACCGCGCCAGCGGAAGGAAATCTCCCCGTTGCATGCTTTCATCATCGGTATCGGGCAGGCGTTGGCTGTGATGCCCGGGCTCTCGCGTTCGGGAACAACCATCGCTACGGGACTGCTGTTAGGCAACAAAAAGGAAAGGATGGCACAATTCTCCTTCCTGATGGTCATTCCGCCTGTGTTGGGCGAGGCGCTTCTCGACACTTTGAACATCATCGAACAAGGATTCAGCACGGCTATGAGCGGCATTTCTGCCGTTTCCTTGGCCGTGGGTTTCATTGCCGCTTTCATCACCGGCTGTCTGGCATGCAAATGGATGATTAACATCGTGAAGAAGGGCAAGCTGATCTGGTTCGCCGTATATTGTGTGATTGTCGGCATTTTGGCCATCATTCTGGGCTTATGCTAAAGAAGATGATCCATGATGTCCAAATCGAGCTGCCGCCCGATTTGGACATCAATGCCGAAGGCGATTTATTGCTGATAGACAAACCTTACAAGTGTACTTCGTTTGATGTGGTCGGGCGGGTGCGTCGGCATGTGCAACGCGCTGTAGGCCACAAGGTAAAGGTGGGTCATGCGGGAACGTTGGATCCGTTGGCCACCGGATTGCTGCTCATTTGCGTGGGCAAGATGACCAAGCAGGTCGATTCGTTGCAGGCGCAGGAGAAGACCTACACCGGCACGTTCATGATGGGCGCGACCACGCCGAGCTACGATTTGGAAAAACCGATTGACGCGACATTCCCCTACGAGCATATCACCCGCGAGATGGCCGAGGCTGCCGCACAATCGTTCACAGGGGATATTCAGCAGGTGCCGCCGATGTTCTCCGCCGTAAAACACCAGGGCGAGCGTTCCTACGAGATTGCCCGCCGGGGCGAAGAGGCCGCGCTTGCAGCCAAGAGTATTACGATTTACGAGTTCGAGATTACCCGCTTCGAACTGCCGGAAATCGATTTCCGCATCCGCTGCTCAAAAGGGACGTACATCCGCGCCATTGCCCGCGACTTCGGTGCCGCGCTCAACAGCGGCGCACACCTCTCTGCGCTGCGGAGAACCCGCATCGGAGGCTTGTGCGTGGAAGATGCCATCCGGCCGGAAATCCGGGAACGGAAATAGTCTCAACACAAAACATACTCTCCTGTATCAAGAAAAGTTGTGGTCAACACCCATTTTTATTTGTTGGGTTCCGCAAGTTCCAATCGAATTGGAAGGTTTTTTCCTTATTCGATAAAAGTGTATCTTTGCGCGATTTTCATTCGATGACGGCAATATGGAAAACACCCGAGACTTCGCACAACGCGCCCGTGAAACCCTGAAGCGATATTGGGGCTACGACAATTTCCGGCCGCTACAGGAGGATATCATCCTGTCGGTGTTAGGGGGGCGCGACACTCTCGCGCTGTTGCCCACTGGCGGCGGCAAGTCCATTTGCTTTCAAGTGCCCGCGCTCGTGAAAGGCGGTCTCTGCATCGTGATTTCCCCACTCATCGCGCTGATGAAAGATCAGGTTGAACACCTCCGCGCCCGTCGCATCAAGGCCGGTGCCATCTACTCGGGAATGCGAGTGAGCGAGATCCAGGCCACCATCGACAACGTGCTTTTCGACCCCGAATACCGGTTTCTCTATGTCTCGCCGGAACGTCTTCAGACTGAAAGCTTTAAGGCGAACTTCGAGCGAATGCCAGTTTCCATGATTGCCGTGGATGAGGCGCATTGCATCTCGCAGTGGGGTTACGATTTCCGTCCGCCGTACCTTGAAATCGCGAAAATCCGCAAAATTTTCCCTCATGTTCCGGTTCTTGCGCTTACCGCCACCGCCACGCCCGAGGTGGTCAAAGACATCCAGTTGCGGTTGGAGTTCAAGGCTGAGAATATTTTCCAGAAAAGCTTCAAACGGAGCAATCTCACCTATTTCGTTGTCAACGAGGAGGACAAGAACAGCCGGATGCTGCGAATCATGAACCGCTACCTTGGTTCGGGCATCGTGTATGTGCGCAACCGCAAGAAAACGATGGAAACCGCCGAGTTTCTGTGCCAAAACGGAATTTCCGCAGACTACTACCATGCCGGCCTTGCCCCCCGCGAGCGCGACCGCAAGCAAAAGAGCTGGATGCGCGGCGAAACACGCGTGATGGTTTCCACCAACGCTTTCGGTATGGGCATCGACAAGCCCGATGTGCGTTTCGTGGTTCATATTGACCTGCCCGACACGTTAGAGGCCTACTTCCAAGAAGCTGGACGCGCTGGACGCGACGAACAACCCGCCGTCGCCATACTACTTTACGACAACTACGATGTGGCACAGCTCAAACGCAACTTCACCTTCACGTTCCCTGAACTCGACCGCGTGCGCGAAGTCTATCGCGAACTCTGCCAGTCGCACCATATCGAAATCGGCACTGGACAAAACAAGGTATTCCCATTCTCCATGGAAGAACACGCCCGCGTCGTGAAAATGAATGCCGCACAGTATTTCAGTGCGCTGCAACTGCTTAACAACATCGGAGTGATTCTCGTGTCTGAACACCTGCGCGAAAAATCCGAACTACAATTCCGCATCAACGGCGACCAACTTCTCAAATATCAGAAAGAAAAACCTGAATATGAACCGCTAATCACCACAATTCTTCGTTCCTACTCCGGCACATTTTCCCAATTCACAAACATAGACGAACGACTGTTGGCGGCTCGTTTGGAAACCACGGAAGAATCTGTTGTAGAGCAGCTTAAGGCATTGCGGAGCGAAAAAATCCTCTCCTACCAACCACAAAGCAACATACCACTAATTGTCTTCCTAAAAGACCGGATTGACGAAAGGTATCTCTACTTCGACAAGAAAATCTACGACTTCCGAAAAGAGAAAGCGGAGGAGAGGCTTGTAGCAGTGGAGAATTACGTGAAAACCGACAACGTGTGCCGTAGCCAGCTACTACTGCAATATTTCGGAGAATGGAACAGCTCCCCATGCGGCGAGTGCGACGTATGCCGCCGAAACCACATTAACAACATCAAAAACAAGTCCTTCGAGTCTATTTCCAACGAGATAAAAGCCTTGCAACAAAAAGGTTATGGCCCGAAACAGATTCTCATCGAACTGTCAAAAACACATGAGGAACCCCAAATTGTAGAGGTGATGCGGTGGCTTGCCGACCAGCAATAATCTTGAGCCGAAAATTTGCTATTTTTGCCGACCGAAAATTTTCTGCTTTGAGGCAAAGAAATCAACGGTGAAACTATTCACAAAAAAGACAAAAAACAAGCATAATGAAAAACTACAAAGAGAAACTACACCCTATCCGCGCCTTTATCCTCGATTTCGACGGAGTGCTGTCAAACGGGAAAGTGTTCGTGATGAGTGACGGGGAGCAAGTGCGCGCCACCAACGTCAAAGACGGCTACGCACTGCATTACGCCCTCAAGAAAGGATACAAAGTGGCAGTCATTTCCGGCGGCTTTGCCGAATCAATGCGACTGCGGTTCAGAGAGTTCCACGGTATGGAGATGTTCCTGCATGTCAGCGACAAAATCAAAGTCTTTAACGAATATCTCGCCGCCAACAACCTCAAACCCGAGGAAGTGTTGGTAATGGGCGATGACATCCCCGACTACCCAATGATGAAACTCGCCGGAGTAAAATGCTGTCCCGCCGACGCCGCCATCGAAATCCAAGAGCTTGCCGACTACATCTCCTTCTGCAACGGCGGTGACGGTGCTGTCCGCGATGTCATCGAACAGACCATGCGGCTCCAAGGCACCTGGTTCGACACCGACGCGCATATCTGGTAACTTTCAACTAATAATCACACCAACCACCGCTCACTAATCCACTGTTCACTATTCACTAACCAATGATATACACCATCCTTTTCAGTATAATCGGCTTTGCGATGGGCGGGCTTGGCGGCGCGTTCGGCGGCTTCCTGATCGGCTCCCTCTTCGACAGCATCCGTAACAACCGCAGAGCCAGAAGGGCACAAGAAGTCTTCGATGAAAACCGTCAGCAATATTATAATAACCCAGAACAGTTTGAAGAGCAGCTACTTACACTTATCGGCTATGTAGCCAAAGCTGACAACAACCGCTTGCTCCAGTCTGAATTAAACTACTGTAAGCAATATTTCCAAAAAGCTTTCCCGCACAGCGACATCTCGCAACTAATGCTTCTTTTCCGCGATATCTTGAACAGCGAAGACACCGCCTCAGCCTGCCAAGAGGCTTGCGACAAAATCCGCCAGTATGCAACCATCCAAGAGAAGATGGCCATCCTGCAATGTCTGTTCGGGTTTGCCACCGCCGACGGCAACGCCCATCAACAGGAGTTGGAAGCCATCCGTCGAATTTCCAGCTGGTGCGGAGTCGATAACGTCACCTACGAAGCCCTCAAGATGATGTACGTCGGTTTCTCTTACAGCGGAACTTACGGCGATACGGGGAGCAGCGGGTACGGCGGCGGATATTCAAGAGGTGGCTACTATGACCAATCCAGCGACAGTAGCTACACACCACGTTCCGGCCCGAGCCTCGACGATTGTTACAAGATTCTCGGGGTCTCGCCCAATGCCACCGACGAAGAAGTGAAAAAGGCATATCGTGTGGCGGCCATGAAACACCACCCCGACAAAGTGAGCCACCTTGGCGAGGATGTCCGCAAAAAAGCGGAGGAAACCTTCGCGAAAGTGAACGAGGCGTATGACAAAATCAAAGCCGCACGAGGGATGAAATAATTACCGAATCACCGTAATCGAACCATTAAGCAAATAAGTCACCTCTCCTGAAAGGGTGTTGACGTACAGCTTGCAACCATAATAATAAACACCGTCCGAGGAAGGTTGCTTCGTCGTCTCGTCAGCACCATCCCACAAAATATCAGGATCTATCGTGCGGAAAACCCGTTTCCCCCATCTGTTGTATATCTCCATCTCTATCTTGGTGACACCGGAATAGGGCATGAACGGCGTGAAAACATCGTTAATACCGTCACCATTTGGTGTAAAGACGTTCGGCAACCGGTAATCCAGACATTCGAAAACGTCAATGCAAACCGAATCCGTCATCTCGGTAACATTGTGGTTGTTGTCGGCGACTCGCATGGCGTAGCAACCGACAAGTACCTCTGACCCGCTCGCATTGATGGAATAGCTGCACGGAGCGGGGAAGCAAATCTCCGCATTGTCAAAGGAGTCAACACAAGTGAATGTCCCTTCCAAAGTGGGCTTGAAATAAATATAGTAATGCACGGCATCTGTGGCAGCGGAATCTGAACTGAAACCCCATTCAAACAGCACATTTTGGCAGTCCGTGGTGATGGTGATTTCCGGCATTTCGGGCGGATCATTGTCGTATGGAACGCCGCATTCCTGTTGCGAACGGTTATATAAAGGCCCTATCGTGTCAGGCAACCAATAATATCCTTCAGCCTCAACATAGTAACAATAAGTCTTTCCGTTTTCAAGATTGTAATCCGTATAACGGGTTTCCATCACAGTCGCTATGGAGTCCCAACCTACAATATGTTCATTATATCGGAACACTTTGTATCGCACATTATTCCACGGCTGATTATCCGTCCATGAAAGCGACAAACGTTTGTCCGCAGAAGATATAGTCAGATAAATAGAAGTGGCCGGATCCGATTTCTCAATGAATGTATCCTGATTTGAAATCTTCACTTGGTAGGCATAATCAAAATCCAATGTGTTTAGATTTTCATCTAAAAAAGAAATCGTGTCAGCTAAATTTTCCGGCACATCAACTGAATAAATCAATTCATCCTCATAACTTGAAGAAATCCTGAAAAGCTGATACTGATAAGGCGGCGGGAAAGCGACAGAATCCATTTCCGGCGGAAACAGCCAGCGAACGAGAACACGACCCGTGTCACTATCCGTTGCCACCACATCCGCGTTAACGATGACGGGAGCATCACTGGCTATATGAACGCACACTTTGTCGGAAACAATACTTTCGGATCCGTCCGGAAACAAAGCAACGACACGATAACAATATTCATTACCATGGTACAGCGGTTGCGAGGATCCGTCGTCCGTAAACAGCGTGTCCGCCCAGGATTCCGTATGGCCGATTTTGACGTAACCGGCTTCGGCAGGCAATCCCGTTTGACAGGAATCAGGTTCGAATTCATCAATCCCATTTCGACGATAAACATCATATCCGACTGCATTGGAGCAGGAGTCGGGAGACCAATCCAAGTGAATTACATTTCCATCGGGAACAGCATTTAAATTTTCAGGAGCAGGGGCAATAACACGAATATGGAACGTCTTGAATGAGACAAGCTCCACTTGCGGGCCGTTGTCTTTCGCCTTAAACATCACCTCGTAAGGAAGCGATTTAACATGTCCACATGTGGTTTTCCAAACGAAATGGGTGGCGTATGGAACACTGTCGGTGATTTCGGAAAACTGCGCGGGTGACTCACTGAGCATGAAAGGTTCGCCTGTAGCCGTCAGTGTGACATGCGTGGAAGTCTCATCCTTGACATGCACAAGCTTGTCTATTCTGGTACCGGCAATCACACACGTATCATACACTTCCACAACGGGAGGCTCATTATTGCACGCCGCAATGGTGATTTGCATGTCCCTGACCATACTGCCGATGAGCACTCCGTTACGCCATTCCTGAATCAGAATAGCAACATTGTATTCCCCCGCCATGAGAGGGGAATCCCACGTTAAATCGCCTGTAACAGGGTCAATCTCGATATAATTGGAAGCCTGTGGAAGCGTGTAGCCGGGAATGTCCTCACCTTCATAGCCACGGCAGTTGATAAGCGAATACGACAGACTGTCACCCTCCGCATCGTAGGCTCCCGGATTGTGGTAGTAAGGAACATTCGTACAACCATTGTCCAATGGTGGATTCAAAAGCTGCGGAGAGGAGTTTCCGCCAATGAAAGGGTTGATAATCAGAATAGTTTCAATAAAAAAGGGTATCTCTACCGAACTCGGAATGTTCACGATACCGGCATTGCGGTTGGGGTCTTCAAACGTGACATGGAAAGTGCCGGCGGCGGGAAACGTATGCTGCGTGACATACACGTTCTTGCTTATGTTGTTGTCCATGTTGACCTTGATGAGCCGATCTATCTCGGAGAAGGTGCCATCGCCCCAGAAAACCTCAATCTGTGGACGATCAGCGGGACTTGGCGTATAGGTGTAAGTAACGATGGTGAACTCGTATGTCAAACCGGAAATGTAAGTGTAGCTGATTTCGCCAGCACGTTGATGTGTGGCGAAGACCCTTATTGAGGAGAACGCCAACACTATGACCAACAGAAGAATACGTAAGATGCACCTACCCATATCACTCTATCTTTTTGACCTGATGGTTGGACAACTGGTATCTTTGACCGCTTTCGGGGCAGACAGCCAGACCGTTACTGCCAAACTGCAGTCGGCATCCGCATTCGCTCACCCACCCTGTTTGGCAAGCGGGCAAACCGGTAACTAACGCATAATCAGGGACATCACGGGTAACCACTGCTCCCGCTCCAATCATCGCATACCGCCCGATGGTATGGCCGCAAACGATAGTGGCATTCGCCCCGATGGTTGCCCCTTGACGAACAAACGTGGGACGGAATTCTTTCTTCCGATCAATGAAAGCCCTCGGGTTAATAACATTCGTGAATACCATGGAGGGTCCCAAAAAGACATCATCCTCACACGTAACACCCTCATAGACAGACACATTATTCTGAACTTTCACATTGTTACCCAACGTCACGCAGTTGGCTATCATCACATTCTGCCCTAACACGCAGTTTTCCCCAATCACAGCCTGCGACATAACATGCGTAAAATGCCAGATTTTAGTGTTTTTCCCTATCCGGCATCCTTCATCCAAAACAGCGGTTTCATGTGCGAAAAAATCATTCATAACGGGCAATCAACGATGGTTTTACAAATATATTGTAGCTGATTCTCTGACAGTTCTGTATGCATAGGCAATGACAGAACCTCACGGCATAACTGTTCTGCAACAGGAAAATCCCCTTCTTTGTAATCCAAATACTGGTAAGCAGGTTGCAGATGAGCAGGAACCGGATAATAAATCATTGACGGAATGCCTTTCTCCGCCAGATATTGCTTCAAAGCATCTCGTTTCCCCTCTTTCACTCTTAGCGTGAACTGGTGAAACGTATGCGTCGTATTTTCTTTAATAACAGGTAGTTCAATCCAATCAAGACCTTTTAGAGCCTCATAATAATACTGAGCTGCAAATCCACGGGCGGCGATAAAATCGTCCAAGTGAGGGAGTTTCGCCATAAGGATTGCAGCCTGCAACGTGTCGAGGCGCGAGTTGAGACCCACTAACTGATGGTGATATTTTTCTTTCGAGCCGTGTTTGCAAATGGCTCGCAGTCGCTCGCTTAAATCCGCGTCTTGTGTCATCATCGCACCGCCGTCGCCGTAACAACCTAAGTTTTTGGAAGGGAAGAACGACAAGCATCCGACATCACCCATAGTTCCCGCCTGTTTCATCGTACCATCCGAGAATGTGTATGTGGCCCCTACAGCTTGGCACGCATCTTCTATCACCTTGATATTATGCTTTTTTGCAATATCCAGAATGGGTTCCATGTCAGCACATTGTCCATATAAATGGACTGGTATGAGGGCTTTGGTTTTAGGTGTGACGGCCTTCTCAAGCACGTTTACATCCATGTTGAAACTGTTCTCGCATACGTCCACGAACACAGGCGTAGCCCCTAACAGCGCAATGACCTCCACGGCTGCGATAAACGTGAATGCCGGTATAATGACCTCATCGCCTTCTCCAATGCCGAGTGACATCAAGGCGGCCAGTAGCGCATCTGTTCCGTTTCCACAACTCACAACATATTTAGAGCCAGCATATTGGGCAAGTTGCTGTTCAAAATCAAAAACGGGTGAACCCTGAATGAAGGCGGTTGAATCCAACACATGCTGAATGGCCGCGTCAATTTCCGGTTTGACGCGCAAATACTGACTTTTCAAATCGACCATCTGAATTGGATTCATCACTTTATCTTTTTAAGAAAAGCGTGCAAAGGTACATAAATTTCAAATATGCACAGACAGATGAAATAGACGCTGTAGAGACGTTTCATGAAACGTCTCTACAATTTCAGAGGAAAGGTACATGCATTTCGAATACACGCAAACAAATGAGATAGCCCTTGTAAAGACGTTTCCTGAAACGTCACCACAATTTTAGCGTATCAGATTTTTAATTTCCTGTTTGATAAATCGAAAATCGATTTTGCGATTCAAATAACATTGGAAATCCTCTACGGAATCTGTCGGTTTGATCTCTATACGGCAAAGACGATAAGGATTTTGATGCATATTATTCCGTTTCCACAGCGTGGTAAAGGCGGCCTTAAAACCGATTTCTTGCAACAGTTCTGGAGTAGCACAGCCAAAATCCTTGTTCTGACCAAAAGGAAAAGCGAAATAGTCCACCGATTTCTGTAGATGTTTTTCCAACATTTCCTTTGACTTTCTTAATTCATCTTCCGACTGGTTGTTTGACATTTTTCCAAACGAAGTATGACTCATGCCGTGCGAACCGATAGTGACGTTTGAATTTTGTGACAAGCTCTCGATTTCATTCCAAGAAAGGATATTAAGTCTCTTATAATCAAAATGATTCTCATCCCATTCGTTGTGTTTTCCTATATAGGAGACAGGGACAAAGACTGTAATTGGTATTTCCAGTTGCCGAATGATGGGCAAAACGGAATCGGCAAGGCAGGAATAAGCGTCATCAAAAGTCACGGTAGCCATACGCGGATTCGTCCGACATTCGCGCACGTAAGTGTCCATATCGGTGAGTTGCCAATGCTGTTTCACAAAACGGATCTGCCGCTCAAAATTATCGGCGGAAACGGTATTGAAACCAGTCTGTTCGTCCACATTATGGTACATCAAAATCATGGTGACCGCTTATAAAACAAAAGTCAGGCTACAGAGGCCTGACTTTCTTAGCAGGGGAAGAGAGATTCGAACTCCCATCAATGGTTTTGGAGACCACTATTCTGCCCTTAAACTATTCCCCTGTAAAATCGGGGTGCTTTATTCAACACCCCGATTTTTATTGGTGTTAGATGGAGTCTTAGTCTAAGATTTCGGTAACCTGACCAGCGCCGACCGTACGACCACCCTCACGGATAGCGAAACGGAGGTTCATGTTCAGAGCGATTTCAGAGAGCAGTTCCACCGTGATTTCCACGTTATCACCAGGCATGCACATTTCAACGCCTGCGGGCAGGGTGATGGCACCGGTAACGTCAGTGGTGCGGAAGTAGAATTGCGGGCGATAGTTATTGCCGAACGGAGTGTGACGGCCGCCTTCTTCTTTCTTCAACACGTACACGGAAGCTTTGAATTTCTTGTGCGGATGGATGGAACCCGGTTTCGCGATAACCATACCACGGCGGATTTCGTCCTTGTCGATACCACGGAGCAACAGACCCACGTTATCGCCAGCTTCACCTTCGTCAAGAATCTTGCGGAACATCTCGACACCGGTAACGACTGATTTCAGTTTCTCTGCACCCATACCGATGATATCAACGGGATCGCTGGTGTGGATGATACCCGTCTCAATACGACCGGTAGCAACGGTACCACGACCGGTGATGGAGAACACGTCCTCAACAGGCATGAGGAAGTCTTTATCCACATCACGAGGAGGCAGCGGAATCCAAGTGTCAACGGCATCCATCAGTTCGATGATTTTTTCAACCCACTTGGGTTCTTTGTTCAGACCACCAAGGGCAGAACCACGGATGACAGGGCTGTTGTCGCCGTCGAAACCGTAGAAGTTGAGGAGGTCGCGGATTTCCATTTCAACGAGGTCGAGCAACTCAGGGTCGTCAACCAAGTCAACCTTGTTCATGAAAACGACCATTCTCGGAACGCCGACCTGCTTTGCCAACAGGATGTGCTCACGAGTTTGCGGCATAGGACCATCGGTAGCAGCCACAACGAGGATAGCGCCGTCCATCTGGGCAGCACCCGTAACCATGTTCTTCACATAGTCGGCGTGGCCGGGACAGTCAACGTGAGCATAGTGACGGTTGGCCGTCTGATACTCAATGTGAGCGGTGTTGATGGTGATACCACGCTCTTTTTCCTCAGGGGCGTTATCGATAGAATCGAAAGATC
>CAMJPH010000005.1 GCA_946407715.1 uncultured Bacteroidales bacterium | reverse complement strand
TTTAAGTCTAAGTCTAAGTTTAAGTCTAAGTCTAAGTTTAAGTCTAAGTCTAAGTTTAAGTCTAAGTCTAAGTCTAAGTCTAAGTTTAAGTCTAAGTCTAAGTCCCAGCCTAATCCTCCGTTTTATTACTCGAAACCAACTCGTTAAGCCACTCCTTGAACAGCGTAATGTACGCACTATTGAAAATGTGCCTGAACATATAGCGGTCTTCACCGTAATCCTGCTGGATGTCTGTCGGATGGACTAACGGCATGATGGGATAGGCGTTACGTTTCAGATGTCGGATTTTGCGCTCGGCCTGCTTGCGAAATCCCATGTTGGACACTAAGTTAAGGTACGGTGTGATGCATAGCCCTTCATGCGCCCAAATGTGAAAATTGTATTGGTAAGCCCAATAGGTGGCCTTGTATTTCTTGATGCTGTTGAAACGGTTGATCCAATACATTTTCTGCTTGTTTTTCTTCATGTAAGGCTCAATCATCTTTTCGAAACTTTCCCTTGTGTACTGATCCATGGAGAGGGTAAAGTCGTTCCAACGGTTTTTCCAGGTGGCAAACCCCCACGTGGAGGCGTAGGCAGAGAAGAAATAGGAGGATTCCCCTTTCTTCATCCTTTTTTTGTATCTCTTACGGCTTCTATGCCGCCAGTAGAAGCCACCGATACTGTAGATTTTCTTGTCATTACGGTATTTTTCGAGCAGTTGCTCGCAATAGGGAAAGAAATCGTAGCCCGGGACGGTGTCGTCAAACAGGATGATGCCTTCCTCCTCATGTTCAAAAAACCATTTTATAGCGGTGGCAATCATCCGGGATTTTCCCAGATGATTGTCCTGCCATAACTTGTGTACTTGGCACGGCCACTCGGGCTGAATGACAGCTCTTGCCTGATATGTGCGCATCCGGTCTAACATGGATTCCGGCTTTGCGGCATCACCGGCCACATAAAGCTGAGTAGGCTGCACCGTGCGTAATACTTGAAATACGTCGTGCGTTTCCTCTACTCTATTATACAGTATGAGTAAAACGGGAACTTTGAACATTTTTATGCTAATTCGTGAATAACAAGGCCTGAGCGCAACTTCGGCTCAAACCAAGTGGTCTTGGGAGGCATGATGTTGCCCGTGTCGGCAATGTCAATGATTTGCTGCATGGAAACGGGATAGAGGGCGAAAGCCACCTTCATCTCACCGCTATCAACGCGACGTTTCAGCTCACCGAGACCGCGGATACCACCCACGAAGTCAATGCGCTTGTCGGTACGCAGATCCTTGATACCCAAAATCTTGTCAAGCACAAGGTTGCTGAGGATGGTGACATCCAAGACACCGATGGGATCGCTGTCGTTGAACGTGCCGGGCTTGGCGTTCATCTTGTACCAATGTCCGTCCAGATACATGCTGAACTCATGCAATTTGCTCGGTTTGTAAATGTCCGTGCCCATATCCTCCACCGTATAGGCTTCGCCAACGGCATTGAGGAACTGCTCCTTGGTCAAACCGTTGAGGTCTTTCACCACGCGGTTGTAGTCGATGATGTTGAGCTGGTTGTCCGGGAAAATGACCGTCATGAAGTAGTTGTACTCCTCCTTACCGGTGTGGTTCGGATTGTGCTCTTTCTTCTCCTGACCCACGAGGGCGGCGGCGGCGCTACGATGGTGACCGTCGGCGATGTACATGGCGGGCACTTTGGTGGCGAAGAGTTCCACCAGCTCGTCGATGAGCTTGCGGTCGTCAATCACCCAGAAACGGTGGCCGAAACCGTCTTCCTTCGCGATGAAGTCGTAAACCGGTTCCTTCGCGGTCACGGAAGCCACGATCTCGTCAATACGGGCGACGGCGGGATAAGCGAAGAACACCGGCTCCACATTGGCGTTGGTGATGCGCACGTGTTTCATGCGGTCTTCCTCTTTGTCCTTGCGGGTCAGCTCGTGTTTCTTGATGATCTTGTTGACATAGTCCTCGCTGTAAGCGCAAGCCACGATGCCATATTGCCATTTCGCATCAGCTGCCGTCGGATTCATGCTTTGGGCATAAATGTAGAGTTTTTCCTCCTTATCTTGCACCAACCAGCCGTAATCCTTGAAGCTGTTGTAGTTTTTCACCACCTGAAGATACACTTCGAGAGAATGCTCGTCGGTGCCTTCCGGAAGGTCGATTTCGGCCTTGGTGACATGCAACAGGCTATAGGGATTGCCTTCGCATTCCTTGCGCGCCTCTTCGGAATTCAGCACATCATAAGGACGGGAAGCTAATTTTTCAACGATTTCTTTGGGAGGACGAAAGCCTCTGAAGGGTTTAATTACTGACATATCTATTTGATTTATTGGTAAATATATTTTTTAATAAGATTATTCTGACTTTATAAACCAACGGCAAAAATACAAAAAATGTGAATTGAAGGAAACTGCCGAGAAACCTCAAATTTCGTTTTTAGTTTTTCTTCCTCAAATTTCACAAATTAATACAAAAAAACTACACGTTTCTGCGTAATCCACAAGAGAATTTTTCACAGTTATGGTTTTCGTAATTTAAAAGTTGTATCTTTGCATTTTGAAATAAAAAGGACCATATTATATTTAGGCAATACCATATATTTGCCACTTAAATAATCCCTTACGCAATGATGATATTCTACTTAGGCAACTGGTACTTCCAGACGAAATTCCTGAAACGGCGCAAACCGCTGCAGACGGTGCTGTTCATCACCAACCGGTGCAACCTGTCGTGCTCGCACTGCAGCGTCTATGACCACGAACACCCGACTGACAAAAGCTACGGGCAAATCCGTGAGGATTTGCAATATTCCTACAATCTGGGTTCTCGCTTCGTGGATTTCGAGGGCGGCGAACCGACCCTCTGGCGCGACGGCGACCGACGACTCAACGACCTCATTGATCTCGCGCACAAAATCGGCTTCTTCACCACCACCGTGACCACCAACGCGCAGCAACCTTTCGCCGGACTGAAGGCCAACTCGATATGGGTCAGCATGGACGGCATTCACGAGTATCATGATGCCGTGCGCGGGCAAGGCACCTTCGACAAACTGGTAAAAAACGTTGATAGCTGCGGACATAAAGCCTTGAGTGCCAACATGGTGATTGATGCCAACAACTACGTCAACGTGATGGACACCCTGCAATTTGTGAAAGAACACCCCACCTTCAAGAGCATCGCCTTCAATTTCTACACACCGGCTTTCTTCAAAGACGAAGACCCGTTGATTCTGGATTGGGGCAAGCGTATCGAATTGCTTGACAAGTTAATAGAACAGAAAAAGAAACGAATGCCCATCATGAACTCCGTTTCCGGATTGAAACGTATGAAAGACTTGTCGTTCGAGAAGGCCTGTTGGATGTGCAACTACATTCTGCCCGACGGCACACGCCTACCTGAGTGCGTGGGCAAAAGCGCGGGTGTCTGCGACCATTGCGGCTTCTGCATGGCCGGCGAGATGCGTTCCGTCATGGACTTCCGGCCAGATACGCTGATGGCAGGACTTTCTTTGAGAGGATGAGACTTAAGACTTGAGACTTGAGCTGAAACATAAAAACAAGAAAAAAGAATAAAATGAAATACGAAGGACAAAAGAATAAATCAACAACTATCATCGTTAAACCCCAATAGTTTACGTCTTAAGTCTTACGCCTAAATAAAAAATATGGAAAAGATACGTTACATATCCCTCAACAGCATTTCCCCATACCACAACCTTGCGGTGGAGGAGTACCTGCTGCAGCAGACCACGGACAATGTGTTCATGTTGTGGCAGAACGACAACACCATTGTCATCGGTCGGCACCAAAACACGGCTGCGGAAATAAACCAGGAGTATGTTGACAGCCATCATGTTAACGTGGTTCGGCGATTGACCGGCGGCGGCGCGGTCTTCCACGACACCGGCAACCTCAACTTCACCTTTATCCAAAATGTGGAACCCGGCAAAAAGGAAATCGACTTCCTGAAGTATCTGCAACCAATAGTGGATGCGCTGCAATCTTTAGGCGTTCCGGCCGCTTTTTCCGGACGCAACGATTTGGTAATCAACGGACAGAAGATTTCCGGCAACGCCATGACTTTCTTCGGGAACCGCGTGTTGGAACACGGCACGTTGCTGTTTTCCTCGCAGATGTCGGATTTGGCCAATGCCCTGAAAGCCGATCCCGACAAATTCATCGACAAGGCGGTGAAGTCCGTGCGCAGCCGTGTCACCAACATCTCCGACCATCTCCCCCACCCCATGACCGTCTTGGAGTTTAAGGATTACCTGATGGACTTTATTATGAAGAACAATCATCTATCTGTTATTCAAAATCTTACTAAAGAAGAAGAGGCCATTGTCAACTGGTTGATGGAGGAGAAATACCAAACCTGGGAATGGAACTACGGCAAATCCCCGGAGTACTCGATGAACAAGAAAATCCGCACCAAAGGCGGCACCGTACAGGTTATTGCCGACATCCGCGAAGGCCTTATCCGCGACCTCCGCTTCTACGGTGACTTTTTTGCCGGAAAAGACCCGCAAGAACTGACCAACCAGCTTCTGGGTGTCCGCCTCAACAAACCATCCATTTCCAATGCCCTTGCCGACATCAACATCAACGACTACTTCCACAATGTAACCCACGAAGATATTATCAACCTTCTAACCCTCTAACCATTAACCCTCAACAACCAATAACCTATAACCAATAACCATTAAATGAAACTCATCGTATTCGACCTCGACGGCACCCTGCTCAACTCCCTGGAGGATTTGGCAGACTCCGCCAACCACGTGCTGGAGCAGCACAGATTCCCTACGCACCCTGTGGATGCCTACCGCTATTTTGTAGGCGATGGCGTGAGCAAGCTCATCGAGCGCATTCTTCCGTTGGAGGAACGGAATGAAGCGCAAATTGAACAATGCCGACAGGAGTTCGTGGTTTATTACAAAGTCCACATGGAGGACAAAACATCTGTATATAACGGGGTTACCGAGCTGCTCAACGCGTTGAAAAAAGGCGGGCTGAAGATTGCCGTAGCCACGAACAAAGTACACATTGCGGTAAAACCTTTAATGGAAAAATACTTCCCCGACATTCGTTTTGACTCGATGATCGGGCAGCGCGAGGGCATACCCGTAAAACCACACCCTCAAATCATGTACGACATCCTGAAAGAAACCGGCTGCGAGCCTTCGGAAACGTTGCATATTGGCGACACCGCCACGGACATGCAGCTCGCGCACAATGCGGGGGTCACCCCTGTGGGCGTTCTGTGGGGCTACCGCCCATTAGAAGAATTACAAGAAGCTGGAGCAAAGCACATCATCAAGCAACCTGCTGATTTATTAGAAATTATCAACATCTTGTAATTTTACGACATTGCCTGCAACATCGTTTCTATTTTCCCTGTTCACATCGGGGTTATTAATGCTGTGAGAAGGCCTTGTTTTCACAATAATTGCTATTTTTGCCGAAAAATAAGATAATGATACATCTGAAACTATCGAATATAAAGATCCTTGTCGGGAACGAAAAAAACATTAAAAACTTGGTTTGCAAGCAGTTCAAAATCCGTACGGAGGATTTGAACGGTTTTCGTATCGTGCGCCAGTCGGTGGATGCGCGGAAGAAGAACAACGTGTTGTACAATTTCCAGGTGGAAGTTACCATTCCCGACCAGTACCGTTCATTATTGAAGGGATCCGATGCTACGGAATGTGTTCCCGCCCAAGAACTTTCCTACCCCAAATGGGTACACGACCTGCCGCCTGTGGTGGTCGGTTTCGGGCCGGCGGGAATGTTCGCCGCCCTTTATCTCGCCCGTTGCGGGGCCCATCCCGTGATTATCGAGCGGGGCGAGTGCATCGAGGAGCGGCAACAGTCGGTGCAACGTTTTCTGCAAACCAAGGTGTTGAACCCCAACTCCAACGTGCAGTTCGGCGAGGGCGGTGCCGGCACTTTTTCCGATGGCAAACTCAACACGAACGTCAATAGTGAATACAACCAATTTATACTCAATGAGTTCTATCAGCATGGCGCACCCGAGTCGGTAACCTACCAGCAGAATCCGCATGTGGGTACGGACTATCTTTCCAAGGTGGTGAAGAATATCCGCATGGAGATTGAATCTTTGGGCGGCGAATTCCATTTCAACACGCTTTTTGATGGTCTTGAGAAGGATGGGGACAAATTGGTGGTGCATTGTCGAGATGGTAATACATTTACAACCAGCCATTTACTGCTTGGATTGGGCCATTCCGCCCGCGACACCATCCGCATGTTGCACGCCAAAGGGCTGTTGATGGAGGCCAAAGCGTTCTCAATCGGGGTGCGTATGGAACACCTGCAACGCGACATCAACCGGATGCAGTATGGTCCTGCCGCAAATCTCTTGCCACCAGCTTCTTACAAGGGAGTAGTTCACATCGGAAACCGCGGGGTTTATACGTTTTGTATGTGCCCTGGCGGCACGGTGATGGCCTCTGCCAGCGAGGGAGGCACAATTGTCACCAACGGGATGAGCGAGCACAAACGCGACAAGGCCAACGCCAACAGTGCGCTGTTAGTGAGCGTGTTACCGGAAGATTTTTTGCATGGATCGGTGTTGGACGGCATGGAATACCAGGAGAAATACGAGCGGTTGGCGTTCCGCATGGCGGGCGACGGGCGTGCGCCGGGCAACCTCGTGGGCGAATTCCTGAAAGGGCAAATCGCCACTCGTCATCGCAAAGTGGTCCCTTCCTACCCGCACGGCCTTTACTACGGCGATTTCAGCCGCTGCCTGCCCGACTACGCCGTACACGCACTTCGCGAGGCGTTGCCTCAACTTGACCGGCGGCTTCCCGGCATCGCCAATGTCGATACGGTGCTGACGGGTGTGGAGACACGTTCCTCATCGCCAGTGCGCATTATTCGCAATGAAGATAGAATTTCCTCTGTGTCAGGGATTTACCCGATTGGAGAAGGAGCCGGTTACGCCGGTGGCATCATGAGCGCCGCCATCGACGGGCTGAAAACGGCAATCAGTATCGCTATTCCCCAAAATGTTCGATAACGCCAGAGAAAGGCAAATGCATTCCCGCCACAACGAGCTGATTGTCACGAATATATTGATAAGCCTCTTTCCGTGTTTTTACGGCTGATTTCTTGTCGGCATCATATTTTGCGCAATATTCGGGATGCGGTATCTGCAACGCCGCTGCGTGAATCAAATCCCCAACAATCAAGAGGTTGCCGATTTGATAGAAGGTATGGCCGGGAGTGTGGCCGTATGCCGCAATGGACTGGATTTCGCCCATAAGCGTATCGCCCGCAGCAAATGCGTGCAGACGAGAATCATAAACTTTAACTACCTCTTTCGTCAATGCGTCATTCTTGAACGCTTTCAGTTCTTTGTCAGCACAATAGACCTCTGCATCCGGAAACACGGGGTTTCCTTTTGACACTAAACCACCAATATGGTCACCGTGGCAGTGCGTGATGCAGATGGCGGAAATATCCTCTGGACGAAGATTTAGCAAAGTCAGCTTGTCTAACATCACCCCACCTTTTTCCAATCCCAAACCCGTATCAAACAGGATGTACTTCCCATTTTTCTTGATCAGAAAGGTATTGATGGCCGCATCTGCTTCACCATCAGGCATATACTGTTTTATATCCGCCTTTTTGGCATCTTTGAAAAGGTCTGCAGACATCTTTCGCTGCATATCCTGGAGCGTCCAAAGTTCAAAACCATCGAAGTTAAAATGATAAACCCCATCGAGGACCACAGTTTCTTGTGGTTCAGGGACATCATTGCTTTTTTGTTCTTGCTTTTGTTGACAAGAAACCAACATAAGCAACAAAACACACGGAAAAAGTGCTGTTTTTTTCATTTTTTATTTGGGTTTAAAGGTTCTTGACAAATAATCTGCCACAATTTCCACTGGACGATAGATACAATTGGAGAAATTGTGGTCGTAATATTCTAATTCGTAATATTCGCTTTTTTCCCATAGCTGATGAAACCGTTCGGCGCAGGTGAAGGGTACGAGGCGGTCGCCGTTGCCCTGGATGACGCAGGCGTTTCCATGATACTTGGCTGAAGTTTCGAAAATGGGCAGCCGGAGGGCGGTTTTGAGATAGCGGCCGCCGATGGCGATGCCGTTTTGCAGCACAAGGCTGTCGGGCGGGTCAAGCGGGTTGAAGTCGATGCCGAAAAGGTTGCCTCGGGCGATGTCGTCGCGTACCGAAGAGGCTGGGGATAGCAGCACCACCGCCTTGATGTCCTCATCGTGGTTGCCAGCGACCATCGCCGCCACAATCGCGCCTTGCGAGTGGCCTACCAACGCGATGTTCCGTACGAACCGCAAATCCTGTGCGTAAGCCAACACCTGTTCCAGATCCTCAATCTCGTTCGGGATGGTCATCTCGGAGAAGCGGCCTTCGCTCTTGCCATGCCCGTTGAAGTCGAACGCGAGCGTGGCGAAACCTTCCGCCTGCAGATGTTTCTCAATCCGGTGCATCAGTTCGAAATTATGGTCGCAGTTCAGTCCATGGCAAAGCACCACGAGGTCGCAACGCTGACCGGGCTGGAGTTCGGGCTTGTGCAGCACTGCCGCCAGCTTCCCTTTGCTGCCGTCAAGGGTGAGGTTCTCGTCTGTTCCGCTAATGGACAACGGTTTTGGCTCTTCAAAAAGCTCATACAGCTTTTTCTCAATCTTGTAAGACAACACCGTGCTGACCAACACTTTACCATCCGGCCCGATAAGATAGACGGAAGGAATCCAACGCACGCCGTAAGCCTTGGCCACGTCCGACTGGTTCATCCGTTTCAGTTCGGTGACCTGCGGGTAGGGAACGCCCGATTTGGCGATGTAATCCGTCCATTTCTCCTTGTCGATGTCGAACGAAACGCCAAGGAATTCCACGCCGTTTTTGTGGAATTTGCGGTAAAGACGGATGATTTCGGGAAGATCTTTGCGACAATCGGGGCACCAGGATGCCCAGAAGTCGATGACGACATACTTGCCCTTGGCAAATTCGCTGAATTTCACCGTTTTTCCGTCAGGATTGTTCAGTTGGAAATCGGGTGCGGGCGTGCCGGGTTTCAGCAGCTCCTGCGCATAAAGTTCATCAAAATCGGTGACAACCTGCGCTTGCACGCATACAAACGCCATCATAAAAACCCAAAGCAGGGTCAGTTTCAGCTGTATTTTCATTGTTTTTTGTTTAATTTCAACCTATAGAAAATGAACATAGCGGAATCGTCCGCAAACATTGCGCAAAAGTACAATATTTTTGTATTTTTGCACTCTTAATTTGAAAAGAAAATGGGCGCATTTAAAGCATACGACTTTCGTGGAATCTTCGGTAAAGATTTCGATTTGGACACAGTTTATAAATTCGGTTTCTTTTTGCCGGCTTTGTTGAAGGCGGATAAAGTGCTGATTGGTCGCGACATGCGGCTGACTTCATCGGATATGTTCGATGAGCTGGCTCGTGGTATCACGGATGCGGGTGCGGACGTGTATGACATGGGGCTGACCACCACACCGATGGTCTATTACTTCACCGCAAAGCATCATTTTGACGCTTCTGTGATGATTACCGCCTCCCATAACCCAAAGGAATACAATGGGTTGAAAGTTTCAAGAAGGGATGCGCTTCCTGTGGGCTTCGACACGGGATTAGGCGAGTTGGAGCAGAAAATCCTGCACGACGAGGTGGTCGTCACCGCCCCGAAAGGCAAAATCGTGGATTATCCCGTAAAACAAGAATACCTTGAATTTCAGTCACAATATCACTATCCTGTTGATAATCTGAACATTGTAATGGATTGCTCGAATGGCATGGCTTCCATTCTCGTGAAGGAGATTTTCGGTGACAAGCCGCTTTATCTCTTTGACACGTTGGATGGTACGTTTCCAAACCACGAAGCGAATCCGTTGGAACCCGAAAACATTGTGGCGTTACAGGAAAAGGTGCGCGAGACGCACGCCGACATCGGGGTGGTGTTCGATGGCGATGCCGACCGTGTGATGTTTGTGGATGAGCATGGCGATTTCATCCCGCCGGATTTGATGATTGCGGTTTTAGGACACTATTTTATTGAAGAGAAAAACGTGCAAGGTTATGTGATTCAAGATATTAGAACCTCGAAATCGGTAGCGGAGTATTTGGAGAAGATGGGTCGGGAAATGTACATCTGGCGAGTGGGAAGAGCCTACGCTGCCATGAAGTTGCGCGAAATTGACGGTGCGTTCGGCGGAGAGTATGCCGGCCATTACTATTTCCGCGACTTTTTCTACTCAGACTCCGCGATGATTGCTTCGCAAGTAGCGCTACACGTCTTTTCCGAAATGAAAAAGCGGGGAATCGCTGTGTCACAGCTAATTGCGCAGATCAAACGCTATGCCAACTCCGGCGAAATCAACTTCACGATTGAACACAAGAAAGAGGCCATGGAGGCGGTGAAAACAGCCTGCGTCGCACAGGAGGAACCGACAAAAATCCTCGACTTCGACGGCTACCGCGTAGAGTTTGCCGACTGGTGGTTCAACATCCGCCCGTCCAACACGGAACCTTACTTGCGGCTGCTGATGGAGGCGCGGACAGAGGCATTGCTGAAAGAGAAACGCGCTTTTATTGAAGAGGTGCTGAAACCATTTATGATATAGCAAAATAACTCGCTTGCCACACTGATTTGTACCATTCGTGTAGATTTCCAAAATCAAATCCTTCTTATCCTCTACTCATCCCCTGTTTCACCAATTGTCCACAAGCGGCTGCAATGTCTTGACCTTTGCTCTGACGAATGTTGACCACCATGTTGCAACGCTCCAATACCGCGATAAAGTTCTGACGATGGGTCGGATCTGACTTGTGGAATAACGAATCAGGGGTGGAATTGTATTCTATGATGTTGATTTTCACGGGGAATGGCCGGCAAAAATGCGCTAACTGCTCAGCAGCTTTCTCCGAATCGTTGACTTTTGAAAGCAGCAGATACTCAATCGTAATACGCTCACCCGTCTTCTGATGGTAATACGCCAAAGCAGCCTGTAAATCGTGTAACGGATTGTGCTCGGTCACCGGCATGATGTTGCCGCGCACGGTGGGGTCGGCACTATGCAATGAAATGGCCAATCCACAACGGAATCCTCTGTCCGCCAATGCCTTGACACCTTTTATAATGCCTGCCGTGGAAAGGGTGATACGTGCGGGCGAAAGACCAAAGTAGTCCTTGCCCGTTAGGATGTCTATGGCCATCATCATATTGTCGAAGTTGAGTAACGGCTCGCCCATCCCCATAAAGACGATATTGGTAATATGTTGGTTGTAAATCTCTTGCGCACGGTTATTGAGCAAGACATATTCGTCAATAATTTCGCTGTAGTGTAAATTACGGATAAATCCCATGGTGCCTGTGGCGCAAAACGCACAATGCAGCGGACACCCGATTTGCGTGGAGAGGCACGCCGTGACACGCTCCTTGCTCGGAATCAGCACGCCCTCCACCATCTTGCCGTCATGAAACCGCAACAGGAACTTGGTGGTTTTGTCGCTGCTCTGCACCTCTTCGGCAATCTCTGCCCTATGGAACGTGAAATTCCCCTGTAACTTTGTCCGCAAAGCCACGGAAAGGTCCGTCATCTCCTCAAACGACCCTGCACCCCGTTTCCACAACCACGTCCATATCTGCTTCGCCCGAAACGGCTTCTCCCCGTTTTCCCGCAAAAACGAAATCAACGAATCAAACCCGATATTCCGAATATCCCCCATAATTATGAATCATGAATTGTGAATTATGCATTAGCCAATAGTGTAGCTGGTGTACACTCCGTCACCGTCACGTCCACATAGTCGCCTATCTGGTGCTTCTCCCGTGGGAAAATAATCACCTTGTTCTGGCTGTTGCGGCCAAACAGCTGGGCGTCAGAGCGTTTTGATGCTCCTTCAACCAGCACGCGGAAGGTCTTGCCCACATCGCGAAGGTTGCTGACCATCGAGAGCTCGCCCTGTAACGCAATGACTTCCTCTAACCGGCGGGTTTTTTCCTCGTCAGGAATATCGTCGGGATATTGCTTGGAAGCCAACGTGCCACCGCGCTCAGAATACTTGAACATATAAGCATATTCGTAGCCGACTTCGCGCATAATGGACAACGTATCATGGTGGTTATCAAGGGTTTCTCCACTGAAGCCGACAATGATGTCCGTGGTGATGGTACAATCCGGAAGCATCTCCTTGATCTTCCGCACCCGCTCCAAATAGCTCTCGCGGGTATAAACGCGATGCATCTTCTGCAACATCTCGTCACTGCCCGACTGCACCGGCAGATGAATGCACTTGCAGATGTTGTCGTAACGGGCAATCGTTTCAATCAACTCGTCAGAGAGGTCTTTCGGATGCGATGTGGCGAACCGTACACGCAGTTCCGGCGACATTTCCGCCACCATTGCCATCAACTTGGCAAAAGAAACCTCTTGCCCTTCTTCCTTCCAGTTATAGGAATTCACATTCTGTCCCAACAGCGTGACTTCCTTATAGTTATCTTTCAACAAATCCTCAATTTCACCGAGGATGGTTTTCGGGCTCCGGCTTCGCTCACGACCGCGAGTATAGGGCACCACGCAGTAGGAGCAGAAATTGTTGCACCCGCGCATGATGGAGACGAACGCAGACACGCCGTTGGCATCGTAGCGCACGGGCATGATATTGTCATACGTCTCTTCCTTAGAAAGCAATACATTGAACGAAGTGTGTCCTTGCTGCGAATCGGCGATGAGCTGCGGCAACGAGCGGTAAGCATCGGGACCGGCGATGAAATCCAGTACCGGCTCAGTCTGCAACAACTCCTCCTTCATCCGCTCTGCCATGCAGCCAAGCAGACCGACTTGCAAGGTGCGCCTACGACGCTTATAAGCCTCTAATTCCTTCAAACGCTTGTGAATGCGCTGTTCAGCCTTGTCACGGATGGAACATGTGTTAATGAGGATTAAATCGGCTTCCTGAATCTCTTTCGTCAACGAGTACATCTCTTTCAAGATGGAAGCCACCACCTCACTATCCGCAAAATTCATCTGACAACCGTATGTCTCTATGAAAAGCTTTTTCATCTACCAACCTCAATAACTATGACTATGACTATAACTATTTACTTGAACTTTGAACTTACTTCTTCCTAAAGTAAATCTCGATCGGCACACCCGAAAAGTCCCAATTCTTGCGAATTTGGTTTTCCAAGAAACGCTTATAGGAATCCACTACATATTGCGGCAGATTGCAGAAGAAAGCGAACGTGGGATAGGCCACTGGCAATTGGGTCACATATTTGATCCGGATGACCTTGTCTTTGTTCATCGGCGGGGGAGTGTGCTCAATAATCGGCAACAAGGTGTTGTTCAGCTCCGAGGTGGAAATTCGTCGTTGACGGTTCTGACAAACCTGAATAGCCGTTTCCAAAACCTTGTAAATACGCTGTTTTTCTATTACAGAAGTAAAGATAATCGGCACATCCGTAAACGGAGCAATCCGTTTTTTCAACGCATTCTCAAAATTTTTGTGTGTATGCGTGTCTTTCTCCACCAAATCCCACTTGTTCATCACAAGCACGATTCCCTTATGGTTTCGCGCACACAAACCGAAAATGTTAAGATCTTGGGAATCAAATCCTTGCGACGCATCTGCCATCACAATGCAGACATCGGAGTTTTCAATGGAGCGCACGGCTCGCATCACAGAATAAAACTCCAAGCTCTCCTCCACCTTGCTTTTTTTGCGCAGTCCAGCGGTATCAATCAAATAGAAATCGAAACCGAAACTCTTGTAGCGAGTGAAGATGGTGTCGCGGGTGGTACCGGCCAACGGGGTCACGATATGGCGATCCTCACCGAGGAAAGCATTGATTATCGAGGACTTGCCCACATTCGGTTTGCCCACTATGGCGATACGCGGCAGGTCGTCAGGCAGATCATCGTTATCCTTGGAAAAATGCTTCACCACCTCATCCAACAAATCACCAGTACCGCTTCCCGAAACCGCCGAAATCGGGTAAATCTCTCCGATTCCCAAAGCATAGAACTCTGTATAGTCCAAGTAGTTACTCGGACTATCAATCTTATTCACCGCTAAATAGTAGGGCTTTTTGGATTTTCGGAGAATGTCGGCGATTTCCTCGTCCAACGGGGTCAGTCCTTCGCGGCCATCAACCATAAAGACAATCACGTCCGACTCCTCAATGGCCAAAGCCGCCTGTTTTCGGATTTCCGACTCGAAAATATCATCGGATCCCACCACATAACCACCGGTGTCAATGACGGAAAAGTCGTAACCGTTCCAGTCGGATTTCCCATAATGGCGGTCACGGGTAACGCCCGCTGTGGCATCCACAATAGCTTCCCGCGCCTGTATCAAGCGGTTAAAAAAGGTCGATTTTCCCACATTCGGCCGACCGATTAATGATAGTATGTTTCCCATGTTTGACTATGACTACTATGACTATAACTATGACTATAACTTACGCTATTGACTATTAACTATAAACCAGCTCCAATAACCTATAACCATTATAAGATATTCGCTAACTGCTCTTTCAGCTTCTCCAGTTCGTCTTTCATGCGCACCACAATCTGCTGGATGTCGAAGTCATTGCTTTTAGAACCTAACGTATTGATTTCACGGCCACATTCCTGCACGATAAAGCCTAATTTCTTACCATTGGACTGGTTGTCATTAAGCGTTTCGATGAAGTAGTCGCAATGTTTGCGAAGGCGGACTTTTTCTTCTGTAACATCCAATTTCTCAAGATAATAGAAAATCTCTTGTTCCAGACGGTTAGGGTCATATTGCACTTTCGGGGCAAGGTCTTTTAGCGACGTTTCGAATTTTTCACGAATCTTGACAATTCGTTGCTCTTCGAAAGGCGTTACCTCATCAATCATATCGCGAATCATTGTGATTCGTTTCACGAAATCCTGCTCCAACACTTTGCCTTCCGAAATCCGGAACTCATTGAGCTGGTGGCAGGCATCGAAAATCGCGGATTTCAGTTTTTCCCATAGTTCGTCACTTACCTCCTCCTGCGGTGTGGAAATCACATCGGGCATCCGCAGTACATGCAGAAATATGTCGCTTTCTACAGGATTTCCCATGTTCTTCGACAATTCCGCAAGTGTCTGGTAATAAGACATCGCCAGTTCCTTGTTAATGGAAACCCCATTATTGGCAGTACGGTTTTCCACCGTAATAGTGAAATCGGCTTTAGCGCGTTCCAGCTCCTTCGAGAGAATGGAACGGATTTCATTTTCGTAATTCTTGAACAACAGCGGAATACGGGTGTTGAGATCCAACTGCTTACTGTTTAACGTGCGGATTTCGACGGTCACAATTTTCCCATCTGTCTCCAAAACGGTCCGGCCGAAGCCTGTCATTGATTTAATCATAAAAACGATTTATTACAGAAAAAAAGGCAGGTCGCGCATCGGCCTGCCTTTTCCTTTTTATCTTAAATTGAATTACTTAACAATCAACTTTTGGGTGGAAATACCTGTATTGGTACGCAAGGTGACCATATAAACGCCGCTTGTGAAACTCTTCACAGGAACATTAATCATATTGTAACCTTCGTTAACCTCAACATTGTTGGTGTAAATGGTTTGACCCATCAGGTTCATCACAGAAACAACACCGGGTTCAGAATTTTCAGCGGAAAATGTGAGATTCACAGATTCAGATGCCGGATTCGGATACAACTTCATGCCAGAGATGTTTCTGTTGTTGATACCCACGCTGTCAATCCACAATCCTTGACAAACTTCATTCGTGTTGTTATAGACACCAATTTGATTTGCATCCATGGTGAAATACAACAAGTTTGACTCATCAGAACAAATGCCCACATCATTATCTTTGATTTCGCTACCAGCAAAATAGTCCTGTTGCCAAGTCATAAATAATTTACCGTTTACAAGCTTTTGAGCCACAGCAGGAAAAACGCTTTCTCCTTCATTATAAATATTTTCAGCGACTTGTTCGTATGTAGTTGTAGAATCTAATGGGAACAAATCCCAAGAATTCAAATAGTAACAATCCTTATTGTATGACAACCAGCTGTAATCGCCAAAGGATTGACCATTATTAGTGGATTTGGTAGCAAAAACTCCTCTATAGTACTTGGAACTATTAACGTCAATGAACGGATATTCCAAGACTTGACAGAAAACCATATAAATATTACCGTTTTCAGCCACTAATTGCGGGTACGAAACAGAACCGGCACCATAGCTCGGGAAAGCATCTACACCCCAGCTGCTCAAGCTCCATATACTCTCGTCACAATCAAGGTTAAAACGTTCAATAACAGTACAACCGTTATTTCTCAACATTTCAGGTTGCATGTACATGTCATTGTTATTGTAGAGAATGGGACTCATATTCTCGTTCCAATACACCAATTCACCAATGCCGGGATACCAATACCATGAGTCGCCTGTAGGTTCGTCAGAGACAACGAGATAAGCACCGAATGCGATGTGAGCCGTACCATCATCACCAAGGGCAACAGCGCAGATACCGTCTTGAACATAAAGATTTGTGTCAAGCATGGCCGTCAGGTCATTGTTTTTAATGGCTGATTCGAGGAACACAGTTTTAGTGAAAGTTTGGCCATTATCGGTAGATTTCCAAAGGAAAGCATCCATGGTGCTGGAGGGCATAGCAACAATAGCTACGTTGTCACCTTTTGCGGTGATGGCATAGCTGTCTCCAGAAAAACGACTAACTTCTGCAGGGGTAACGTTACCGACAATGCGGGGATTTTCCCAATTGATAGTATTAGAAGATGCATCAAATGTACCACGATAGTAGAGCAAACAAGTGTTGATACCTTGATAGTACATTCCTGTATCGGATTCGGAACAGCATATCAGGTGGACAGTATTGCCGGAAGAAGCAAGGGCCGGCCACAAAAGACATGATGAAGTAAGAGGATTGCCATTGCTTCCAATACCATTGATGGTAGGTCCTTGTAACAAAGAGAACGTCCAATTGTTCGTACCCTTTTGCGGGCATATTCCTATTTGCAAACCACCGAGACAAGTGTTATTTGTAACAGAAGGAACGTAGTGAGAGGCAACAATCTCGACATCTCCTATGGCAGTCATTGTTCCCCAACCTGTACGAACATTTTCAATTTTATCGGTGCTGGCAGGGCTGTTGATCCAATTAGAGCCATTGTTGTAATTATAACCGGTACCACGAGAAGCGGCGGTGGAGCCACATGTTGTCCAGATGGCGGAAACAGTTCCGTCGTTGTGAGCTACCACACGTTGAGACATAGAGCCGTTGGATTGGCAGTCGTAAAAAGTGGTGCCAATAAAATTACGGCCAGTGAGGCGTACCATGGAGGGTTGGGTTTGAGGTTCTGCACCATTTTCAAAACCAGTAAGTTGAGCTTTTTTCACGTAAGGAACGGCAACAGCGTTCTTACGATAGTCAACGCGCTCGCTTTGAGCAAAAACTGCGCCAATAATAAATAACGCAGAAACAGCAAGTAAAATTTTCTTCATAATATTAAGATTTTATTTGAATTGTATTTTTAAAATAAATTCAGGATAATGGCAATATGCCACTATCCTGGATTTTGCATTCTATTATTAATTGGCAACCTTTTTACCGGCTGCATAGTTAATCTTCAGAGCATTGTTTTTGCGCAACTCTTGTTTGATAGTATTCACATAACGCATTTGGACATCCTTATCGACTTTCAGAGAGAAAGTGAGACGGTCTCTGTCTTGTGCATCGCGAGACTCTTTTTCCGTTCCAATGAAATCACGGACATCACCCACTAAATCTTCAGCCTTAATGGTCTGATCGTTAAGCTGAACAGATACCTCTCCAGGGGGAAGGGTGTTCTCATTTTTTGAGATAGGGGCACCAATATAGATGTTGGCCACCAAAGATTTTTTCTCCAACTTTTGGATTTCAGTAGCTTGCGGCGGTTGGAAATGAACCTTCAGCGAAGCCTCACGCATGGTTGTGATCACCATGAAGAAGAACAAGAACATGAAGATAATATCAGACATGGAACCCATGTTGAGTTCGGGTGTCTCTTTTTTTCCTTCTTTTCTGAATCTTGACATAATCTTGCTTTTTTTAGGTTATTTGCCGAAATTACTGTAATCAATAGGCGGAGCCTCAGAAATGCTCATCGGGATGGCAGTGGAGACGGCGCGTTGGGCGGCTGAATCGAGAGCATCGTATTTTTTGCCGAAATATTGCAACGCAGTCTCGTTACGCAACTCATTCACGGCACGTTGCAGCTCGTTCTGCACTTGCACATACATGTTGTAGCTCGTTCCCTGGTCGTTGGTCAGCGACACAACACCTTTCGAGACCTGAAAATCACCTATACCTTCGATAGGTTTACTCACTTTTTCAGGCAACGACGGATCGTTGGAAGGATTGGCAAAAAACTCCTTGGCTCTTGCCTTCAAATCGCTCACCATGATGACATCACCGTTCACGGAAATCTCATCGCGGAAATTCACCAACACATTCAGTACATTTCTCTTGTTGATATCCACCTTTTTGTCCTGAGAATCTTCCGTTTTTGGAGGCGGAAGCTTTCTCGGAATACCTTGCTCCGTGTTGATGGAAGAGGTAAGCAGGAAAAAGGTCAACAGCAGAAAGGAAATATCTGACATTGCGCCTGTATTCAAGCCTGGTGTTTTTCTTTTACTCATGTTAGTTTCTGTTTTTAACGGCGTTCATAATCAAGGATACAATAATAGCCAATATTGCACCGAACAAACATACATAAACCGTGAACACGGCAGCGTTCACCATCTTGTAGCCGGAACCGGTCATACCTGCCTTGATGGCTGACGGGCTGAGTGTGGGCGTGCCTATCACATAGCCGATAAAGAAAGCCACAACCAACAACAGCAGACCCAAGAGAATCTTGTAAGAGGTCTTGAAATTAGCGATCATATTGGTCAGCAGGAAGAAGACCATCAGAGCCAAAGCACCGATACCGAGGATATAGGTCAACAGGATAAAGAAGTTCTGCAAAGAGGCACTCTTGCCGAAACTCTTCAGGTCGCTTTGGAAGGACTCCAAATCAGCGGTCTTTTTCGCAGCAGAAGCAGTTGCGTTGATAGCGTCAGCCCTGTTAATCAACGCGTTGGCAGACTTGACATAGTTGCGCTCCAACAGGTAGTTCTGCTTCACTTCATTATATTCCTTGTTGATTTTTTCGGTATAAGCGTCAAGATCCTTGTAGGTGTTCACACTGTTGAAACCATCCACATATTTTTGTTTGTCATTGCATTTGGCAAACAGACCTGCGGAGCGTTCCTGGAATTTGGCTTTATAACCCTCAAAAGAGTTTTCGTCCAAATTTTTCAAATCCTGAAGGTAAGTATAAAGGATGTCTTTCTGAATCTGATCTTCTTTCTGCTTTTTTGCAGCTTCAGCATTCATTTCCTTGTACTTTTCAATCACAGAAGGGAGACTTTCCACGGTAGCCGTCTCAAGGTCAGACACCATTTCCGGCGTCTTCGCTTTCACTTCCTGGGTTTGGATATAGTTTTCCTTTTTATCTGCATCAAATGAGAAAAAAGAAAAAGCAATAGCCAAGCAGCAAGCCAGAATAGCGACTACGAATATGACGATATTGATTATTCTATTTTTCATTATACAACGGTTTAATAAATTTATTGTATATATAAAATATAAGAATGGCTTACCTTCTTATTATTTGTTTTTGACCAAGATGTCCATGAAGGAAATGGTGGCGTCTTCCATGTCGTTCACAATGGCATCGATGCGGGTGAGGAGGTAGTTGTAGAACACTTGGAGAATCATGGCGGTGATCAAACCGAACACGGTGGTCAACAAAGCCACTTTCATACCGCCGGCGACGATGGTCGGGGAAATATCACCTGCGCGCTCGATATCATCGAATGCCTGCACCATACCGATGACCGTTCCCAAGAATCCCAATGACGGGGCAAGAGCGATGAACAGGCTGATCCAAGTCATGTTGTTTTCCAGCTTGGCCATTTGGACGGCACCGTAAGAGGTGAGGGATTTCTCCACTGATTCGAGGCCTTCATCATAGCGGTCAAGACCTTGGAAGAAAACAGCGGCGAGAGGTCCTTTTGTGTCACGGCAAAGCTCCTTGGCAGCATCAACGCCTTTGGTTTTGAGTGTGTTCTCCACCTTGTCAAGCAATTTCTTTGAATTAACAGAAGAAAGGTTGAGGTAGAAAATACGTTCAATGACGAAAGCCAATCCCAAAATCAAACAGATCAACACAGGGGTCATCCAAACGGCACCACCCTGGATGAATTTGTCTTTCAACGTGTAGTGCAAACCTTGGTTGATGGAGTCATCAGGATCCTCGGACAGTTCAGCTTGAGCGGCAGCGGCGGGAGCTTCAGCCACTTCTTCAGCGACCTGCTCAGTGGCGGCAGCTTCGTCAGCTTTTTGTTGTTTTTGAGCAAATGCGTTGTTTGCAATACCGAAGGTTAAGAAACCGAAAACGGTAAGTAAGGCGATAAGCTTTTTCATAATGAATTTTGATTTTTTGAAATTAAACTATATTATACTTTAATGATTTTCAGTCTTTTAGTTCTCAGCGGAGAGAATGGGATTCGAACCCATGAAGCGCTTTTGGCGCTTACGCGCTCTCCAGGCGCGCGCCTTCGACCACTCGGCCATCTCTCCGAAAATTTCAGGGTGTAAAAATACACTTTTTTTCAATCTCTACAACACTTTCTCAAAAAAAATTTCACACCTCGAAAAAAGGCTTGGACAGTCGCTTTTTTGTGTATCTTTGCCGAACCAAATTTAACCTTTAATTACATTCAAAAAAAATCATATTTTATTGATTATGAAAGAAGTACACAATTTTAACGCAGGACCTTGCGTCCTTCCGAAAGAAGCTGTTGAGTCCACAATCAACGCTATCCGCAATTTTGACAACACCGGTATCGGCCTGATGGAGATTTCCCACCGCACCCCTGGTTGGGAGCGTCTGATGGCAGAAACCCGCCAACTCTGGCGCGATTTGCTCAACATCCCCGACAACTATGAAGTGCTCTTCCTCGGTGGTGGTGCCAGCACACAATTCTTCATGGTGCCCGCCAACCTGATGAAGACCAAAGCCGCTTACCTGCAAACCGGCGTCTGGGCTAAGAAAGCCGCAAAGGAAGCCAAAAACTTCGGCACAACCGAAATCGTCGCTTCCTCTGAGGACAAAACCTACAATTATATTCCTAAAGGTTGGACCGTCCCCGCTGATGCCGACTATTTCCACATCACCACCAACAACACCATCTACGGCACTGAAATCCGCAAGGACTTCACCGCTGCTGAGTGCAACAATGTGATGCTTGTCGCTGACATGAGCTCCGACATTATGAGCCGTCCCGTCGATGTGACCAAATACGGCCTCATCTACGGTGGCGCCCAGAAGAACGTCGGCCCTGCCGGTGTCACATTCGTCATCGTGCGCAAGGACATCCTCGGCCAAATCGGTGACCGCGCCTACATGAACCCGCTGCCCACCATGGTGGATTACCGCACCCACGCCGCTGAGGAAGCCAAGAACATCTCCATGTTCAACACTCCTCCCGTGCTCCCCATCTTCGTGATGCACGAAACCCTCACCTGGCTGAAGAACACCATCGGCGGTGTCGCTGAGATGAACAAAATCAACATGAAGAAATCCAACCTGCTGTACGACGAAATCGACCGCAACAGCATGTTCGTGGGCACCGTCGCCGACAAGGCCGACCGTTCCATCATGAACCACTGCTGGGTGATGGCTCCCGGTTACGAGGACAAACAGGATGCCTTCATGGCCTTCGCCAAAGAGCGCGGCATGGTCGGCATCAAGGGTCACCGTTCCGTCGGCGGCTTCCGTGCTTCCCTCTACAACGCCTGCACCGTGGAAGATGTCGAAGCTCTCGTCGCCTGCATGCAAGATTTCGAAAAAGCAAACAAATAATATTAAGTTAGCAGTTAGCAGTTAGTAGTTAGCAGTTCATTCGACCTAAACTACTAACTGCTAACTACTAACCACTAACTAAATAAAAATAATAATGAAAGTATTAGTTGCAACCCAAAAACCTTTTGCAAAAGCCGCTGTCGATGGCATTCGCGCTATCGTGGAAAAAGCCGGTTATGAATTAGTTCTGCTGGAAAAATACGAGACTCCCGAAGAACTCTACGCCGCTGTCGCCGATGTGGACGCTATGATTGTCCGTTCCGACAAAGTGACGGCCCAAGTGATTGATGCCGCCAAGAATCTCAAGGTGGTCGTGCGCGCCGGCGCCGGCTTCGACAACCTCGATCTCGCCGCCTGCACCGCCAACAACATCGTGGCAATGAACACCCCCGGCCAAAACTCTAACGCTGTGGCCGAACTTGCCCTCGGCATGATGATTTACATGGCCCGCAACACCTTCAAACCCGGCACCGGCGCCGAACTGAAAGGCAAGAAAGTCGGTATCCAGGCTTACGGTAATGTAGGTCGCCTCGTGGCAGAAAAAGCCCGCGCCCTCGGCATGGAAGTTTGGGCTTTCGACCCCTTCGTCCCGAAAGAGAAAATGGAAGCCGAAGGTGTGGTCGTTCCCGCCACCCTTGAAGAGATGTACAAAAACTGCAACTACATCTCCCTGCATATCCCCGCCAACGACCAGACCAAAAAATCCATCAACAAAGCTCTTGTCGGTCTTATGCCCAAAGGTGGTTGCGTGATTAACACCGCCCGCAAGGAAGTCATCAACGAGGAAGAACTCATTGCCCTGATGACCGAACGCGAAGACCTCAAATATTGCACCGACATCGCTCCCGATGCGTTGGACGAGTTCAAAAAATTTGAGAAACGCTTCTTCGCCACCCCGAAAAAACAGGGTGCCGAGACCGCCGAAGCCAACATCAACGCCGGCTTGGCCGCTGCCAACCAAATTGTGAACTTCTTCGTCAACGGCGACAAGAAATTCCAAGTGAACAAATAGAATCCATTTCCTGTTTACGAGAAAGGCAGGCCTCTCCGGTCTGCCTTTTTTTTGCTATGACTATGACTGTCTTTAATTTTAAGTTTAAGTCTATGTTTAAGTCAAAAAAAAACGCATACCCTTAATGTATTCATAATTTGTGTACCTTTGCCACCGTTAAAATTCATGATTTATGGCTGAAAATAAAAATTTTGTAATTGGAATCACGCAAGGCGACATCAATGGCATTAGCTATGAGGTAATAATTAAGTCGTTGAGTGACAATAGGATAATGGAAATCTGCACTCCCGTAGTCTATGGACTGTCAAAAGTGGCCTCCTACCATAAAAAATATATGGAGATGCCCGATTTTAATTTCCAATTCACCAAAACGGCAGAACAACTTTCTACCAAACGCCCAAATCTCATTAACCTCTATGAGGAAGAAATAAAACTTGAACTTGGAAACTCAACAAAAATCGCCGGGCAGATGTCGGAACGTTCCCTGTACGCTGCTGGCCGCGACTTGAAAAACAAACTCATCGACGCCATCGTGACCGCTCCCATGAACAAAAAAAACATTCAGTCTGAGAAATTCACGTTTTCGGGTCATTCCGAGTTTTTCAACCATTACTTTGGAGGAAAAAACAATCCGTGTTTGATGATGTTAGTGAGCGAAAACCTTCGTATGGGATTTGTCACCAACCACCTGCCTGTTAAATCGGTAACCGAAAACATCACCACTGAAAGCATTCTGCAAAAGATTGAGACTTTGAATCTTTCCTTGAAAAAAGACTTTGCCCTCAACAACCCCACTATTGCCGTACTTGCCCTCAACCCGCACAACGGGGATGACGGGTTGCTCGGAACGGAAGAACAAGACATCATCCAACCCGCTGTGAACCAAGCATTCCATAACGGAATCAACGCTTTCGGTCCATTCTCGGCAGACGGTTTCTTCGCTTCCGGCGCCTATAGCCGGTTCGATGCTGTGTTGGCAATGTACCACGACCAAGGAATGATCCCGTTCAAGCTGTTAGGGAAAGACGGGGTCTGCTTCACTGCCGGACTGCCCATAGTACACACCGCTCCTGCCCACGGAACCGCCTACGACATCGCCGGAAAAAACATCGCCGATGCCCAGTCCATGCGGAACGCCATCTATTTGGCTGTGGATATCCTGCGAAATCGGAGAGGCGATGACACGATGAAGCGATGAAAGGCGATGAAAGAATGGAGGGTGAGAGGATAAGAGGATAAGAATAATGGATTTGGTTATTGACATAGGGAATACACTGCAAAAGATAGCGGTTTTTTCTGAGGAAGGTGTTCTATTAAATCTTTTTTCTGAAAAAAAAACGTCTATTTCATTATTAGAGAACCTTTTCAACCAATATTCCATTGAACGAGCCATTGTTTCTTCTGTACGGGGAAAAGAGGACCCTATGTTGCGTTGGCTTGAAGGGCGCGTCCTGCTTATCTGTTTTTCTTCCGATTGCCGGTTGCCAATCACAATCCACTACTCCACTTCAGAAACTTTAGGCACCGATCGCATTGCCAATGCTGTGGGTGCCAATGTGCTATATCCAAACAGAAATGTGTTGTCCTTGATGGCCGGTACTTGTCTGGTGGCGGATTTCGTGAACGAAAAAGGGGAATATTTAGGTGGAAGTATCGCTCCGGGGGTGCGGATGCGCTTTCAAGCTCTGTCAAAATTCACAGCACGCCTCCCTCTTGTAGAACCGGAAAATATCAGTTTTTTTGTAGGCGACAGCACCAAAAACTCTATTCTTGCAGGCGTGATGAACGGCATCACTCAAGAAATCAACGGAATAATTCGTCAATACTCAAAACATTACAGTCATTTGAAAGTGATGCTTTCGGGAGGCGACGCGGAACTGTTACAAAATTCCATAAAAAAACGTATATTTGCCGCCCAAAATCCGATTCTTGTCGGACTGCATAAAATATTAAAATTGAATGCGTCAAAACGCTAAACAAATAGTATGGATGGCTGTGTTTTGCTGGTTGTGCTTTTCTTTCGCACAAGCTCAAAACGAAATCAGTATGCCCTATTCAAGCTACGGAATAGGTTCCGTGAACCACTATTCCAATGCTATTTTGGACGGTATGGGCAGCGTATCCTACGCGATGCAGAACCCCTACTACATCAATTTCCGAAATCCCGCCTCCTACGCCGCATTCGACTCCTTGTCGTTCATTGCTGACGCTGCGGCTTCCATCTACTATTCCAAACTGTCGCAACAGAGTACCACACAGAAAAACTCCTACGCCAAACCCAACTACATGGCCATTGGTTTGCCCGTTACCCGCCATTGGCGTACCAGTGTCGGTATAAAAGCCTTCAGCACAATTGGTTACGAAATAGAAACCACGGAAAAAATTGCCAATGTCGGCGAAGTCAAATACACCTATTCCGGCAACGGAGGCATCAACCAGCTTTATTGGGGAAATGCCTTCAAAATCTGCAAGGGACTTTCTTTCGGACTGAATGTAAGTTACATGTTCGGAACCCTCTTCTCCACAAGCAACACCGAATTTGGCGAAAACACCATCCTGAACTCATTCATCAACAACGCCTATCTTTTAGACGGCATCTATTTGGAAGGAGGTTTACAATATTTCTTCAATATTGGGGAAAACCACAAAATTGGACTGGGTGCTGTATATAGCAACACTGCCTATATCTGGGCAAAAGAGAAGCTGCTTATCAACTCATATTCCGGCAGCTTTATCAGCACATCCACCTACGACACTGTTCTGTATAAGGATGATTTGCGCGGCACGTTGAACATCCCGCAATCAGTCGGCGCAGGATTGAGCTACACTTTCAAAGACAAACTGACTGTTGCCGCCGATGTGACATGGCAGAACTGGGCCAACTATAAGTTTATGAAGCCGTGCGACTCTCTGCAGAATACGGTCATGGCTTCTATGGGGGCGCAGTTCATTCCGGATCCGACCTCCAACAAATTCTTCAAAAAAATGGCTTTCCGGATCGGCGGACGCTATTCCTCCGGTGAATTGCTTCTGCGAAATAAACCAATTTCCGAATTTGGAGTCTGTTTGGGCATAGGTGTTCCGCTAACCACTTTCAATACTCACTCATCCCTCAACATCTTGTTCGAATACGGAAGAACGGGGACTCTGGTAAACGACCTTCTTCGGCAAGACTATTTCAGATTCTCATTCTGCTTCACTTTGCAAGAACGTTGGTATCAACGAGTTAAATTAGATTAGAATTTCAATAACCCTTAAAATAAAACTAAAATGAAAAAAATTATTGCGATTATTGCATTTGCTTTCAGCAGCAGCTTCATTTTCGCCCAAGCACCCTGCTCTTTCAAATACGGTGCCAATGAAGCCGACTCTTTGAAATGTCTGGAACAAATCACAAATTTCAGAACTTTTTACAATGCCAAGAACTACGTGGATGCTTACGAGGCTTGGCAATATGTTGTCCAACACTGCCCGTGCTCTTGGGACGGTATCTACACAAACGCCCAAACCCTGTTCCAAACTCTTATTAAAGACGAAAAAGACTCTGTGCGCCGCGAAACGCTCATTGATTCTCTTTTGTACATCTACGATGTGCGTAGCACTTATTTCCCCGACAAATTCACGCCCGGTTCTGGTATCGGTTATAAAGCCTATAACCTTATGCGTTACAGAAAACACCTGCACGAACAAGCTTTTGAGTGGTTTGTGCAATCCGTTGAAATGGAGAAAGAAAACACCCAAGCCGCAATTTGGGATGCTTATTTCCAACTCGCCAAAAACAGAACCGATGCCCTCCAAGACACTTCTTACGTGATTGAAGCTTACGAGCGTGCCACTGATTACCTTGACCTGTCTGTCGTGAATGCCACAAAATCTTATGAGGCCAGCACAGATGGTTTGGAAAAACTTCAAGCGCAATTCGACAATGCTGAAATTGACCGTATCGAATACGACAAACAGGCAAAAAAATTGGTTGCAGATACAACCCGTCAAGCTAAGCTGATTGCCGGTTTTATTAAAGTGAAAGCCAAATTTGAAAAAGCTGTGGCTCCTTACGCTTCCTGCGATGTAATGGAACAACTCTACACCAAGAAATTCGATGAAATCAAAAACGACCTGCCTGCTGTCAGCAAAATGGTCAACACCATGTTCAAAGGAAACTGCACCAGCAGTCCGCTGTTCAAGGAGGCTTTGTCCATCCTGCACAAAGCCAACCCGAACCGCAACTCCGCATACATGATGGGTAACCTCACACTCCAAAACTATCTGACATCTAAGAACGACGAGGAAATCACCAATGCCATCAACTATTTCAAAGAGGCTGCCCAACTTAGTGAAACGCACGACCAAACGGCAGATGCCTACTACATGTTGGCATTAGCCTATCAGATGAAGGGCTCCTACTCCGAGTCCCGTTCCGCAGCCTACGATGCATTGAAGGCAAGACCGAACATGGGCAAAGCGTACATCCTTATCGGCGACCTTTACGCCAACTCTGGCGGAAGATGCGGTGACGAGCAGGTTCCCGGCGCATACACTTGGGCTGCCGCCGACAAATATGCGAAAGCCGCTGCTGTTGATCCGAGCTGTGCAGAATCAGCCAACTCCAAACGCGCTAAATTGAGATTCCCGAGCAAGGATGAATTGTTCAAACGCGGCTTGAACAGCGGAGCTTCCTACCATGTGGGATGCTGGATTCAGGAAAACACGACCGTACGGTAACCTATACGAATGTCTTTTAACCTTAAATATTTGAATAAAAGCATCATAATCGCCTCGTGCATTATGATGCTTTTTGCTGCCTGCAAGTCCAAAAACAACCATACGCAATTGTTAGAATATAACGGAAAATTCCCTGACGAGTCTGCGGAAAACATGACAATTACCGTCAGCGACTCGGGCTGTACCGTTTTCATTGTCCGCACCCCTATCCTCAACCGATACAACTCTTCCGACACCGCCTTCGTGGACTGTCCTGAAGGAATTACCATCACATCATTCAACGATTACGGACACAAACAAGCCGTCATCACTGCAGGCTATGCCTGCCAGATTAACAACAACCTGTTCAAAGCCACCGACAATGTGGTCATTTACGACCTCTCCAACGGTGACTCTGTAATCACCGACGAGGTGATTTGGGACCAACGGCAACGAAGCATTTATTCCACCAAATCAGTAAAACAGGTTAAAAGCGACGGCTCAATAAATTACGGAGACGGCTTTAACGCGGATGAACGCTTCACCCGATACACCATCATACATCCGCACGGAGAAATGGTGGGATATGATTTTTAATTTATTGGAAAAAAGTGAGGGTGTGTCAAAAGTCAGTTTTGGCAAAAATCGATGTTTGATTATCAAATAGTTACAAACTGAAAAATGCCGTTTCTTGGACTTTTGACACACCCTCATTTTGTAGTCCCGCTGGGAATCGAACCCAAATTTAAAGTTTAGGAAACTTTCGTTCTATCCATTGAACTACAGGACCCCGTTTGTAAAAAACGTGCAAAAATACAACTTTTTCGCTTTGGATTGACAAACATCTTGATTTTTCGGCAAGGATGTTTTCAAGTATCTTGAAATAGAAACAGGAAATTTTGCATTTTACAGCAAAAGGGAAACAATTTTCCGCACCTCAACGGCCTCTTTCACGTCATGAACGCGCAAAATAGATGCTCCTTTCAACAACGCGGTAGTATTTAGGATGGTAGTGCCGTTGAGAGCATGTTCAGGTGTAGAATCAAACAGTTTATAAATCATGGATTTACGGGATATACCAACTAAGATTGGAAAACCAAGCTGCAGAAACACTTCCATATTTTTCATTAAAAAATAATTTTGCTCCAAAGTTTTGCCGAAGCCAAAGCCTGGATCAATGATAATGTCATGCACGTGATTTACGTGTAATTTTTCAATCTGCCGACCGAAGAATTGCAGCATATTGGCAAGAATGTCCTTGTATTCTGTATGTTGCTGCATGACAGAAGGTTTTGCGGAAGTGTGCATCAAGCAGTAAGGAACTTGCAGCTGGCCGATGGTAGGAATCATGTCGGGGTCGAAGGTGCCGCCGGAGATATCATTGATCATATTGGCACCGGCTTCCACCGCAGTTTCGGCCACGGATGCACGGTAGGTATCGATGGAGAGTACGGACTCGGGAAATTGACCGCGTATTAGCTTGACTGCCGACACTATTCGTGAAATTTCTTCGCTTTCAGGGATTTCCAATGCATTCGGTCGTGTGGACATTGCCCCGATGTCAATGATGTCGCCGCCTTCTGTAAGAATCTGTTCTGCACGACGCAGAATCTCCTTCTCTGTCTCGTAACGCCCCCCGTCGTAAAAAGAGTCTTCCGTGACGTTTAGGATGCCCATGATGACGAGCGAGTTTTCAGAAAGTTTTCCGTTGAAATTGTACATTTTGGTTTGCGATTTGCAATTTGCGAAAGACGTAAATCGTGAAAACAGAAAAAGGGACAGCTTTTCAGCCATCCCTTTTTATATAATATTGTATCAGACAAAATTATTTCACAACAACCTTGGTGGTGTTCACTTTGCCGTTTTGGTTCACTTTGAGCATATAGACACCGCTGTGGAGATTAGCCACGCTAACAGTCGTGCTGCCAGTGAAAGTTTCGCTGTAAACCTGCTGACCAACGATATTGAACAGTTGGATGCTGGCTTTTTCATCGTTACCGGTGTTAACCGTGAAATGGTTGGTAGCGGGGTTCGGGTACACCGTCATGTTGGTCTTTTCGATTTCGGGAACGTTCACGATTCCACAATCGTTGCAGGTCACGTAAAGACCAATGGAAGGTTTAGGATTACCGCCCCAGAAGATATTAGGTTGGTAAATAGGATACCATGCATTATCAACTTTGAAATTATCAGCATCATGGAAAAGACCCATTTGATAATCACTTAAAAGTTGTTCGGAACCAGCGGTGGAATAACCTTCACGGGGATCATCATACATCAAAAGTTGGAAGCGGTCAAGGTCTTCGCCAATGACAGAAGAGGTTGTTCTCTCACATCCAGGAATAAATGTGACAATGACAGCAATTTGCTTTTGTGTGAGGTTGGAAAGCCCTGCAGGAACGGGAAGGCTGAAATAAGGAACAGAGTTGCCAGTAGTATCATCAACTGTCAACGGAATTTTGTCATAAATGACAGTAGCGGATTCAAGCGTATTGGCAAGACCCGATTGTGAAGGATCAGGTGTAGTGCTGGCCATAAATGTGGTATGGTTGAAAGGAATCATAGGCATAGAAAATGCAGGTACGAAATTACCAGCATCATCATAACTGCCAAGATTATAGACATCTTGCGAAGGATCTATGCCAATAACATAGGAAATAGCGATAGTGTCAACCACAGTTGCAGGCACATTAGTACCACGACCATAATACCACGCTAACATAATGGAGTCAACAGAATAAGAATCAGCGCCGGGCATGTAGGGAACATTTTCAGGTGCACCCGTGTAGTTGTACATTTCATCCCAAGAAGAGTGAGACCAGTCGAAAACTTGACCTAAAGAGTTAAACTGATTGTGTGCATCGCCATCGGTGTAATGGACGAGATTGTAAGTGTCGCATTGAATAACGGGTAAGGAATAATCGGTTTCTTCACCAAAGAAAAGGATAGCATCCTCAATCAGATTGAACCAATGCGAACCAGTGGCTTTCTGTTGTTGAGGAGCAGGTTTACCTTTTAATTGCAAGGTCATACCATCACTTTTTACAACCATTTGCTTTTGGGTTGTAGAAACCTGTGCAAAGCTGAAAGAAGCTATCAGCATTGCCACCACGAAAATAGATAATTTCTTCATAATTTTAATTTTAATTATACAATATTAGAAATTTCAAATCAGGCCGCAAAGATAGTTTTTTTATCATTACTTGGGCTATTTTTTTTCATAAAAATTCTTAATAGTGCTGTGTTCAAAAAAAACAAAAAAATGAAACAAGAAATTAGTAGAAAGAAAAAAATCTCAAGGTGACCGATAGTATTAAGAATTTTGTATTTTTGCGCCACTTTTCAAAAGACGTTCCGTGACGGGAGGCAAGAGGGGCACATGATTCAAAACAAGATCCCGTTACGTTAATCCAAGACAGATTTTATGATTCAAGACAATATTAAAAACATGTCAGATATTAGCGAAAACAAACCCAGAAGAAGAAGAGTTGTAAGAGGAGGTGAAAGCCTGATGGCCACCTCAAACGAGACAAAAATCAAGGACAAAGCACGCTATGTGGAAAAAAAGAGCACGCCTTTGTTCAATACTAATAAAAACATACTGGCACAAAAATTGCCGGAAACCGACCTCCAAACTCCGCAAACAGAAGATGTGATTTTATTTGCCAACCCGGTTCCTGCAGAAGAAAAAACCAAAAGAACGCGCACTGTCCGGTCAAAAAAGACCGATCCTGCAGTAGCAGAAACTGTCATTGACACACCTGCTCCCACCGAAGCGGCACCCGAAAAAAAACGCCGGGGCCGTCCGAAAAAACAGACTGTAATCGTGGAGGAAAAATCTGTTGAACCGGAAATCGTCGTTCCGTCACCAGAAGAAGAGGCACCCGCCAAACCACATCTTGTCCAATACCCGCTTTTCGAAGAAGAGGAACCACTTTTGGTCTCCGAACCGAAAACAAAAGTATCCAACAAAAGAGGAAGAAAGAAGAAAACCGAAGAAGAACCAGCCAGCAAACCGATCGAAACAAAACAAGAGGATTCAGAGCCAATCGAAGACACAACGGAAAACAAACCCCGTCGCGGACGCCCAAAGAAAAAAAATAAAGAAAACGCGGAAAAACAGGAAACAAAAGCCGAAGAACCCGTTGTGAAAGAAAAAGAGGTCGAAAAGCCCGCCAACAAGGTCGAAGAATCCGCCCCACCCTATATTGCCAATGCCCAGTACGACGGCTCCGTCATGGCCGAGGGTGTGCTCGAAATCACCAGCGAAAACTGCGGTTTCCTCCGCTCCTCCGACTACAACTACCTCTCCTCCCCCGATGACATTTACGTCTCCATGTCACAAATCAAACTCTTCGGTCTCAAGAATGGAGACACCGTCTATGGTGCCATCCGTCCCCCGAAACCCGGTGAGAAATACTTCCCGCTGACTAAAATCGACAAGATTAACGGCTGCCTGCCGGAAGAAATCCGCGACCGTATCCCATTCGACTACCTTACTCCTATGTTCCCGGACGAGAAAATCAATATCACCGGTCACCCCGGGTGCAAACTCTCCACTCGCATCATCGACCTCTTCGCCCCTATCGGCAAAGGTCAGCGCGGATTGATTGTGGCTCAGCCGAAAACGGGTAAAACCGTATTGCTGAAAGATATAGCTAACGCAATAGCGTATAACCACCCTGAAATTTACCTCATCATCCTGCTTATTGACGAACGCCCCGAAGAGGTCACCGACATGCAGCGCAGCGTGAATGCTGAGGTGATTTCCTCCACGTTCGATGAGCCGGCGGAACGCCACGTCAAAATCGCCAACATGGTGCTTGACAAGGCGAAACGCATGGTGGAGTGCGGCCACGATGTCTGCATCCTGCTCGACTCCATCACCCGTCTGGCCCGCGCCTTCAACACGATGGCGCCTGCATCCGGAAAAGTGCTTTCCGGTGGTGTGGAGGCTAACGCCCTGCAGAAACCCAAACGTTTCTTCGGCGCGGCTCGTAATGTGGAAAACGGCGGTTCTCTGACCATCATCTCCACCGCGCTGATTGACACGGGTTCCCGTATGGACGAGGTGATTTTCGAGGAGTTCAAGGGCACCGGCAACATGGAGCTCCAGCTCGACCGCAAGCTCTCCAACAAGCGCATCTATCCCGCTGTCGATATCGTGGCCTCCAGCACACGCCGCGACGACCTGCTTCAGGATGCCGCCACGTTGCAAAAGGTTTGGATTTTGCGTAACCATATCGCCGATATGACTACAATTGAGGCTATGAATTTGATTATCAGCAACATGGAGGATACAAAGAACAACGAAGAGTTCTTGAATTCCATGAACGGATAATATCTCCACGTATCACACGTATCTGCACGTATATTTGTGATGAAAAAGGCAGTTTTTTCTATAGCCTTACTTTTGTGCCTCGCATTATCGCTGCGGGCAGACATTTATACGCCTTTTCTTACAGAAGAACAATATTTACAACAGCTTTGGGACACTATTGTTGATCGCTATGATGTTGAGGGACTGGAATTTGTGGCAAATGATATGTCGCAAAAGCTGAATGGAGTGATGTTGGTTGCGGTGCGCGACACGGTGCTGGTGGAACATGCTTACGGGGAGCTTCGCCTGACGGGTGAACCCCCGCGATGCAACCCGGCAGAAGACAATCAAATTACTGAAACCACCCTGTTCGATTTGGCTTCTATTTCCAAACAGTTTACAGCGGTGGCGGTTTTGCAACTCTGTGCGCAAGGAAAAATCAATCTTGATGATACTATCACAAAGTATTTTCCGAATCTGCCCTATAGTGGCGTGACCATCAAGCATCTGTTGTCGCATACTACAGGTATTCCAGAGTATTTCAAGTTCAAATATCCTGTGTATGGATCTTCGGCTTTTGTTGACAATCAACAACTTCTGCGTGTCTTGGAAAAGCAGAAGTATGCCAAAACGTTTCCCACGGGGTCGAAATTCGAGTATGTGAATACGAACTATGCGATTTTGGCCGCGTTGGTGGCGAAAGTGTCCGAGAAAACGTTCGAAGAGTATGTACACGAGAACATTTTCAAGCCCGCCGGGATGAAAAACACCTGCTTTTTCACGGAATTGGTGGGTATTGATGCCAAACACGGGAAAAAGTATGCCGATGTGGATCCGAAAGCGGAAGATGTGAACGTGAAACCGCTCCCGATGGCTATTCCAATTGCTCGCGGGCACCGGAAGGCTGCTGTCACCGCCCGATACGACCGTTTGAACGGTGTGCTTGGCGACAAAGGGGTCTATTCCAACGTGGAGGATATGCTCCGCTGGACCAACGCCATGTTTGTTGATTACAAAATTCTGCCGAAAGAATGGGTTGACCTGGCCTCGCAGCGTGAAAACCAGCTGAAAGACGGTTCGTTGCCCAATAGCGTTTACGGCTTCGGCTACCGCATTGAAGAGAGTCCAACGCATGGCAAACTCGTCTATCACGGCGGACTTTGGAACGGATTCCAGAATCTTTTTCTCTACCGCCCCTCCGACAATGTGATTATCATCTTTCTCAGCAACCTCTACAATAGAGCCCATGTCGGCCGCAGCGACCAAATGCTCAACATCCTCGACGGCATACAAGAGGAAGTAACGGAAGAGGATGAAGAGAATATTAGTTATTAACAATTGGCTTTTGCTATGACTTAGACATAAACTTAGACATAAACTTAGACATAAACTTAGACTTAGACATAAACTTAGACTTAGATTTAGACATAGACTATTGTCTGCTCACTGTTCACTAATCACTGTTCACTAATCACATAAACTCTAAACATAAAACCAATAAACAAAAAGCTTCAATAACCCATAACCTTTATAGAATGAACCATTATCCCGCTAACTATCATACCCACAGCCTCTATTGTGACGGAAAGAGCACGTTGGAAGAGCATGTGCGCGAGGCCGAGAAATGCGGGCTCCTGCAGCTCGGTTTCTCTTCGCATTCTTCCGTGCCGTTTGAGAACAATTTCGCCATTTCGGAAGAAAGGATTCCGGAATATGTAAACGAAATCGACCATTTGCAACAGAAAACAGACATTACGTTGCTTAAATCGCTGGAATGCGAATTTGTTCCTGGTATTACCAAGGATTTTGACGTTTGGCGCACGACTTATAATCTCGACTACGTCATCGGTGGTGTGCATCTCGTGCGGCCGCCCCATGGCAACGGACTTTGGTTCATTGACGGTTCGAAGCAGGAAATTTACGACAACGGCTTACGCGACCTGTTTGGCAATGACATCAAGACTGCGGTGACTGCTTTTTGGGAGCAGACGTTCGAGATGCTGGAAACGCAACATTTGGACATCATCGCCCATTTCGACAAAATCAAGATGCACAACCGCGACCGCTTTTTCACAGAAAATGAAAGTTGGTACAAAGTATTGGCAGACAAGGCGATACAGCTGATTAAACGGCACGATGTCATTGTGGAAATAAACACCCGCGGATTATACAAGAAGCGTTGTGCCCATTTTTATCCCTCCACAGAGCTACTGATGAAAGCGCGCAAAGCGGATATTCCCGTGATTGTAAGCAGTGACGCGCACAAAGCGGAGGAACTGACGCTGTTTGTGCCTGAGGCATTGGAAGAATTACAACGCTGCAGCTTCGATCACACCGCACGGTTCGATGTCGAAAAAGGTAGGTTTGTGTATTAGCTGTTGGCTGTTAGCTATTGGCTGTTGAACTTTGAACCTTGAACTTTGAACCTTTTTTTGTACTTTTGCCGCACATAATGTACTGAAAATGGAAAACAAGGCAGGACAATTTTTGGAAAGATACCGTGAGATTGAAGAATGGGCGCTCAACAACCTGAATGTCGCGGAGATGAAGGAACTGGAGCAGATGCCCCAGTACAAGGGGCTTCGCAGCAATCTTGCTTTCTGTAGAATGTTACGCAACCTGCTGTCGCACTACGATTGGTCGAAGGCGGGCAATGACATGGTTATTGTCACCGACCAAGCGGTGCGACAAGTCAACAACCTCTACTATTCGCTCAATCCGGTGACGTTGATGCGCGTGGCCATCCGTGCGGGACAGATTTTCGCCCCCTCACCAGAAGATTCCGTCCTTGCCGCCGTCAAGGTGATGCAGCGCAACGACTACTCCTACATCCCGATTGTGGAAAACCATCGGATTGTCGGGGTATTCAGCACCAAAACCCTCATGAGGATTGTGGCGGAAAAAGGTTCGGCTCTTCTTTCGGAAACTCTGAAATTCAAAGATATAACCGAATTCACACGACTGGCGGACGAATCGGTGGCACATTACGGCTTTATTAACCCGAATATGACCGTGGAAGATGTCAGCCTCAAATTCCAGCGTTCCAAATCGCGGCGTGTTCGTCTGGACATGTTGTTCATCACGGATAATGGCCGCTCCGACGGCACCCTTCAAGGCATGGTCACACCTGTCGATATTCTCCAATAAAGTGGACGTATGCGATACGTCCCTACGGTATCCATTCCGCATACGACGTGTCGGTTTCCCGCAAGCGCACGCAGGTAAGCACCACTCTTTCAGGTAGTTTCGCTTTGATTTTATCGGCAATGATGTTCAGAAGGTTTTCAGTGGTTGGTTGAAAATCCACGATGACAATTTTCTCGTAATTTTGTTTCAACACTTCGACAAGCTGTGCATCGGTTTTGGCATTCAGCACCAAAGCGTGATCCAATAAGGATATAACTTCTTCGTTAACAAGTTTTTTCAGATCCCCGAAATCCATTACCATACCATTTTTGGGTGAATATTCATCCTGTAGCGGTTGCCCAGCAAGGGTGATGTCCATCTTGTAGGAATGGCCGTGGATGTTGCGACACAACCCGTCGTAGTTGCGCAAGGCGTGCGCCATTTCAAAGGAGAATTGTTTGGTTATCTTGATAATACTCATTGTTTTACGATTTTATGGATTTGAATGCCGTGTTCGGAGGACAATTTTATCAGATAGGGTCCGATGGGAAATTTGGATAAATCTATCTGAATGTTGTCGATATTGTCAAATTGTCGGGTGAGCAGTGATCTTCCAGCAATATCTTGAAGCTCAACTGTCAACTTATCAATTTGATTATCAATAGATTTGATATTGATTGTGGAAGTGACAGGGTTTGGATACACGTTCCAGCCATATTGGTTGGAATAGTTTGAAATACCTGTAGTGAATGGGCTTGAGTCGTTACCGAAGATTTTTTCCGCCAGTTCAGGATGGTCAATGAACGGGTTGCGGTTGTGCTGGCGTTGATAGACGGCGTTGTTGCGGTCGATTTCTTTCTGACTCACAGGATCCATGGCGGCCCATTGGAGCAGCAGTTCTTTCGCCCATGGCTTAAGGTCGCCTCCGGAAAAGTTGGATTGGGTTTCCACGCCGAGGTTCTTGTCCTTGTAGCAGACAGCCATATAGAAATAGATGCGGGCGAAGTCACCTTTGAAACTGTCGATGGGCTCGAACACTGACCCAGAGTAACCTGAAATGTTGGAAGTGCCTACTTTTGAACCGTTGGTGCTGGTCCAAGTCGCATTGATTACCTTGCCGAGCGGTAGGTTGCTTCGTTTGGAGTTGACGAAGCCGTCGGTGGGAACGAGGTGGAAGAGGTCGGTGTACATGGGTGCGACACTGCCACCAAACCAGCTCTTGGGTACCGAGTGTTCGCGGTTGTAGCAGTCGCCCTCGCCGGAGTAGTTGCCGCATTGGTCACTGCCGAAGGTGAAGTAGTAGGCAGGGGTTCCGTTTGGGCGGTCGGAGTACATGTCCCACACTTTGCCGTTGTCGGGACGTACATCAGTAGTATAGAATGCCTGCCACAACTCATTGTATGACAAAGATGTATGATTTTTAATAATATTATGCATAGCCGTGCGAAGCTCGTTGCCGCTTTTATTTTCAGCAGAAGCATAATAACCAGCGGGTGGTTGAGCATTTAGAGAAAAAACACCCATTATGATGCACAGCACACACAGGAGAGACATTTCATGAAACGTCTTCACAAAGGATTTATGAATATTTCTCATTTTATACATGGGTAATCTTGTAAATCATCTCTTTCAACAGCTCCCCTTCATCGTTGTTGGCATCCACACCTTTGGATTTCACATCGTATTCCCTTAATATGGAGATGATTCGGGTTAATTGCGGCAAGGTGTGGTTATTGGCGATTCCAACGTTCCGGGCGATGATGCCTGGCGGCAGATTGCCGAAGACAGTTCTTAGCGCATCGTTGCTTTTGTCGGGCAGAAGATGGTAGCGGATCATCTTTTGATAATAGGAATACAGCATGGAGATGGTGCGGATGTTCGGATTGTCCTTCAGATGCATCGTGAAGTTAAGCATGATGTTGTAGACTTTCGACAGATTCCGGGATCCCAAAGCGTCCTGCAATTCGAAAATGTTGTATTCCTTGCTGATGCCAATGTATTTTTCGACAATATCTGGCGTAATTTCACTTCCTGCAGGCAGAGCGACTTGCAGTTTTTGGAATTCGGTGAAGATGCGGGATAGGTCGTTCCCGATATGTTCGCTTAGAACAGCTGCGGTCTGCGGGTTCATCTTGTAGTTGAACGTTTGGCTCGCGAGATCCTGAATCCAGGCGGCGAGGTTCCAATCCTTAACCCCTTCTGACACAAAAACAACACCGTTTTTAGCGTATGCTTTGGTCTGGGCGGCTTTCATTTTGCCATATTTGTAGCAAACAATCAAAATGGTCTGTGGACTTGGGTTTTCCACGTATGAATCCAGCAACTCTATCTTTTTCAGCTCTTTGGCCTCTTTCAGAATCACAACGCGATAAGGGCTGCCGAAAGGAAATTGCTTGGCGTTGGCCAGTACCATATCCACTTCCGTATCCTTTCCGTACAGCACCACTTGGTTGAAGTCGCGCTCTTCAGGTTCCAGGATACCTTCCTCGAACATCTTGCAGAGCCGGTCAATGAAAAACGGTTCCTCCCCATGCAACAGATAGACAGGCGCAAACTGCTTGTTCTTGATTTGCGCTACGAGGTCGCTGTATGTGACTGCTTTTTCTGAACTTTTTCCTTTCGCCATAATATGTCGTTTGTTATTGTCCGACGAACGTTTGCGATACGCTGGGTGTATGCGATACACCCCTACAATTCATCACCATTCTTCGTTTTTCATTGCCTCATCGTGTCATCGTTAAAAATAGTGTTCCGCCACCTGGAAAATCACCTTCTCGTCGGGTTCGTATAGGCCTTTGGCGTTGGTGAGGATGAAATCCGCGATGTTGTGACGGCGGTAATCTTCTGGAATCTTACTGGGACTGTCGAGGATGATGTCGAAAGTCTCAGGATGAATGCCCACTTCCAAATCCGTGGCATAGCTGGTGAAATGGTGCAGGAAATGGTCCACTTTATCCACTAATGCGTTGCCGAGGGCGGCAGCGGTCTCAATTTTCTTTTCGTTCATAACCACTTGTTTTTAAGGGCGCAAATGTACACAAAATACGAATATAAACCGACATAGGAAAGAATATGTTATTTTTGCCGCCTGATTTTAAAACCTGTTTGTTTATGAGGAAAACCGCCCTGTTTTTCGCCTTTTTTTTATTGGCAAGCACCTTATTTTATTCAGGATGCAATTCCCCGAAAACCACTTCACAAGAAGCCTTCTTTACTTGGGAAGACTCTTATCATCGTCATATCCAGTTAGATACGGCTCCGCAACGCATTGTCTCCATCTCGCCTGCCATTACGGAGGTCATGTTTCTCGTGGGGGCGCAGGACAAGCTGGTCGGTATCTCCGATTTTTGTAAATATCCACCTGAAACCGAGAAGATCACGAAAATCGGTGGAATGCACAACATCAACTTTGAACAACTGCTCTCGCTGCATCCCGATGTGGTGCTCATCGGCTCCATGATTTCGCAGAAAGACGTGGATGCCATCGAGAAGATGGGGATTCCAGTTGTCTGCATTGTGGAAGAATCGTCGTTGGAAGGCATGGCGGAAATGATGGAGGTGATCGGACGCATCACACAGTGTGAGGAAAAAGGAAATGCCGAGGCTGCGCAATGGCGAGAGAAGATAGCGGAGCGAAAGGCACACGCGCCCGCACCCGAAAACCGCAAGTGCGTATATTATGTAGTCGGCTTCGGTGACGGCGGAGACTTCACGGCCCCGAAAAAAACGCACATTCAGGAAATCATCGAACTCGCAGGTGCGCGCAACGCCGGCGATTCCCTCACTGGTTGGAACATCAGCCGCGAATATCTTTTCAAAATCAATCCCGACATCATCCTTGTGCGCAACGAAGACAAAGAGGCATTCCAATCACGCTATCCCTACACGCTTTTGGACGCAGTGAAAGCGGGACGTGTCTATGGCATCGAAAGCGGCTGGATCGACGTGGTGTCGCTGCGGAATATGCTGGCGGTGGATTATATTGCGGAAATTTGCGGAAATGCGGAAACCAGCGGAAATTAGGCAAGAGAGACTTCTATATCAGCCTATGTCTAAGTCATTTGTCTAAGTTAACAAATCCCTCTGGATTCCTAAAAGACAGAATCTAACAAGCAACATAGTAAACAGTCAATAGCCCGTTATTCCACGGCTTCCTTAAGTCGTTCCGCATTCTCCGCCACCTGCAGTGCCTGCATCACCTCCTCGATGTCGCCGTTCATGAAATTGGCAAGGTTGTACATCGTGTAGTTGATGCGGTGGTCGGTGACGCGGTTCTGCGGATAATTGTAGGTGCGGATCTTCGCGGAGCGGTCGCCGGTGGAGACCATCGTGCGGCGCTTGGAAGCGATTTCGTCCAAATATTTCTGGTATTCGCGCTCGAACAGGCGGGTACGCAGCACGCGCATGGCTTTTTCGAGGTTCTTGATCTGCGATTTCTCGTCCTGGATGGAAACCACGATGCCCGTGGGGATGTGGGTGAGGCGCACGGCGGAGTAGGTAGTATTCACGCACTGGCCGCCGGGACCGGAGGCGCAGAAGGTTTCCTTCTTGATGTCGCTCTGTTTGAGTTCCACATCAAACTCGTCGGCTTCGGGAAGCACCACAACGGAGGCTGCGGAGGTGTGTACGCGGCCTTGTGACTCGGTTTGCGGCACGCGCTGCACGCGATGTACGCCCGACTCGTACTTCATGATGCCATAGACGCCGTTGCCGGTCACGGAAAAGTCGATCTCCTTGTAGCCGCCCACAGTGCCTTCGGTCATGGAGAGCACCTCGATTTTCCAGCCCTTCTTGTCGCAGAAGTGCTGGTACATGCGGAAGAGGTCGCCGGCGAAGATGCTGGCCTCGTCGCCGCCCGTGCCCGCGCGGATTTCCATCTGGGCGTTCTTGCTGTCCTGCGGGTCGGAGGGCAGCAACAGCAGGCGAATATCCTCTTCAAGTGTCTCCTTTTCAGTTTGATAGGCATCCAGTTCTGCTTTCGCCATCTCGCGGAACTCCTCGTCTTTTTCGTTGGCGAGAATGTCCTTCGCGTTGGCGATGTTGTCTATCACATCCTTATATCTCTTATAAGCATCCACCACGGCCTGCAAATCCTTGTAGTCCTTGCTCAGCTTGACGTAGTTCTTCATGTCGGACATCACATCCGGCTTGGTGATTTCCTCGCCAATCTGCAGCCAGCGTTGGTAAATGAGCTCTAATTTATCCAGTAAATCGTTCATATATAAGCCTTTCTGTCTTTTCTAATTCGGGCTGCAAAGATACATTTTTTTCGGCTATTGGCTGTTGGCTTTTAGCTTTTGGTTATTGGCTACTTGCTTTTGGCAGGCTAACAGCCAAAAGCCAATAGCTAAAAGCAAAAAAAATAGTACTTTTGCCGCCGATTTGCAAAGGTATGCTAAGATACATCGTCAAAAAGATCGGTTACGGGCTGCTGCTGATGCTCGGGGTGACGACACTCGTGTTTTTCCTGTTCACGGTGTTGCCGTCGGACCCGGCGCGCATGATCATGGGACAGCGCAGCGATTTGGAGACAGAAGAGGCCATCCGCAAGGAGATGGGACTCGACCTGCCCCTCGGAGTGCAATATCTCGCCTACCTCAACGATGTGTCGCCGATTTCCTGGCACAAGACCGACGATGCAACCTCTTTCTTCTATCTCAATGACGACAACTACCACTATGTCAAGCTGATACCGATGAAAAAATCGGCTATCGTGCTGAAAGCGCCATACTTACGAAGATCGTACCAAAGCAAGCGTCCCGTGACGGAAATCATCGGCGAGGCATTCCCGAAAACGGTGCTGTTAGCGGTGGTCTCTATCGTTTTCGCACTCATCGTGGGCATTATCATCGGCATCTTCTGCGCCCTGAAGAAGGGAACCTGGTTCGACAAGAGTGCCTTGGTAGTCTCGGTGTTAGGGATGTCGGTGCCGTCGTTCTTCGCGGCCATCCTCTTCGCGTGGGTGTTTGCGTTCCTATTAGCCGACTATACCGGACTTAACATGTTCGGCAGTCTATACACCGTAGATGATTATGGTTCAGGACAATACGTCAACCTTAAGAACCTGATTCTGCCCGCGTTGACCTTGGGTATCCGTCCGTTGGCGGTGGTCATCGAGCTGACGAAGAACTCGCTGTTAGACGTGCTCTCGCAGGACTACATCCGCACGGCGAAAGCCAAAGGTCTGGGTCAAAAGACTATTATCGTGAAACATGCGTTGAAAAATGCACTGAACCCTGTGGTTACGGCTATTTCGGGCTGGTTGGCTGGATTGTTAGCCGGCGCGGTCTTTGTGGAGTATATCTTCGACTGGAAGGGCATGGGCGTGGTCATCCTCGATGGCCTTGACAAGTACGACTTCCCCGTAGTGATGGGTTCGCTGCTGTATGTATCCATTATCTTGGTGATAATCAATATTATATGTGACATCATTTATGGTTGGTTAGACCCGAGGGTGAGTCTCGGTTGATTTTTTAGAAAAAAAATTTGCCGAATAAACCTCTAATAATCAATTCGAAAAAAATATTAACGTAATTTTGTTAATAATTATACCCCATAACAAGGATTAAAATCCAATACAATTATCTATTTTAGCAAACTGAAACAAAAGGCGTTTCTTTTGTTATAACTTATTGTTTGTCAATAAAATAAGGACAATTCAAAATGTTTAAAAAAACAAAAGGGACAATTTTTGATTGAACAGAAAAGATTACGAAAAAAACCAAACCGCCATAGATTATGAATAATGATTTATCACTTTTCAGTGCAGTTGACAATGACGAAGTAGAGCAGCAATCAAGCCATCAGACGTTGCAAGAGTCGATGAGCGAATTGATTGCAAGCCGGAATTCCGTCCTGCAAAAATATGCGCAGGAGACGGACTCCGTTCTGACGGAAGAGAAAACGGAAGAAGCCCCGCCCACAGAACAGGTGTTCAAGAAAGAGGAGATTTTTCAGGATGTTGTCCGCTATTTTGATGGTGATGAATTGGCGGCGGGCGTTTGGATTGACAAATATGCGCTAAAAAACTCCAATGGCGAGCTGGTTGAACATACACCAGAGGACATGCACTGGCGTATGGCACGGGAGTTCGCCCGTGTGGAACGGCGGTACCCCCATCCGATGAGCGAAGAGGAGATCTTCAACTTGTTCGATCACTTCAAGTACGTGATTCCGCAGGGTAGCCCCATGGCTGGCATTGGCAACAAGTATCAGGTGGTTTCCCTTTCCAACTGCTTCGTCATCGGCAACAGCGGCAGCGCTGATTCCTACGGTGGCATCATGAAAATGGACGAGGAACAGGTACAACTGATGAAGCGCCGCGGCGGAGTAGGCCACGATATGTCCGACATCCGTCCCATGGGCAGCCACGTGCAGAACTGCGCACAGACCTCCACCGGAATCGTCCCTTTCATGGAACGGTTTTCCAACTCCACCCGCGAGGTGGCGCAAGACGGGCGAAGAGGTGCCCTGATGCTCTCCATCTCTATCAAGCATCCTGATGCAGAGCAATTTATAGATGCAAAAATGACGCAAGGCAAAGTCACTGGAGCCAATGTCTCCGTAAGAGTGGATGATGAATTCATGCAAAGCGTCCAAAACCATAACCCTTATACCCAACAGTACCCCATAAACAGCGACAATCCGAAAATGGTAAAAGAGATTGACGCCAAGAAATTATGGGACAAAATCATCCACAACGCGTGGAAATCCGCCGAACCCGGCGTCCTTTTCTGGGACAACATCCTCAGGGAATCCATCCCCGATTGCTACAGGGACGAAGGCTTCGAGACGATTTCCACCAACCCTTGCGGCGAAATCCCACTCTGCCCTTACGACAGCTGCCGTCTCATCTCCATGAACCTCTACAGCTACGTTGATAATCCATTTACCGACACCGCCACTTTCAACATGCCACGCTTCCGCCAGCATGTGCAGCGCGCACAACGGCTGATGGACGATATTATCGACCTTGAACTGGAAAAAATCGATGCCATCCTTGCCAAGATCGAGAACGATCCCGAAAACGAATCGGTGAAACGTGTGGAGAAAGAGCTTTGGCTCAAGATCCGCAAGCAGTCGTTGAAAGGTCGCCGCACCGGTTTGGGCATCACCGCTGAAGGCGACATGCTTGCCGCCCTCGGCTTGACTTATGGCACTGACGAAGCCAACGCCTTCTCCACGGAAGTACACAAACAGCTGGCTCTCGCCGCCTACCGCTCTTCCGTCACAATGGCAAAGGAGCGCGGCGCATTCCCCATCTACAGCTGCATCAAGGAAGGACACAATCCCTTTATCCAGCGCCTGCGCGATGCTGACCCGAAACTCTATGACGACATGATTCGCTACGGCCGCCGCAATATCGCCCTGCTCACCATAGCCCCGACAGGAAGCGTAAGTATCTGCACTCAAACCACTTCCGGCATTGAGCCCGCCTTTAACGTAGTCTATAAACGCCGCCGGAAAATCAACCCAAACGACATGGCCGCCAAGAAAACTGTGGTGAAAGACAGTGTGGGTGACATGTTCGAGGAGTACATGGTCTTCCATCACAAATTCGTGGTGTGGGCAGAAACCAAAGGCTACACGCTGGAGCAAATGAAGCAGATGAGTGAGAAGGAGATATTCGCGCTTGTGGAACAGTCGCCTTACTACAAAGCCACCGCTGCCGACACCGACTACATCAAGAAAGTGGAACTGCAAGGTTCTGTACAGAAGTGGGTCGATCACTCCATTTCCGTCACTGTCAACTTGCCGGCGAACATCACCGAAGAGGTGGTCGGCGATCTCTACATGAAAGCGTGGGAGGTGGGTTGCAAAGGCCTCACCGTCTATCGCGAAGGTTCCCGCGACGGCGTGCTCAACTCTCTTGACCAGTCTAAAAAAGAGGAGCAGAAAGAGAAACCCAAAAACTTCAAACGTCCTCGCGAACTTAACGCTGATGTAATCCATTTCAAGAACAACAACGAGGACTGGGTGGCCTACATTGGCCTTTATGATGGTAAACCCTACGAAATCTTCACCGGAAAGACTGGTGACGAGAGTTTCCTGCTGCCGAAATGGGTCGAACATGGGATTATCGTGAAAAACCGTCACGACGACGGCACCAAGTCCTACGACTTCGTCTATAAGGACAAGGCTGGCTACGAAGTGATTCTGCGCGGTTTGGACCGTTGTTTCGATCAGGAATTCTGGAACTACGCCAAGATGACTTCCGCGCTGCTGCGTAACGGTATTCCCGTGAACCATATTGTGAACATCATCTCCGGCCTCAACTTCCGCCAGGAGAGCATCAATTCGTGGCGCAACGGTGTCTGCCGCGCTTTGAAAAAATTCATCCAAGACGGCACAAAGCAGAAAGGTGTGGAATGCCCCAACTGCCACCAGAAAGACACGATGGAATTCAAGGAAGGCTGCCTCACGTGCTCGAACTGCGGCTATGCCAAATGCGGAAATTAGACGTATGATGTTGGTGTTATAAAAGTAAACAAACGATTACCAATATATACACAAAGACAATGGACTATATGACAAATTTTGTGTGAATATCAAAGACACCAAGGTCTTAAGTCATACGTCTAACGTCTTCAAACAGTAAACCAAAAAAAAATGAGCGATTCGCAACAGACAGTGTTTCTATACGTTCCGTGCCAGATGGATTTATTTCAAGCGGATACGGTTTCCAGTGTGATTACCGTCCTCAATCGTCTGAACCAGTTCTGTCACTATGACATGGAAAACACTTGTTGTGGCCGCCGTTTCTTTATGGAAGGAGAAATGCAGTATGCTAAAGACCTTGGCTACCAAGTTATTAAGTCCTATACGGAATACTGCGAACTGCATAAGTCGAAATTTCCTGTAGTCATCCCAGATGCCGCCTGCGCCGGTTTCATGCGCCGCCATTTTGACTTGATTCTAAAAAATGCCACCCTCCCCAATGAACTGAATACATTTGTCAGCAACACACGGGAATTGTGCGACTATATTGTCAATGTGTTGCATATTGAATCCTTAAACAACGAATTCAACCACAGGGTATTCTATTTCAAATCCTGTTCCGCCAAACATCTCTATCCAGCCAACAACGCTCCCGAAATTTTGCTCCGTAATACGAAAGGGCTGGATTTGATTGAAGATACTGAAACGAAAAATTGCTGCTGCGGGGCAAACGGGCGTTTTGCCATGCTCAACCCTGATGCCGCTGAAAAGATGACGGGGGAGATTGTGCTCAGAGCCTACAATCAAGGAGCTGAATACATCACTTCAACAGACATTCATTGCCTGCAACTCTTAGATGCATACAAAATGCAACATAACGTGGATGTCGGAATAATTCACATTGCCGACATTCTCCGGGGCGAAGAGTGATTTTCAATGTACAATGTATAATGTGCAATGTACAACCAATAAAACTAATCTCTCTCACTATTCATTATTCACAAAAAAAATGTATCTTTGCCCTGCAATATTTTCAAAAGTAAAAAAGTAGTCATTAAATAATTGAATATGAAGATATTAGTACTTAACTGCGGTAGTTCCTCCATCAAATACCAACTGTTGGAGATGGAACCGCAACCCGAATTATTAGCAAAAGGCTTAGTGGAACGCGTTGGTTTGGAAATGGGTGAGTTCACCCACAAACCTGTCGGCAAGGAAAAATGCTACGTGCAAACCCCAATCCCAACTCACGAGGAAGGTATCAAGTTAGTTTTGAACATGTTGACAGACCCTGAACACGGTGTCATCAAGTCGTTGGACGAAATCGGAGCGGTGGGTCACCGTGTAGCGCACGGCGGCGAATTTTTCAAGGAAAGCGTGGTTATTGGCGACAAAGAACGTGAAGAGATCGCGAAGCTCTGCGCCTTGGCTCCTCTGCACAATCCCGCCAGCCTTACAGGCATCGACGCAATGAAGAAATTGCTCCCCCATGTGAAACACGTCGGCGTGTTCGACACTTCTTTCCATCAAACTATGCCACCGGAGGCGTTCCTATATGCACTGCCGTTTGAATATTACAGCGAAAAGAAAATCCGCCGTTACGGTTTCCACGGCACCAGCCACAAGTATGTCGGCCCGAAAGCGGCTGAAATAGCTGGTATCCCTTACGAAAAAGCAAAGATTGTGAGCTGCCACCTCGGCAACGGTGCCTCCATCTGCGCCATCAAAGACGGCAAATCCATTGACACATCCATGGGCTTCACTCCGGTGGAAGGCTTGGTGATGGGTACCCGCGTGGGTGACCTTGACGCCGGCGCACTGCTCTACATTATGGATACCGAAGGCCTCGACACCAAAGCGATGAACACTCTCATCAACAAGAAGAGTGGTTTGTTAGGCATCTCAGGCAAGAGCGTTGACATGCGCGACATCCGCGCAGGACGCGATGCGGGCGACGAACGCAGCACCGATGCCTTCAATATGTTCGCCTACCGCGTGCGCAAATACATCGGCGCGTATGCTGCAGCCATGGGCGGTGTGGATGTTATCCTTTTCACGGGTGGCATCGGCGAGAACGCCTGGTTCCAACGCGAAAAAATTTGCGAGAATCTGGAATGGATCGGCGCAAAACTGGATCCCGAAGCCAACCAGAAATACTGCGGCGAGGACGGCATAATCTCCACACCCGACTCCACCACCAAACTGGTTGTCGTGACCACCAATGAGGAATTAGTGATTGCAACGGATACTTATAACCTGCTGTAAAACAAGTTTTTACGGTTTATACAAAAAGACGGATGATTCCGAAAGGGATTGTCCGTCTTTTTGTTTCAGGTTTCAAGTCCTCACGTCTTAAGTCCCACGTCTTAAGTCCCACGTCTTAAGTCCCACGTCTAAAGTCTTCATTATCAACAAGTAGAAGAGCAAACGAAATTAAACAACAAAAGTACCAAAAAATAGTGTATTTTTGCACGCTTAAAAAAAGTTAAAAAGATGAGCGAGCATACATCTTCGACATTAGTTCCACGCAGCAGAAAATTGCGCGCCCGCTATCGCGTGGCGGTGATTGGCAGCGGCAGCTGGGCAACAGCTATTGTCAAGATTATCTCCGTGAATTTGGAACATATCCACTGGTGGGTCCGTAAGGATGAGGTGGCGGAAAGCATTGTCAAATACGGACACAACCCCAAATACTTAAGTTCCGTCTTCATAAACCCTGAAGATGTAAAAGTTAGCACGGACATTAAAAGCACGGTGTCGCGTGCCGACTACGTGATTATCGTCACGCCATCGGCTTATCTGCACAAGACGTTGGAACCTCTGAAACGTTCTCAACTGTCGAAAAAGAAAATCATTCTCGCCGTGAAAGGCATTGTGCCGGAAACCATGCAGCTCATCAGCGACTACATGCAATCGCAGTTCAAAGTGCCGATAGAGCAGCTTTGCATCATCAGCGGACCGTCCCATGCAGAGGAAATCGCGCAGGAGAAGTTCACCTTCCTGACTGCCGCCTCTACAAACACGGAACTTGCTGAAACCGTCGCAAAATTCTTCACTACCCGCTACTGCCGCACTTCCGTCTCCAACGACGTGATGGGCGCGGAGCTTTCCATTGTGTTGAAGAATATCTACGCCCTCGGCGCGGGCATCTACAGCGGTCTCGGCTACGGCGACAACTTCATCGCCGCCTACGTGGCCAACTGCCTGAAAGAGATGAAATACTTTGTGTCTCAGGTTTATCCAAACGAAAACCGCCACATCTCCGATTCGGTGTACCTCGGCGACCTTCTTGTGACCGCCTACTCCACCTTCAGCCGAAACCGCTTGTTCGGCATCATGATCGGGCACGGGTTGTCGGTGCGCGTCTCACTGTTAGAACTGCGCATGGTGTCGGAAGGCTACACCGCTTGTCGCTGCGTACACGAAATCAACAAGAAAATCGGTGCCAACATCCCTATCGTGGAGACCATCTACGGCATTCTGTACGAAAACAACAATGTTTCGTCCGAGATGAAACGCATCGCCGAACACTTTGTGTGATGTTCCGTTTCCTGCAACATTCCGAAATTGACCCTGAAAAATGGAACCAGACTGTACGCAATAGTCTGTCTCCCAATGTTTTGTCAGAATATGAATTGTTGAATCTGCTCACGAGCGATGACACGTGGCACGCGCTGGTTCAAGGCGACTACGAAATCGTAATGCCACTTCCGACCCGAAAAAAAGGAGTGTTAAAATATGTTTACACACCCTTCTTTCTTCCGCAGATGGGCATCTTCTCGGATCATAAAATTTCAGCTAAAGAAACTGCTGATTTCTTGCATGAGATTTCCAGACATTATGTTTTAGCTGATGTGCTGATGAATGAAAAAACAGAATCAGGATATCGGGAACACGGGTTCGTTTCTCATTCGCTTTCGTTGCATCTAACTTATAATGAGATTTATAGCCAATTTCATGAGAATACGAAACGCAATATTAAAGTCGGGAAAAAGCGAGAATGCGAGGTCACCCGTGGCGAAGAAACGGCATCGGACATCATTAACTTGTTCCGAAACAACCGCGGTCAAGGCGAAGAGGTGCATTTTCGTGACAACGATTACATAAGATTACAACGAATGTCTGATTACCTACTGGAACACAATCTGTTAGAAGTCTATGGCGTGCGAACAAACGATAACAAATTGGCGGCAGGCGCCTTGTTCGTAAAGGACGGCAACCGCCGCTGGTTCTGGTTCTCCGGCCGCGACAACCGGCTATCGGAATGCAAACCGATGTTCCTGCTCCTCGACACCTACATCAGCGACCACGCGGAATCGGATCTTTATTTCGACTTCAACGGCTCTTCCAATCCGAACGTAGCGAGATTTTACCAAAGTTTCGGCAGCTCAAAACTCTTCATCCCGTTTGTGAGGCAGTTCAAAAACCCGTTTTGGAAGATAGTACTATCGCCTTTCGTAGAACATATTTGAAAATTATTGAGATTTCAGAACCTGTTTTACAGCATATCAGCATTGACAAATTCCCAAGTCTGTGCATATTCGTAATTTGTGTACCTTTGCCGCTCTAACTTAAACCCTCAAGTTATGGCAATATTAGTGAAAAACATAAAGCAATTAGTGCAAGCGGAACCCAAATCCATCAAGTTCCGCGCCGGCAAGGAGATGCAAAATATCCCCGTCATTGACAACGCATACCTGCTCACCGAAGGCGACAAAATCAAGGAATTCGGCAAGATGGAGGACTTCAACCCCGACATTCTGAAAAAAATCAAGGAACCGATTGAGGAGGTTGATGCCACGGGCAAGTTCGTCTTCCCTTCTTTCTGCGACTCCCACACACACATCGTATATGCGGGCAGCCGAGAGGTAGAGTACATTGACAAGATCAAGGGCTTGAGTTACGAAGAGATCTTCAAACGCGGAGGCGGCATCCTCAACTCCGCGAAACGGCTGCACGAAACCTCCGAAGAGGAACTCTACGACCAGGCTTGGCAGCGGCTGGAGGAGATGTCTTCCTTTGGTACGGGCGCATGCGAGATCAAGAGCGGCTACGGCCTCACCACCGAAGACGAGCTCAAGATGCTGCGCGTCATCCGCAAGCTGAAAGAGAACTCCCCGCTCACCATCAAGGCCAACTTCCTCGGGGCACACGCGGTACCGCTGCTCTACAAAGACAACCCCGATGGCTATGTGGATCTCATCATCAACGAGATGATTCCGATGGTGGCCGCCGAGGAGCTCGCCGACTTCGTGGACGTTTTCTGCGACAAGGGCTTCTTCACCACCGAGCAGACCGAGCGTATTCTGATGCAGGGCATCAAGTACGGTCTGCGCCCGAAAATCCACGCCAACGAGATGGCTTGCTCCGGCGGCATCCAAGTCGGCGTGAAATACAACGCCCTCTCCGTTGACCATCTGGAATACACTGGCGATGAGGAGATTGCGGCACTCTACAAGAGCGAAACGATGCCCACAGTGCTGCCCGGTGCTGCCTTCTTTCTCGGGATGCAGTGCGCCCCTATCCGCAAGATGATCGAGGGCGGTCTGCCTGTCGCTCTCGCCTCCGATTTCAACCCCGGCTCCTGTCCGTCCGGCAACATGCAATTAGTATTCGCCATGGGTTCCGTGATGTACAAGATGTTGCCCGAGGAAACGGTCAACGCCACAACCATCAACACGGCTTACGCCATGGATGTATGGCGCGAGTTAGGAACCATCACGAAAGGCAAAATCGCCAACTTCTTCATCACCAAACCAATGGACACGCTCTATTACATGAACTACGCCTTCGGCTCAAATAAGGTGGAGCAGGTTTTCCTGAATGGGAAGAAAATGTAATGGTTTTAGAGGCGACGTGCGCACCGTCTTTAAAAGGAAAATGTAACTTTTTATGACAGAATACGTAAAACACAAATAATTTTTATATTTTTGCAAGTTTGTAAAAAGAAGAAATAACATGGGATTATTTTCATTGTTTACCAGAGAGATAGCAATAGACTTGGGTACCGCCAACACAGTTATTCTGCATGACAACAAGGTGGTGGTGGACGAACCATCCATCATTGCCATCGACTCTCGCACGAAGTCCGTTGTTGCAGTCGGAAAGAAGGCACTGATGATGGAGGGAAAGACCTCCGGCGAGATTTACACGATTCGCCCTTTACGCAACGGCGTGATTGCCGACTTCCAGCCCACGGAGCTAATGCTGCGTGAGTTCATCAAAATGACCAACACAAAACACTCTTTGATCACTCCGGCCATGAAAATGGTGATCTGCATCCCTTCGGGCATCACCGAGGTGGAGGAACGCGCCGTGCGTGAGTCCGCAGAACAGGCCGGCGCAAAAGAAGTACGTCTGATTTACGAGCCGATGGCCGCCGCTATCGGTAGCGGTATAGATGTTTTAGACGCTAACGGCAATATGATCATTGATATCGGCGGCGGCACCAGCGAGGTAGCTGTCATCGCCTTAGGCTCCATCGCTTCTAAGAAATCCGTACAGGTGGCCGGCGACAAGCTCAACGCGGACATCAAAGACTTTATGCGTCGTGAGCACAACCTTGACATCGGTATTCCTACAGCCGAACAGATAAAAATCAATGTAGGTGCGGCCGTCACGCATCTCGACAACCCGCCTGCCGACTATGAGGTTTACGGTCGTGACTTGGTACACGGCATTCCGCGCAGTATCATGATCAACTACCAAGAAATTGCCACCGCCCTCAACAACTCCATCAATTCCATTGAGGATGCGGTGATGCAGGCACTGAATGTGACACCGCCCGAGTTGTCCGCCGATATTTTCAAAACCGGCATTTACCTTGCCGGTGGAGGTTCACTCTTGCGCGGTCTTGACAAGCGTATCAACAAAATAACGCAGTTGCCTGTGCATGTGGTGGAGGATCCGTTGCGCGCCGTCGCACGCGGCACCGCCATCGCCCTCAAAAACTTGGACAAATTCGAATCACTAACCAAGTCCTAAACGAATATATGACGATTGGTTTTCCCCCATATTGTAGAGACGCAAAATTTTGCGTCTCTACGGGTTTTCTGAGAGGTCTCTTTTTGTTGATTTTCAGTATTATAGCAACTTCCTTCACCTCATGGGCGCAAACGGAGAGCACTCACTTTTTTCCCTATTGCCCCTCTTCTCCAATTGTAAAAGACCATCAGGGCAACACTTACCGGACTGTGCAGATTGGCACACAATGTTGGATGGCGGAGAACATGCGTTGTACAACCTCACCGACGGGCAAACATTGGCGTGTGAACCCGACTTTTTCCGCCTCCCAGCCGGAATTTGCCGCATATTACGCAATCCCGAGTGACAGCCTGTTCGGAATGCTATACAATTGGACAGCAGCTTTGGATTTATCCGGCCATCATAACAGCCCCAAAGCGTTGCCAAAACCGGTTCGAGGAATCTGTCCCGAGGGCTGGCACTTACCCGACAACAGCGAATGGGAGAAACTCTTCCAAACTTTGGGTGGCCATCCCGTCGCCGGGGAAATGATGAAAGCGTTCACGCAACTTTGGGATCCCTATGACACGAAACCGAAGGCGGTTGCCGGCTTTGACGCTACCCCCACAGGCGATTACACCGAAACCGGCTATCATCATGCCGGACAGCAAACCGCTTTCTGGAGCGCTGACAATTTCAGCCGAATCGAAGCTTGGTGCTGCACTGTCTATGACTTTAAGACCGAAGGCTATAACTATTTGAATTATAAATGTTATGGGCTTTCGGTACGGTGCGTGAAGGATTAGAATGTTTGTGGAAAAGTGCGGAATAGCGAAAAATATGCGGAAACCATACTGAAAGTTTCCGCATATTTCCGTAGTTTTCTTACAAGCTATAGAGATATTTTATTTCCTTACCCGTCAATATACGGTCGTATATTCTCACGTCATCTATATATCCTTTGAAAGGTGAATCAAGCTCGCTATTATACCATTTGCAATTACCAAAATACAGGTAGTCATCCGTTTTGTTTATGTAGTCGGCATTGAGATATTCTGACCACATAAGATCGCCGTCAAGATACATCGTGAGGTTCTTTCCATTTACTTGTACCGTAAGCATGTGCCAAGCATTGATACTGGGGTACCAACTATCATCATCCAGATGGAGTGTACCCCACTGCCTTTCGCCTGTTGAGTTAACCAAAAAAATTTTATTCGTGGTTAACTTAAAAGCGCCAATCGTTTTGTTGGTGCCCATGCCCATAAGTGCTAGGCTTTTGTGTGATTCATCGCTACAGAAGAACCACAGATTGATTGTCCATACATCCAACTTGAGTTTTCCGTTGTGAGGGACGTACATGTAGTTATAGATGCTTCCGTTAAAGTAGGCACTATTGGTGCCATTTCTGTGTCCCTCTCCAACGCCGATGTTGCCTTGTATGCTGGCGTGAAGGTTGTTTCCGCTACTGTCAACGGTTGTGCCGTCAAATGCATAATAGGCCACAAGTCCCTGCAAAATAGCATAATCATCCCAGTTTATTATTTCTCCATTGTCGAAGAAAAACGAGGAAATCACTTCTTCTTCGGAATTTTTGCCACATGCGGCAAGCAGACATATCGCTGTTGTGAGTATAATTATTTTTTTCATATAATATTCCATTGTTTTATACATTTTAATACTCTTTTCAATCACCGTACTTCTCTGACAGATAAAATGCAACGACAGCATCTTCATACGTGTCGTACCAATCGGCAGCCAAGTCTCCGGTTAACAAACCTCCAGGATGGCCGTAGCGTACGCGATTATCCAATATTTCTTTGCATACATTTATTTCTGTTCCGTCGCTGAAAGTTACCTTCTGCCAATAATAATCAAATGGCCAATCTTTCGACCATTCACTCCGGTCTGTAATCATGCTAAGTATAGTTTCTTTATCTGGAACAGATGATGATTCCACCGAAGACGATGAGCTTGAGGACGAATAACCGCCACCGCTGGAGGCGCTTCTCAGGATTTCCGACCACTCTTCGTCCCAGGTGTCTTGCCTGAACTCCTTGTTGCGCCACAAGTCAACTACTTTTGCCTGCGGCATTCCGTTGACAGCCATTTGTACCCATTCGTTTTGTTCCTTCAGTACTTCATCGTCGGGTATGTCTCCATTCCAAACCACACTCTGTACCTGAATGTTCTCAAGTGTGATTTCCGATGACACTTTCATCAGGTCGACAAAGTTCACACCGCCTGCCTGTCCATTCACATCGCTATCTTTGAATTTGATAAGTATGGCGTAGGGCATTGTTGTGCCCGCCTGTAGCAAGGGTATGATGAAATTGGGCGAACGCACGATGCCAAGGGTTTGTTTGTGTGAAGTCTCCGTATTGGTTATTGCACCCAAGAAATTGATGACACCTCCCAAAAGGCCACCGCTCTCAATCTTTTGCGTTTGCACAACAACTCCGCCGGCAGCCACGGCCACAGGCAAGTCAAAACGGCTCTCATTCTGTATTTCTCCATAGACGAGGAATTGTAGTTCTTCCGTACGAACCACACCGGCAGAGTAGGCCGATCTTTTCCACCGTTCAAACTCATCGCTCATTGAATTCAGGTGGTTTTGCGACACAATCTTAATCTTGTCCTTCTCTTTTTCCAGCTCTTCCTTTACAAATTCTTGGAAATAGTTATAGTCAATGCCAAGGTCTCGTGAATAGTTTTTGCCCACAATCTTACCAGCCTGTGCGATGATGTCGGTACCATTCTTGCCGTTTTTGTAGGCGACGTTCCACGCTTGTGCAACCACGGTATGCTTCTTATTATCGAATTTCAACCAAGTATATGACTTGTTAAAGTTGTCTATTTGTGATGTGGTTGTAGGGTTTGAGGCCTGGAACATGAGATTGTAGTAATTCTCCCTCACCTTGTTCGATGCAGAAGCCACCGTCTTTTGGTCCAGCTGTAATTGCGATCCGTAGGCATCGTTCATGTCCTCTATTTCGTCATCAGTCAAAATGGTTGAACTGATTGCATTGAGAATCACGGTTGCGTTGTATTCTGATTGGGGATATTTGTCGTGGAAGGCTATCGCGTTGGCAGGATTCTCCACAACATCGACATACAGCCGTTCGAATTCAGCATCGGAAAGGGCGTTCGGATACATCCTCTCTGCCGCGAATAGTTCATTGTAGGAGCTGCTTGTCTTGATATATTGCTGTTGGAATGAAATTACGTTTTCCGACTGAGGATAGAGGTTGACCACGGTGGGGATGTCGTGGCGTTGAATGACTTGTAATGCCTGTGCGAGCATATCCGACTCGTAGCGGCTATTTGGAAAAACAGATGCGAAGTCTTTCACGTCATCAATATTTTTCACCAAATAATGACTCTCCACATTGCGATTGATGGCGCGAACGGTTGTCTCACTGTTGCTAAGTAGGATATAGTCCTCGCCGAAAGCTTTTTTTACCCATTTTTGCCTGTCATCTGCCTTCACCATCTTGCCATATCCGCATGCCTTGTTTGCGATATAGGAACCTCCTGTCCCCACCAAAGCTCCAAGGACGGCACTGCCTATGATAAAATTTTGCCTGTTCTCGTCTGAATGTTGGATTAGGGGGGTGGTCACAGCTCCTACAGTAGCCCCGACTACTGGCAAGCCGATTTCCACGATATATCCGAAAGCATTGGGTTTCTTCTTAAACTGTGGATCCGTCGCTTCCACTCTCTGATTGTAATCGGAATCACTGACACTGCTGGCATACGGTTTGTATGAAACACACGACGAAGTAAGTAAAACCGCTGCAAGGGCCAACAATATGATGCTTTTATTATTCTTTTTCATAACTTTAGAAGCTAAATCCAAGACCTGCATTAATTACACGGAATATTTTGTCGCTTTTTCTGGGTATCGTTTGTCGGTATTCGCCTTGCAGGAAAATGCCTTTCACGAGCGGCACCCGCAAGCCCATCTTTACAATGGCACTGCTAGTTTTGGCACTAATGTCCTTGCCCCACTTGAGCGACGATGTTTGGTATCCAATACCCACGTATGGGGCCAAATAGTCCGACACTTTGCCCACATAGGGCAACACGTAGGCATTGAGGAAAAACTCCATTCCCTGATGCTTTATTTTAACGTTCGACATTTCCGGCAAAGGGCTTGAATACGCATTTGTAAACCCCGTCACTTCTAATTCAAGTGGTCGGACAAAAACAACCGAAAACGAGCCCTCGAAACCTATTTTGGGGTTAAGCACACCCGTTTTGTTGTATTGGTAAAACCTGTCGGTAAGGAAACGGTCAAAGCGCATGCCGAGCGCAACATGGCTCCTGCCGTATTTCCACATCCCATATTTTTTAGGGAGATAATCCTTCGACTTGGTGATTTTTACAGGAAAGTTTTTCTTGCTGTCTTGCTTTCGGCTTTGGGCGCAGCCAGGCTGGTGTGCCACAATCAAAAAGAAAGCAAGTAGAACAGCCGCAATTGTACCTCTTGACTTCATTTGAGAATAATTTGCTAAAAGGGATTCTATATGTTCGTTTTGAACCCCCTTTAAATTTGTCTCAGCAGATTCCCAATGCTGAAGAATCTATTTGCTACTCAAAATCCACATAAAAAAGCGCGGGAATCTGAACTCATCGCTCATCCCGCTCTTGTAGGCCTTCGCATTGCCTTCCTGCCGAGGATAAGCAATGCCGAAGCCCACGCTGTATGCGTATCGAAACGGATGTTTGGGAATATCCGTATTGCAAATACACAAAACCATGAACATTGGACCATTGCCTTACCATGCAGCAGGATTGGAAGTTGCGAAGTTCACAAGAGCCACAGATAAGACGTTGACTCAACGCCTTTTATATGTTTCATCGCCCGCCCGCGAGCCCGTCAATGGGCCACGGAGTTTGACACGGCAAAAGTACAATTTTTTTTGGAAAGAATAGAGAGTATGAAATTTTTTTGAAAGGTGCGGAAACCATATAGAAATTTCCGCACCTTTCTGCATCCTTCGCATAGATTTCCGCAATAAAAAAAGAGAAACAAATGTTTCTCCTTTCTTGGCGGACCGGACGAGACTCGAACTCGCGACCCCATGCGTGACAGGCATGTATTCTAACCAAACTGAACTACCGATCCGTTTGTCTGAATGACGGTGCAAAAATACACTTTTTTTTCAATAATTCGTCTGCTTCAGAAATATTTTTTTATTTATCATTATACGATTGATTTTCAGTAATATAAATCATCTGTTTAGTTGTTTGACTGTATCATATTGTATCCTTGCTTTGCAAAAAATGGTGAAATTTTTCAAAACGTTCGCCATTTTTTGCTGTTTATGCGTTCTGGTAGTCTTAAAGCTAATGACCAAAGCTAATAGCTAACAGCCGACGTTAGAACCGCCACGTAAGACCGAAATAATAAAGGAAAGGCAACTGGTAAACAACACTGTTTGTCATACGGTTGACATAAAACACATTTTTGTAGTTATAGACATTAGTCATGGAGAAATAGAGTTCGAGAGTGTGCCTGTTACCGAGGAAAAATTTCTTTTTGGCACCGAGATCAAGTCGATGGTAACTTGGCAACCGCGCTTGGTTAAGATCGGCTAACATGAAATACACATCATCGTTGGTGGTCACATAGTCATCGTTGATGTAGGTAGGATCATAATGCGGGTAGTAGGCTTGTGTTTGAGTGAACGGGAATCCAGTGCCGAAATTCCAACGGCAGTTCACTTCCCAAGAACGGCGTTTGCCAAAGGAATAGGAAGCTACAAGATTGATATTATGCCGCCGATCAAAGTGCGGGTAATAGCTGACTACCCCGTCGTTACGTTTCACCCATCCCAACGAATAAACAAACCACAGATAGACACCTTTCTGTTCATATTTCACCGAGATGTCCCCGCCGTATGCCTGTCCCTTCTCCCAAATGAACTCATAATCGGACTCCAGCATCTTATAACGATTTGCAGAAATCAACTGCGAAAAGTTCTTGAAATACCCCTCAATGTTGATGCTTAATGGGTTGATGGGATCGTATTCCAATCCCAAAATGGCATGCTGTGACTTTTGCAACCGTCCCTTTATCTCCTTGTCATCATTAAGGAGTGTGTTTGGCAACATATCACTTTCCAAAGGGGATGAGAGGAAACCGTTGAAAAGGCTTACCACATCGCGGTCTGAAGTTATGGAAACCAAATTCTGGGAATACATTCCAGCGGCCAATTTCAAACGCAGGTTCGGTAAAATGTTGTATTTGAGCGCAATTCTGGGTTCCGGCGACACTTCTCCAAGGGAATAGTAATACTGTAACCTGAATCCGGGTTCAATCAACAGTTTATTACGGAAATTGTACTTGTATTTCACAAACAAAGACATGTCGGTAGTGTGGTCTTCGATGTCGCGCTGCGCGTGATAAATGGTGTAATATTCGTAGAAAGTGTTGTAGCCTACCACATCAATACCGACTTTCAGCAGACTGTTACCAAGATAGTAGTTAAAGCCCAAGTCAAAGGTGAACCCTTCCATGGTGCTTTTTCGAGGGTCGTAGTTAACATCTTTCAGCTCGGAGGTGTAATTGGAATAGGCCAGAGAACCCTCAATGGTGGTGGGGGCGTCGCCTGGCACTATAAGGAAATTGGAGCCTATGCCCCAATTGTTCCAACCGTAGTTTGCCACGGAGCTGTATTTGACACGGTCATCATAATTGAAACCGAAAACGTTCCAACGAGTACCGTTTTTGGTGGCAAGAGTGATTTTCCCGTACAAATCCCAAAAATTATATGGAAGACCGTCCGGATTATCCACGTATGGATAGAACGCTTTGGAGGACTTGTCGAGGAAAGAACCTTTGCCGGAAAGGATAAAACTCAATGAGGTTTTGCGATCTTCTTTGAGTTTCACGATAGGACCTTCTAACAGCAGCTGTCCACCGATATTATTGATATCCACCTTGCCGGATAGCCGTTTTTTGTTGCCATCACGGGTTTTGATGTCCATCACAGAAGATATCCTACCGCCGAACTCCGCTCCGAAACCGCCAGTATAGACATCCGCGCTGCTCATAATGTCCATATCAAAGACGGAGAAAATTCCGATAGAGTGGAACGGATTGTATAAGATGACCCCATCCATGAGCAGCATATTCTGAACAGGAGTGCCGCCTCGCACGTAAAGTTGTCCGCCTTGGTCGCCGGTGGAAATAATGCCTGGAAGCACTTGCAGATATTGGGCGAAGTCGGGCTGACCGCCGATGGCTGGCATCTTGCTCATATCCTTCGGGGTGACGCTGATGACAGAAGTGCGGGTTTCCTGTTCCTTACGTGTATTTTCCCCAACAATCTGCACTGCATCAAGAGTTTGCGAATTTGGCGAAATACTATAGCGTTTGGTGATGGTGGCATTCGAGGAAACCTCCACCGTGTCGAACAAGTCAACATATCCCAGCAGGGAAACTTTCACAATGTATGTTCCTGCCGGAATCTTGTTGATGAGGAAGGCACCGGAAGCATCGGATAATGCACCGTACGACGTTCCTGTCAGCAGAATTGTGCAGTAAGGAAGCGACTCTCCCGTGGACTCATCGTATGTGAATCCTTTGATGACAGCATTTTGCGCAACCGCAAGAACACCAGAAAGGAGAAAACTAACAAAAAGGATATATTTTTTCAAATTCATATCTTATTTTTTAAGGGCGCAAAGGTACAAAAATATTGGTAACAAATAAGTCTAATTCTATCATTTTATGTGGTTAAGACCCGCATTTGCTTTAGTTGGGAACATGAGGGAGGACAAGTACTTGCAAAAATAAACCTATGTCTTTTGATAAAATTTTTCATTACATGCGCGGCGATTCATAAAAAGTGTATTTTTGCCGCTCAATCAACAACAATAAAAAAAGTATGGCATACAAAATTAATGAAGATCTTTGCGCCGCTTGCGGAACTTGCATCGGCGAATGCCCTCAAGAGGCTATCTCTGAAGGCGCTGCTTACTCCATCAACCCTGATCTCTGCATCGAATGCGGTGCTTGCGCTGACGTTTGTCCGTGCGAGGCAATCAGCCTGGAGTAGTCAAATTTTTGTCTAACCACAAAAAAAGAGGCTCGGAATTTCCGGGCCTTTTTTGACTATTGGCTTTGGCTATTGGCTGTTATAAGAGGAATTGCGCGGCCAAAAACACGATTGCCCACGCAAAGGTAGCCCCGATGATACCGCGACCCGTTTTGTCGAATTTCAACTTCAACAGGTAGTAGCGCAAAATAAACAGGTTGGGAATCAGCGCGATGAGAATGAATTTCGGAATCAACACTTTCACCAGATTAGGGTTGTTTACGAGCATCTGCGGATTGGAGTGCAAAATCAGCGCGAAAATGCCATATATAATGCCAAATAAAACAGCGGGAACCAGCACACCCAAAATGATGCCAATCCCGTAAGAGTCTCTTCTTAGTTTTTCCATCATAATTCTAAAAATTTTAATGTGGGAATGTATTGATGAGCGGTGAGATCGAACTGCACGGGCTGCACGGAGACATAGTTGCGCTGGAGAGCTCCCTCGCAGGTGCTTTCGTCTTCTTCGAGACGCTCTAACCAGCCAGTGAGCCAGTAGTAGTTTCGGCCATACGGGTCCGTGCGCTCCTGCAAATCTTCATGCCAGGTGGCATGGCACTGGCGGGTAATCCGGATGCCTTTGATTTCTTCTAAAGAAGCCTTCGGGAAATTGACATTCAGGCAGATATAGGGCGGAAGCCCCTTTTCCAGCACCTTTTCGACAATCTGACGGCCATAATGTATGGAAGCAGTGAAGTCGGCGTTTGGACTGTAGTCCTGCACGGAAAGCCCCACGGCAGGGATATTATCGAAAGCGGCTTCAATGGCAGCGGCCATCGTGCCGGAGTAGATCAGGCTCACGGAAGAGTTGGAGCCGTGGTTGATACCCGACAGCAGCAAATCGACTTTCCGATTGCGGAGCACCACTTTCTCGCCCAACTTCACGCAATCCACAGGCGTTCCATTGGTTTTGTAGTAGGCAATCCCATCTTCGTTCTTGTAGTTGGTAAGGCGCAACGGTTCTCCCATAGTGATGGCGTGCCCCATGCCGGAGCGGGTCCGGTCAGGCACCACCACCGCCACTTCCCCCAACGGCTTGGCAATTTCTATCATCGCCTCCAACCCCCTGGCTTCGTAGCCGTCATCGTTGACAACCAATATCAGCGGTCTCGTTTTGTTCATGACTATTTCTTGATGAATTTGACAGTTTGTGTCTGATGCAGGCTGTTTTCCAGTCTCAAAAGATAAACTCCCGAAACCAAACTTCTTACATCAATTTCGGTACTGTTGTCCGTCAGATGCCCGCCTTGCAGCAACTTTCCGTTCAGATTGAAGAGCTGATAGGTATAATCCCGATTACCTTCATCAAGTAACTGGACATGAAGGATATCTGTAGTCGGATTCGGCCAAGTTCGGATGTCTTTGGTATTTTCGTTTATATCTTGAAGCCCCACGGGATAATTCACCTTGCCGCAAGGGAAAGAGATGGCATCAATGTAAGCGCAGTCTTTGCCAGAGGTTCCGTAGTAATCTTTGGAATAAGTCCATGTGTAGGTGTGTGGACCAGCATTCACCGGGTAGGCAGCGCGGGTCCAACTAATGTTTCCGCTCCATTCGCCCTTGGTCTGTCCGTCGATCTTAAACGTCAGTTTGTCATAGTTCTGTTCGCTGGACACCTTGTAATAGAAAGATATGGTATCTGCAACAGTGGCGGTGTCGGTAATTTTCAGCATAGTATTACTGTTGTTGTCAATTGCACCTGACCTGGAACAGTATGTGCCTTCATACGGTGCTGTTGTAGTGATAGTCCATGGTGTGGATGAAGTATTCTGCCATGCCATATTCAAAAAATCACCAGTTTCCCAATCCTCTATCGCCGCTCCCACTTTGATGGGGAAGTTGGCGGATGCGTAATAGTAGTTAACCCAAAGCCCGGATTTGATGTACGAAATGGTCGGCTCCTGAGTGATATTGCCGACTGTTACCTGCAACGAGACTGTAACAGAACCGTTAACCCCTATCTCTGGAAAATGGATGGAATCGTTTTGGAAAGTCAATTCGTTGCCAGGATTCTCAAAGAAAATGTTACCGCCGACAATAGGCATATTTCCCGTGTTGGCAATGGTGATGTTGCAGTTAAACGTTTCGTTGTAATCGGCTCTGTGGTTGCCGTTACCCGTTTCTGTATCGTCAATCACCAGCGTGGTAATACTCAGCTGCGGAGCGTACAGTTTCACGGACTTGGATTGCACTATCGTGTCATTGTTGAAGATGATTTCCATTCTGATGATTGCGTTATGGTTGGCTGGCACGACATTTTCGACCGTGAAGGTGAATGTGGGGGAATTGGCCAACGTGTCGTGTGAAGGTAACGTTGTGACAGTCAGAATCGGATTGTTCAAAGTGATGTATTCGTCTTCAGTGGAGACATTGATGCGCACGTTAGAGGCATTTTGATTGCCGATGTTGATGATTTGCGGTGTCACAGTCATGGTTTTGCCAAATTCAGGCAAATTATTAGGCTGGTTGTTCACAAACGGAAGGGTTTTGTCAGTCAGGGTCAGGTCACCTATAATCACATAAGGTCCCTCGTTTGGAATGAAATTTATCGTGCCTTCATAAGGAAGATAGTTTGTGGCGGTGGCTAATACTTTCAGCGTGTCTGTTGGCAGATAAGTGTCGTTGAAAGTGAGCGTATATTCACCACCTGTAATGCGACCTGTCGCCACGACTTCGTTGTTATGGGTAACTGTGATTTTCGCATTCTCAACTGCGGAAGAAAATGTCACAGAAGGAACGCCGGCGGGAAGGATGGCATTGTGGGTGACTTCAAGTTGTTCGGGAACAGCGGTGCGCATCTGAAGCGTGGGGTCGCCGAACAGAATCCAGGTGCGAAAAACTTCCACATCGTTATAGACATCCAACATTTTAATCATCCCGTTGAAAAACATGCCACCGAAAGTAAAGTTCTGATTATCTTGGTTAGTACCGATTAAAAGGTCAATCATGGCATCTTGGGCGCACATGGGCGAATTCCACGGTTGGTTGATGGTAGAGCCTGTAAAACCGACAGCACCTGTTGGTTGTCCGTTGTGCGTGGCGCGCAGCCAGGCTTCAGCGAAGCAAGTCCCCGTATGGTATTCACCGTTAACACAAGCCACTGAAAGAATGAACGGGAGCTTATTGACATTTGTCAAATTGTTGACATTATTATTGTTAAAGCTGGTGGTGACCCACATTTGCACATCGCCATGACCACAGTAGCTAATAATTCCGACGCCATTGTTAACACCCGTTGTCACCATCGCAGCAGTTGGGTTTCCGGATGCGTCCAAACCACCTTGACTGCCTTCAAACAGTTCATAACCAGATGTATAGGTGTAATCTTGCAGTTTATTGTCGATATTGCGAATGTGCTGGTAGTCGTACTCGTTGTTGTCGCCAGGGCCTTGACTGGAGGCGATACCCATGAAAGAGGGGAAGTGGGAGGTTTCCGGCGGATTCTGTTCGTATTCGATGAAGCGTTGCACCTGTGTTTCCACTTGCGCGACGTTTTCAGCGGAAATCTTGCCTAAAATGATGTCGGGGTAATTATCATTACCGGCGATTTCCGTGAAGTAGTTGTCAGATTTGTTTCCGCTGACGGTCGGGGTGGGGAATTGTGCGTTGTCACCCACAATAATCACAAAAGCCAGATTGTGTTCATTATAATAATTTGTGATGTAAGTTTTTATGGCATTTGCATTGTTGCCGGCAGCAGTCACCGTAACCATTTCAGTGTTATAGCCGTTCCGGATTTTCCAGTCAACATACGGCTGCATGGCTTCCATGAAGTTTTCGGGACAGATAATCAGAATGTCACCTTCTTCGGTTACGGGAGTACTGCGCAAACCATGGTAATTCAAGAATTGGTTGGCATAAACGGCTTCGAATGTGCGGTTGATCTTAGTGGCAGCGGTCACAGACCTCGTGCTGTTGAATGTCACCTTGACTGTCACGGAAGAGTAAATCTTCAGCTTCTGCGCCACAGGGTTGTAATCAAAAGGATAAACCTTGAAATTCATTCCCTGGTAATCACGAAGCTGATAGGTTTCTCCCGTTTGTATTGCATTGCCTAATAGGTAGTCGGCCGCTTGATAATCTGCGTTTTTCGTATATGGAACATTCTCCGGATCCACATTACGATATAGATTACCTTTTGATGGTGCTAAGGCAAAAGACTCTACAACAGTGTATTGCGCATCCAGGATTTCCGTTTCAGGGTTGCTTCCTTCGGGTACTATCAAGGAGAATGCCGTTTGCAGCAGTTCTGGACTGCCCTTTTTTAAGACGGGATAGGCGTTCGGCATATTTAGCTTTTGCATATCTTCGCCGTTCACGGAGACCGTTTCCGTTTGGAAGGTGCCGAAATCCACGCGCACCACCGCCTCGTTTGAGTTAGAGTGCAGCAGGGTGAATTGGATGTTTTGCGCTTGTGAGACTGCCACCATGCCTGTGATGATGGCTATAACTGTCACTAATTTCTTGAATTTGTTCATATTTTTTTCGTTTTGTTAACCCCACACAACGCTGACGATTGTGTGGGGGTTATTAGCACTTCGTTCTTTTTCCTCTTTGTTTGCCCCCCACACTGCGCTTCGCTTGTGTGGGGTTAATTGCGCTTCGCGCGTCTTGCCTCTTCGAGGCTGCTTAAGGAATTATGCTCTTTATTATTTCAGATTTTCAACGGCCTGTTTGATGCGTTTGCAGGCTTCTTTGAGGCGGTCTTCGGAGGTGGCGTAGGAGAGGCGGATGCAGTCGTCGTCACCGAAGGCGGTGCCTTGTACGGTGGAAACGCTGGCGTCCAACAGGAAGTAGAATGCGAGGTCGGTGGAATTCTCGAGGACCGTTTTGTTGTACTGGGCGGCGAATTTTGAGTCAGCAGGCACATGTTTGCCGAACAGACTGCTCACTTTCGGGAAGAAGTAGAAGGCGCCCTGCGGCAGCGTGACCTCAAAACCGGGGATTTGCTTCAGCAGGTCATAGACCATGTCGCGACGCATCTTGAAGATATTCCGCATGTTGATGATGTCCTCCGAGGTTTTGGGGTCCATTTCCATGGCTCTCAATGCGGCGCGTTGGGAGATGGAGCCGGTGGCGGAAGTGATCTGTCCTTGCAGCTTGTTGCAGGCCTTGGCCACCTCCACGGGTGCGCCGATGAAACCGATACGCCAGCCCGTCATGGCAAATCCTTTCGCCACACCATTGACCGTAACCACTTGATCTTTAATAAAATCGAATTGCGCGATGCTTTCGTGGCCACCTACGAAGTTGATGTGTTCGTAAATTTCGTCCGACATGATCATCATTTGCGGGTGTTTGGCGACTACCTCTGCGATGGCACGGAGTTCCTCTTTGGAATAGATCATACCCGTAGGGTTGGAAGGACTGCTGAACATCATCAGCTTGGTTTTCGGGGTGATGGCGGCCTCCAATTGAGCGGGCGTAATCTTGAAATCGTTCTCGATCTTGCAAGGGACATACTTGATTTCAGCTTCGGCCATTTGCGCGATGGCACGATAGGAAACCCAATAAGGAGTGGGGATAATCACCTCGTCACCGGGGTTCACCAATGCCATGACCGTTTGGTAGATGGCTTGTTTACCGCCTGTGGAAACGACAATCTGTTGCGTAGTGTAATCCAAATTGTTGTCTCTCTTGAACTTATGGCTGATGGCTTTCAGAAGGTCGGCATAACCGGGAACTGGTGGATAATGCGTGAAATTGTCATCGATAGCCTGTTTAGCGTATTCTTTTACGGTTTCCGGTGTGTTGAAATCGGGTTCACCGATACTCAGGCTGATGACATCCTGACCTTTATCCTTTAACTCACGTGCCAATGCGGTCATGGCCAATGTTTCTGAAGCCGGCATATCCAGCACTCTCTTTGAAATTCTTTCCATATTGTTAACTTTTTTTATATCTGAAAATTGGGCGGCAAAGATACTAAAAAAGTTGATTTGTTGAACTGTTGGATTGTTTAGTGATTGAGGCATGCGCATCAACGAACCAACGTTTTGAAACAGCGATTCTTCCTGCCGTTTCGTCGGTCTTTTCGTTACGATGTTTTTTGTTTTTCACAACAGTATATAAAAAATTGTACTTTTGCACCCACATGAGAAGAAAAAACATCATACTCCTATTTTTTCTGCTCTACTCGGTTGTTTTTGCGCAGACACCGAAAGCTGAGTGGACGGAGGGTGCGGCGGACAACTCGGGCCACGCGCTGCACACGCTCGTGCTCCATAACGTGACCAAAGGCTCCCGCGTCTGGTTTCAGGAGCTCTTCGACGGCAAAACGTACATCGAAGGCCCCGCCATGCTCCACTATCAGGGCACTTCCTGGTACATCGACATCCCGAAAAGCGGCAAGGTCACATTGAAGTACTTCGGTCGGCCGCTGCCGCGACACGGCTGGGCGCCCAAAGGCTTCGTCCTCCAGCAAAAGGGCAAATCCGACCAACCGATGAAAGTGACATATCACTTTATTAAACAGAAAGATACAGACGTTGTTGCCAACAGATATACCTCCAGTGGCGGTGAGATTTCCTTTGGCGACATCATCCCCCGGGTGAAGCGCATGCACTTTGGCACGGAACCGATGGAGGATAGCGGCGAACACCCCGCCGGCTGGTACCGCATCACAATTTGGGATTTCGACAATGTGACGGTGGAATCCGAAGATGAGGACGGTGCCTTTTACGCGAAGATGACCCTTGAGAAACTGTGGAAGCCGCTTGTTCCCTTCACCATCGAGGACTGGCCCGACATGCCCTACCGTGGGTTCATGCTCGATGTGGCGCGCGACTTCCGTACGGTGGATGAGGTGTTAGCCATCCTCGACCTGATGGCGGAATGGAAACTCAACACGCTGCACTTCCACATCGCGGACGATGAGTCGGGGTGCTTAGAAATCAACGGGTTACCGGAGCTTACGGAATACGGGGCGCACCACGAACTGCCCGACTGGAACCTGCAGGAAACCGCCGCTCTGAAGCCCACTTGCAACGGGCGCATCGGCTACAGCACCTATTACAGGGCGGAGGAGTACCAGCGGATTCTCCGTTACGCTTGGGAGCGGCGCATCCGGGTGGTGCCGGAATTCGACACGCCGGGACACTCGCGGGCCTCCATCAAGGCGATGCAGGCTTACGAACGACGCACGGGAGACGCCACCTACCGCTTGCAGGATCCTGCCGACACCTCGCACTATTGGTCGGCGCAGGACTTCACCGACAATGTACTGAGTGTCTATCTGCCAAGTGTTTACACATTCTACGGAAAAGTTTTCGACGAGGTGATCCGGCTGCATCGCGAGGCCGGGGTGCCGTTGCCCGCCATCCACATCGGCGGAGACGAGGTGCCTGCTGGCGCGTGGTCGGGCCGCGATCGTCGTGCGCTGAAGGATCAGTTCATCAACGGAATGTTGGACTTGGCCGAAGAGCGCGGCATCAAACTGGCGGGTTGGGAAGACATCGCCCGCAACTTGACGCCCGAGACGCAGGAGCGCTTGCGGAAATCGCTCTATTTCCTCAACGTATGGAATACCAAGGGGATAGAGGGATTTCCCGTGATGGTTTCCCCCGCGGACCACACCTACTTGGACTTGGCCAACAACGACAGTCCGTTCGAAATCGGCCTCAACTGGGCCGGCTACGTGGATGAGCGGAAAACCTTCTCGTTGCAGCCCAAGGAGTATATCGGCGACATCGTCGGGGTGGAGGCCGCGCTGTGGTCGTCGCAGCTCCGCAGCTTCTCCGACGCCACCTACCAGATGCTCCCCAAAGGTCTCGGCACGGCCGAGCGTGCTTGGAACGCCTACCCTGACTGGCCCACCGAAGATGCCTTCAAAGCTGATTTCGAGCGGTTTTACAATATCATCCTGACCAAGGAGGTTCCAGTGTGGAAAAAGTTAGGGTTGCAGTACTCGGATAAGGCACGGTGAAATTTGCCGCACGCAGAAATGCCAGCATCCCGAAATTCCAGTTTTACAACAACGCCCTGATGGAAATCCTTGTTATTGGCGAAGGCGGTCTTCCCATAGAGGAGTTCCTGACAATGGATCTGCGGAAACTGTTTTGATACAATTCTACAGGTTTTGTTGTTTCTTCTCTCTGCGATAAAGGATAAAAGCAACCAGATTGAACGCAATATCACAAATGGTTGGAACGAAGGCGAAAAAATTACCCTGCCCGTACAAAGTGTCGTTCGAGGTGAGATGTTGGGACAAGATGTTCGGCAGGTAATGCGACGAGAAAAAGTGGATGACGATGAGAATGAAAATCATCGTGATGGAGAGCACCATAGATTGTCTTTTGACCAGCATAAGGATATCGCGATATGCATCCATCTGACATTGAACATCCTCGGCTTGCGGAACAGCAGGTAAAAGACCAGCAGGAAAAGCAGGAATTTCCCGACGACCTTGGTGCGGAGTCCGTTAAACATCAAGATAAGCAAACAACGCTATAAAATTAATTCTTTTGTCTATTCATATGACACAAAAAATCCAAAAGGTTGCAGTTTGATGAAAAAAAGTATTTTTGCCGTCTGAAATCAACAAACCCATGCACCAACCCATCATCAACATCCTTCTTTGCGACACGTTCGCCGGACTGCTGCCAGAGAGCATCCCGAGCCACGAATATTTTTTCGAGAAGCGGTTCCATTCCGTGGACCCAAACATCATCCTCAAGGTGTTTCGCACTCTGGACGGCGAATTGCCGGAACATCCCGCCGCGGATGAGCTCTACCTCATCACAGGTTCCAACAACGCCGCCTACGACGACCTGCCGTGGATCTTATCTTTGCAGGAGTGGATTCGGAAGGCCGCGGAGCAGCAAATCCCCCTCGTCGGCATCTGCTTCGGGCACCAGGTCATCGCGCAGGCATTGGGCGGACGGGTGGAGCGCTTCCCCGGCGGCTGGGGTGTGGGCATCCGCGAGATGGAGGTTTTGGATGCGGACTTGCTCCCCTGGTTCCCCGACAAGAAAATGCGCCTTATCGTCAACCACCACGACCAGGTGACGGAACTGCCGGAAGGTGCCATCCCCCTCGCCACCAGCGATTTCTGCCGTTACGAGGGCTTTCGCATCGGCCACCACATCCTCACCTTTCAAGGCCACCCGGAGTTTACCGTGGACTACGAGCGGCACCTCATCCTCAACCATGCCGAAAATGAGGATGATGCGGTGAAACGGCGGGCGTTGGAGACATTGGAGGAGAGGGTGGCGCAAGGGGAGAGGGTGGCGGAATTCTTGTTAGATTCCTTTCGAACGCTTTGGGTGTGCAAGTAATTCGAATATCCGAAATAAATTTGTACATTTGCCGTCCGAAACGAATCACCTTTTATCAGAACGATGACTGAATTATCCGACAAAGAACGGGCCGAACAGATGGCGAGTATGAAGGCGTTTGACGAACAGATGCCGTGTGTGGGCATTTTTTGGTACGACTTGAATGACAAAACCTTTTTCGGAGTCTGCAAACAAGAGCTGACTCCAAAGATGGTGGAAGAGGCCGCCGACAAAGGGATGCCCTTCATCAACTATCCGAAACTGCACCGACAAATCTGGGCAAAGGAGTTTTTCAAGGCCCAAGCCACGCATGAAGATACGAAATTCAAAGGCGACTACACCCAAATCCCACGCGGAAGAGTAGCTTGGAACATCAATAAGTTCATCGTGCTTGTGGGACATTGGGCTGAACCTATTCAAGACGAACTGACCGAATTGCTCGAAAAGGAATTCTCGTTGCCTTATTTCGAGTTTGTTTATGACGAACATTGGGATTTGGGGCACGGTTGGTCAGGAGACATGTAAAAAAACGAATCCTCCATCGTTCCTGCTCGTAAAAACACACAAATTCCATCACATTCCATCGCTACAACCAAGTAAATGGCAAGCATCTGGCAAGTAGATGCTATAGTGTAGCCATACTCTTAAGTATGGGAACAGTATGCCTGATATATGCGAAACCTATGGGTAGGGGGAGACAGATTCAGTTGTCATAAAACCTTTGGCAACCGAATCTATCTAATCCGTATTTACTGGATGTAACTGATTTTGATGCGGTTGCGGTGAGGATACAAGGGTGAGATGAAAGACTAATCAACATTTTTTGTATTTTTGTCATTTCATTCTTCAAACAAAGAATTTATGGCAAAGAAAAAAGAAACTATCCCATCTGACGATATATTCAAAAGGAAAACCGCTATGTTAAGCTTCATTGGCATCTTCCGGAATGCGATCAATGGAGACAAGCTTGCCGTGAAACTTGCCAACATAATCTTGGACGAGTGGCAGAAAGAGTGTGACAATCTTCCTGACGGAGACGCTGTGGATGATAACTTCGCCTTTTTGCCCCCTTTGACAAACGGCGGCAATTACAACGATGACGATAACTACGATGATGACGACTATTGTCCCTACGAGAAACCGACCCTCAAGCGCACGAACGTGTCGGAGTATCATCTTCGCATCAAGCTCAACGACATCGGCATCGATATCTGGCGCGAGTTGAAGGTCCCCTCCAACGTGGAGCTCGACTTCCTCGGGCATCTCCTGATTGACGTCATGGGCTGGGAGGATGTGCATCTGTTCCATTTCATGCACAACAAGACGTTCTACAGCGACGAGGAGAGTGTGGACATGAGTTTCCGCGGCAACGTGAAACTCTATTCCGACTACACGCTTTCGGACTTGCTGAAGACCGAGAAGGACAAAATGACATTCGAATACGATTTCGGCGACAGTTGGTGGCACGATATCAGCGTGGTCGGCATACGTCCCTACAAGAAAGGGGAAAAGCACCGCATCGCATTCGTGGACGGCCAAGGTGCGTGTCCGCCGGAGGATTGCGGCGGCGTGCCGGGCTACAAGCGTCTGTTGGAAATGGCGAAGAAAAAGAGAAAAAGCGCCGAAGAGAAAGAGGAGCTCGAATGGTACGGCATCGACAAGAGCTACGACCCGAACGATCCCGATATTGAATTTTGCAAAGAGATAGCGGAAGATTGGGATGAGGCACTGAGGGGGAAATAGGGAGTCTATGACCCATAGATTCGGTCATGGTGCGCGTAGGGGAGTTGTAGGGGCAGATAATTATTCTCGGAACCGCACTTCCGTCGTCAGTTCTCGCACGCCCCCGCAACGCAGTTCTGGTGTGTTGATGCGGATGTCGCAGTCCACTACGAAGATGTTTCCCTCTTCGGAACGAATCACATTCTCATCATGGAGGTCGCTCAAGTATATTTCGGGGGTGGCGTATGTCCAGTTTTTGGGGTTGATTTGTTTGAAGCCCATGTTTTGGGCAAAGGTAGATATTTCACTATCTGGGACGTGAGTGCCCTTTACAAAAGCTTGCTCTACAATGATTTTAAACTCTTCATCTGCTTTTCCAAAACCTAAGACATAAAGTTTTGTTTCAGGAAAACAAGTGTTATGCAAAGTGATTCTGTCAAGTGCAAGTATGGGCTGTACAAAATAATCAAGTCCTATCGATTTCACTAAAGTGGCTCCGTGGTCATATACCATCGCCTCGCCGCCTTCAGCGATCTTCGTTCCCAAAACATTTTGGAGGGCATTGTCCACATCATCTGTCCAACAACCAATGGCTTTCGCCCATCGTTCTAAGATTTCAGCTTGTTCCTTTCCCTGTTGGAGCTCTCTTTGGAATCCTCCGACATCTTGTGCAGCAATTCTATTTGCATGAGTTTCTGCTCCCGCGAGCAGGGATGCAACAACATGTGCAGGACCTCCCGCTGCGCAGCCATGCTGTTCCGCCGGTGAAAATCGTTGATATACAAGCCTTCCTGTGACAAATTGTTCCGCATATTCATCCAATTTCTGAAGACCTTCGGGAGTGAAGCCCTCCACTATGATGGCGTTTACCGAATCCCAAAAGTCCTTATTATTCATAATTCAGTTGTATGTATTTTTCAACCCCGCAAAATTACAAAATAATCCAATATGAAAAACTCGGGCGCCGACCGCGATGGGTCAACGCCCGGTTTGGGGATTGCAGAGACGCGGCGCGCCGCGTCTCCACATGGTAGGGCGTATGCGATACGGCCCTATTACTCAAGAAGCATCTTCAGGGCATCATCCGCATAACCCAGTTCGTGGCCTAAGCTTTGGAGGTACAGTTTCGCGGCGGGATGGAGTGTGCCGTCCGCTTTCGCCAATTGTGCCAGACCGGACAAGAG